>PAMH01000035.1 GCA_002707205.1 Legionellales bacterium
GGGTCTGTAAATTAATTTGTGTAAATGCGCATAGCCAAATTATTTAATTTACTGCCGACTCCACTAGAACCGACAATGTCACCTTAGCACGTTTTATTAAAATTAAAAATAAAATTCCCCGTTATTTTTAAGTACGGCCGCTAATGCGGTCTTCAAACATAATCATAAACTGGTTCATCGCTGCACCCCAATCTCGTATTGGCATAGTCCATTTTTTTGAAATATTTTTAAGTGCCAGATAAAGTAATTTTAGTGCTGCTTCGTCAGATGGGAATACCCGCTTATTCTTGATGACTTTTCTAATACTCATATTAAGAGACTCAATAGCATTCGTGGTATAAATCACTTTTCTTATTTCATCGGGGTAATCAAAGAATGGTGTGACAGATTCCCAGTGATTTAGCCAACTGCGCGATATCGATGGAAATTCACTATCCCACTTTTCAGAAAAACTGCTTAAAGCAAGCTCCGCTTCTTCAAGGGTTTTTGCCGTGTAAATCGTTCTAAGGTCTGCCGCCACTTCTTTACGTTTCTTCCAGCCAACGTAGCGCAGAGAGTTACGTACCATATGAACGATACACAGCTGTACCTGGGTATTGGGATAAGCGGCATGGATAGCCTCAGGAAAGCCCGTTAAACCATCAACGCACGCGATTAAAATATCTTCAACACCACGGTTCTTTAGCTCGGTTAATACGTTTAACCAAAACTTAGCACCTTCGTTTTGGCTAACCCAAATACCCAAAAGCTCTTTTTGACCATCAACATTGACGCCCAGCGCTAAATAAAAAGCCTTATTAATAATCCGCTTATCTTGCTGGACTTTGATTACCAGTGCATCTAAGTAAACAATGGGATATAACCTGTCTAAAGGGCGAGATTGCCATGCTTTTACTTCATCTATAACCTCATTGGTCACATTTGAAATCAGTGTTGGTGATACCTCAGTGCCATACAGGTCAAGTAGCTGCTCCTGGATATCACGTGTGCTCATACCGCGGGAGTATAGGCTGATTATTTTTTCGTCCATATCGGGAAAGCGCGTCTGATTTTTAGGAATTAATAGCGGCTCAAAATCATTATTTCTATCACGAGGTACATTAATTTCCATTTCACCATCAGTTGTCTTTAACCGCTTGCTGCTATAGCCGTTACGTGAGTTACCTGTGTTCTTTCCAGCACAAGCATGCTTTTCATAGCCTAGCTCTGTTGTTAGCTCGCCCTCTAAAATCCGCTCAGTTAATGCTTTTTTTAAAGCCTTCATAACCCCGCTATCACCGAAAATATCATCCGATGTCTTTACCTTGTCAAGAAAATACTCAACAATTTGCGGGTCTACTTCATTTGTCTTTACTGCCATAATCAGGTTCTCCTATCGTTAACCTAGTGTACCTGACTATACGTTTACACAAAATTATTTATAGACTCTTAATCAGTCACCTTCATCTATTTGAAAAAGACTTGAATAATAACATTCTTAGGGCTTTTAATTGTGAAAAAAATGAACCTTATATTACTCCACCCAAAACAACTACCAATGAAATAGTCAATAATAGACTTCGATTTATCACTCTCACCCTTTCTTGTTCATGGGATTTTGAAGCAAAAAAAATTACGATAAAAGAAATGACTAAAGTCTGCTATCGTAGCAGCTTCAATCAGATTAAAGAAATTGAGCTAAAAAAAGAGTTTAACCCGAATTTAGCTGAATTTACCATCAATGAAAAAGTTTTCTTGCAGCACTTAAAATATTCGCTTCAAATATCAAGGAGCTTGACAAAGGAGCAAATGTTAACACGCTTCTGTCGGCTACACTCTGATACTGATTTACAGGATTTAAAAAATTCACTGCGTAATGAAGACGAGTTAGGCATCAGATCTCATAGAATAATAACTTCAGATATCTGTCGCTATAATAAAATGTTTGAGGAAATTGAAGAGGAAATACTTCCTGAAGATCTTTTTAAAACATTATTAAGTCGTCATAACTTACTTGAAAGTCATCAACCCTATATAATACCTTTTGAACAAAATAAACCTATTCTCAAACTTTTATTAACATCCCCACATGTTCAAGCCGCGCTAAAATTTAAAATATATTATCCTAATAATCTTTACAAATTAAACAAAATCTCCAACTTAACGAACGAGCCAAATTTATACGCCATCTATAAAATGTATACTGTTGAAACAACAGAAGATGCTACTTTGGCACCAGAATCATGGCTCAAAAAGGTACGTGAAATCATTTCTTGTGATGCTATGGAATATGCTGCCCTATCAGGTGATCCAGAAATGGTTAATTTTTTAATCGAAAATAGCAATAATACCATAACCGCTAATGAGGGAATGACTTTAGAAACAGGTACAAACAAAGTTCCATTCAAGTATAAGAAAATAGCAGACATGTTAAAATTAGCCTATGATATCGCTATCACAACAGAGAAGAAAGACACAACAGATTACCTGCAACCTACCTCTAGTATATTCACAGTCTAACCAACTAATAAATATAGATAAATTGATTATCTTTATAATAAATAGTGCTCATACACTATACTTAATGTATAAATAATAAACAGAACTTTGTTATTGGGTGACATTTGTCATAAAAACAGAAAGTTAAGATATTTATAGAGAATCAATGTTAAGAAAGATTAAATATATTTATTGAGGTGAGCAATGGCCATGTTTGATGATCTACAAGCACGATATAATATCCTTCATCAAGAAGATATGTCACTAGAAGATTATCTTGAACTTTGTAAAACCGATCCTAATGCTTATGCCAGTGCGGCAGAGCGTATGGTAAGAGCGATTGGTGAACCAACTTTAATTGATACGCGCGAAAACCCAATATTGAGTCGTATTTTCTCTAATAAAGTCATTCCGCACTATGAATGTTTTTCAGATTTTTTTGGTATGGAAGAGACAATTGCGCAAATTGTTTCTTATTTTAAACATGCGGCACAGGGTTTAGAAGAACGCAAACAAATATTATATTTACTGGGCCCTGTTGGCGGTGGTAAATCCTCAATTGCTGAACGCTTAAAATATTTAATGCAAAAACAACCGTTTTATGCAATTAAAGGCTCGCCTGTGTTTGAATCACCTTTGGGGTTATTTTCCTATGAAGAAGATGGCGCATTATTAGAAGAAAAATATAATATCCCCAGACGCTATTGTTTGCCAATCATGTCGCCTTGGGCAATTAAAAAATTACATGAATACGGTGGAGACATTCGAAAATTTCGTGTCGTTAAACTTTACCCATCGATACATCATCAAATTGCGATCGCGAAAACAGAACCTGGTGATGAAAATAATCAAGATATTTCATCATTGGTTGGTAAAGTTGACATCAGAAAATTAGAAGAATATGCACAAAATGATGCTGATGCATATAGCTTTTCTGGTGCATTATGCCGGGCTAATCGTGGTTTGATGGAATTTGTTGAAATGTTTAAAGCGCCAATTAAAGTGTTACATCCATTGCTCACAGCAACACAAGAAGGCAATTACAATGCCACTGAAGGTATTTCCGCGATTCCATTTGAAGGCATTATTCTTGCACACTCAAATGAAGCAGAATGGACAACGTTTAAGAATAATAAAAATAATGAAGCATTTATCGATCGTATCTACATTATCAAAGTCCCTTATGTACTGCGTGTCTCTGAAGAAATAAAAATTTACAATAAACTTATTGAAGAAAGCGCCTTACATAAAGCACCTTGCGCCCCTGATACTTTAAAAATATTAGCGCAATTTTCAATTCTTTCGCGTATTAAAGAACCTGAAAATTCTAGCATTTTTTCCAAAATGCGTATCTATAATGGTGAAAACTTGAAAGATACAGATCCAAAAGCAAAATCATATCAAGAGTACCGCGACTATGCTGGCGTAGATGAAGGTATGACAGGATTATCTACACGCTTTGCATTCAAAATTCTATCCAAAGTCTTTAACTTTGATTCTGCAGAAGTTGCAGGTAATCCCGTGCATCTATTTTATATTTTAGAAAAGCAAATTGAACAAGAACAATTCCCACAAGAGACAACAGATAAATATTTACGCTATTTGAAAGAGTTTTTAATCCCCAGGTACATTAATTTTATTGGTAAAGAAATTCAAACAGCTTATTTAGAGTCTTATTCTGAGTATGGACAAAATATTTTTGATCGCTATCTCACCTTTTCTGATTTTTGGATACAAGACCAAGATTATCGTGACCCAGACACCGGTGAAATTTATGATAGAACAGCATTAAATGATGAATTAGAAAAAATTGAAAAACCAGCAGGTATTAGCAACCCTAAAGATTTCAGACACGAGGTTGTAAATTTTGTCTTGCGTGCCAAAGCAAATAACCAAGGTAAAAATCCAATTTGGCATAGTTATGAAAAACTTAAACGCGTTATTGAGAAAAAAATGTTTTCTAATACAGAAGATTTACTACCTGTTATTTCATTTAATCCAAAAGCATCGCAAGAAGATAAGAAAAAACATCAAGAATTTATTAGTCGTATGGAAGATAAAGGTTATACAGCAAAACAAGTCCGTCTACTATGCGAATGGTACTTACGCGTTAGAAAAACTTCCTGAGTAATAATATGACACAATTTATTGATAGAAGACGAAATGGAAAATCTAAGAGCACAATTAATCGACAGCGATTTATTCGTCGTTTTAAGCAACAAATCAAAGCTGCTGTTGCTGACTCTATTAGCCAACGTAGCATTACCAATATTGAGCAAGGAGAGAAAATTCTTATTCCTAAAAAAGATATATCTGAGCCTTTATTTTCTCATGGAAAAGGTGGTAAAAGAGAAGTTATTTTACCGGGAAATAAAAATTTTATTTTAGGCGACAAAATTCAACGACCAAGCAATGCTGAAAGTCAAAGTCACAATGCAAGTAATCAAGGCGAAGGTGTTGATGATTTTATTTTTGAATTAAGCAAAGATGAATTTTTAGATTTGTTTTTTGAAGATCTTGCTTTGCCAGATTTAATTAAAACAAAACTAACACATGAACCCACATTCGTACAAACTAAAGCTGGATTTACAACAGTAGGTACGCCGCCTAATATTCATCTAATCAAATCGTTTAAAAACGCAATTTCAAGAAGATTAATTTTCAAAGGGGCTTATCAAAAAAAAGAGAAACAACTTAAGGACGAACTGAAATTTTTACTATCAGAAAAAAATCCTAATATAAAAAAAATTGAAGCTATCCAAGAGAAGTTAAAAAAACTATTAAAAAAACAAATGAAAATTCCATTCATTGACACAAATGACATACGTTATATTAATAAAATAAAACAACAAAAACCGACTACTCAAGCAGTTATGTTTTGCTTAATGGATGTTTCAGGTTCAATGGATGAATCAAAAAAAGATTTAGCAAAGCGTTTTTTTATATTATTGTATTTATTCCTGACTAAAAACTATCAAAAAATCAGTTTGGTCTTTATCAGACATCATACCACGGCAAAAGAAGTTGATGAAAAAGAGTTTTTTTATTCACGTGAAACTGGTGGCACCGTAGTCTCTAGCGCATTAGAGTTAATGCATAAAATTATTGTTGAGAGGTTTCCAACAGAAGATTGGAACATATACGTTGCACAAGCTTCAGATGGCGACAACTGGAATGCAGACTCTCCAAAATGCCAAGAAATCTTAGAAAATTTCATTATGCAATACGTACAATATTATGCTTATATTGAAATTTTACCGCGACATCATCAAAGTTTATGGCGAGCATACATTGCTATTCGCGAAAAATTTAAGCATTTTGCTATGCGTGATATTAATGATAAAAAAGATTTGTATCCGGTATTTCGCGATCTTTTTAAGAAGAAAAGCCATGCGTAAAAAAGTTTTACCTAACAATTCAGATTGGGATATTCCTTTGCTTGAGCAATATCAAAATGAAATTGCTCGTATTGCTGCAGATTTTAATTTAGATACCTACCCTAATCAAATTGAAATTATAAGTGCCGAACAAATGCTGGATACTTACTCCACCATTGGCATGCCACTAGGTTACTATCATTGGTCTTTTGGCAAAAAATTTGTGAATTTTGAAAAAAATTATCGTCGTGGTTATATGGGGCTTGCTTATGAAATAGTGATTAATTCAAACCCATGCATCGCCTACTTGCTTGAAGAAAATAATCTTGTCATGCAAGCAACAGTTATTGCACATGCGTGTTATGGACACAACTCTTTTTTTAAAAATAATTATTTATTCAAGACTTGGACTAGTGCAGATTTAATTATTGATTATCTCTTATTTGCGAGAAATTTTATTCATGAATGTGAACAAAAATATGGCGTTGATGAAGTCGAAGCACTCATAGATAGTTGCCATGCATTAATGTCACATGGTGTCGACCGTTACAAGCGACCTCAACCATTATCCCTAAGCGAGGAAAAAGCGAGACAAAAAGATCGTGAAGCCTATCTTCAAACTCAAGTTAATGATTTGTGGCGTACTATTCCTAATTTTAAAGCAAATCAGCAAGCTGAAAAACTACCAGCAGATAACTTCCCTGCTGATCCAGAAGAAAATATTCTATATTTCCTTGAAAAACATGCTCCGTTACTTGAGTCTTGGCAACGTGAAATTATTCGAATTGTTAGAAAAATAGCCCGATATTTTTATCCACAAAAACAAACAAAAATTATGAACGAAGGCTGGGCTACTTTTTGGCATTACACCATCATTAATCAAATGTATAATGAGGGGTTATTAACAGATGAATTTATGATTGAATTTCTGCAAAATCATACAAATCTTATTAAACAATTACACTATGACGAAGCTGGTTATAGCGGTATTAATCCTTATGCGCTAGGATTTTCAATGTTTACAGACATTAAACGAATTTGTGAAAATCCCTCTGAGGAAGATAAAAAATGGTTTCCTGAAATCATTGATAAATCTTGGACAGAAACATTAGATTTTGCCATGCGTAACTTTAAAGACGAAAGCTTTATTTCACAGTATTTATCCCCAACTGTCATGCGTGATATGAAATTATTTGCTATTTTAGATGATGAAAATGAAAAAGAATTGTTAGTTTCAGCTATTCATGATGAAAACGGTTATCTTAAAATAAGACAGTTACTCTCTGATAGCTATAATTTAAGCTTCAATGAACCTGATATACAAGTATATTCAGTAGATATTAAAGGAGATCGTAGCTTGACGTTACATCATGTGCAAACTGATAGGCGTCCTTTGCATGATGATGTCTTCGAAGTATTAAAGCACTTATATAGGCTGTGGGGATTCTCAGTTAAGTTAAATACTTATGATGTTAATGGCAAAGAAATTCAAACCTATACTTTTCCTAATAATGAATCAAAATAAAATCTAAATTTTTGCTATAATTTCAACTTGCCACACAATATAAAAAAAATGGACATGTAAAATGGATTTTAATTGGGTTGCTTTTTGGTCAACAATCATTGCTGGAATATCAACTGGCGTTGGTGCAATCCCTATCTATTTCAAACAGATTTTTGAAAAAAAACATATTGATTTGGGTTTGGGATTTAGTGCAGGAATTATGTTGGTTGCTTCATTTACCGCATTAATATTACCCAGTATTGACTTTGCAAAAACAACTTATAATACAAACATTGCAATTTTTCCTGTCTTATTTGCGTTGTTATTAGGTTATATATTTATCGTGGGGATTCATCGCAAAATACCCCATCAGCATTTATTTAAAAACACAGGGAAAACTGATCAAAAACAGCTAACCCGTACCGGCTTAATTATTTTAGCGATTTGTTTACATAATATTCCTGAAGGTTTATCGGTTGGCGTTGGCTTTGGCACAGGTGATAATACCAGTGGCGTTTTACTTGCTGCAGCCATTTCATTACAAAATATGCCAGAAGGATTAGTTGTTGCATTAAGCTTAATCAGCATTGGTGAGAATAAACATCGTGCTTTTTTAATCGCTCTATTAACAGGGTTAATAGAGCCTATTTTTGCATTGTTTGGTTTTATTTCAGCAACCATAACAGCTTATAGTTTACCTGTTGCACTGGCTTTTGCTGGTGGCGCAATGCTGTTTGTTGTATGCCAAGAATTATTTCCTGAATTATTTAAAGCCTCACATGAAAAAAATGCCATGTTAGGTGTTTTAGTTGGTATATTAACCATGTTTTTACTAAATTACTGGCTCGCTTAATAATAGGATTTATAGATGAAAACGCTACGATTAATATTAGGCGACCAACTGTCAAAATCAATTTCAAGCCTCAATGACGCTAAATCATCTGAGGATGTCATACTTATGTGTGAAGTCTGGGATGAATCTACCTATGTAAAACACCATAAAAAAAAGATTGCCTTTTTGTTCTCTGCCATGCGTCATTTTGCAGATACATTACAACATGATGGTTACAAGGTTGAATATATTCAATTAAATGATAAAGAGAATACGGGCTCATTCTACGGTGAAGTAAAACGTGCTATTTCTCGTTATAAAATCAATCAAGTTATTATCACCATGCCCAATGAATATCGTGTATTAAATGATATTAAAACTTGGGAAAAAAAATTAAATATTTCGGTAGAGATTCGTGATGATGATCGTTTTTTATCAACACCCGAAGAATTTGCAACTTGGGCTAAAAAGAAAAAACAGTTGCGTATGGAATTTTTCTACCGTGAAATGCGAAAAAAACACCATATCTTAATGCAAAATGATTCACCTGAAGGGGGACAATGGAATTATGATAAAGAAAATAGAAAACCACCTAAAAGAGATTTAAAAATCCCAAAAACTTATGAACAAGAACCTGATAAGATAACCCAAACTGTTATTGCATTGGTCAATCAACAATTTGCCGATCACTTTGGTGATACTGAGCCTTTTTATTTCGCAGTGACTCGTAAACAAGCCCTTCAAGCTTTAAATTTATTTATTCAAGAACGATTATCTCACTTTGGTGATTATCAAGATGCCATGCTTGAGAATGAGCCATGGATGTTCCATTCTCATTTAAGCTTTTACTTAAATTGTGGCTTACTACTTCCATTAGAGTGTATTAAAGTTGTTGAGGATGCTTATTATGAGAAAAAAATTCCACTAAATGCAGCAGAAGGATTTATTCGTCAAATTTTAGGTTGGCGAGAGTATATTCGTGGGTTGTATTGGCTAAAAATGCCCGATTATGCTCAGGAAAATTTTTTCAATGCCAAACGAAGTTTACCTGAATTTTATTGGTCAGGTGACACAAAAATGAATTGTTTACGCCAATGTGTATTAGAAACACAAAAAAATGCCTATGCACACCATATACAACGCTTAATGGTTCTTGGCAATTTCACCCTACTCACTGGCATTCATCCCAAATATGTTAATGAATGGTATTTAATTGTTTATGCTGATGCTTACGAATGGGTGGAGCTGCCTAATGTGACTGGTATGATTTTATTTGCAGATGGCGGTTATTTAGCCAGCAAACCTTATGCCGCTAGCGGTAATTATATTAATAAAATGTCAAACTATTGTAAAAACTGCAACTATAAAATCAGTAAAAAAACAGGCGAAGACGCTTGTCCTTTTAATTATCTATACTGGGATTTTTTAATTCGCAATAGAGATAAGCTAGAATCCAATCAACGCGTTAATATGTTATATCGCACCTATGACAAGATGGATAAAAGTAAACAAAAACAAATTCAGGAAGATAGTCAAAAATTCTTAGAGCAACTTTAATGTAATCATCTCTATTTAAGTAAAATATAACACGACAAAAAATTTTAAGTTTTCTTAGTAGATAAAACTCACTGCCTCATTACCAAATAAATTTTGTAATTCTTCTAATGCTTCATTACAAGGTTTAATCCGAAATGCTTTATCTAAAGTCATTTCAGCAGTCGCATCATAATTACTGTACTGACAAATAATAGGCATTCTGCCTGCATGCTTATTTATACACTGTTTTAAATTCTGTAGTTGTATTTCACCAAACTGATCGATATGCAACTGAATCTTTAATGCTTTGGCAAATACAAGTCTAGCCTGTTCTAATGACATGATCTTACGTGCGCTCATACGTAAACCACCAGTATATTCATCATGGCTAACATCACCTTGCACAATGATAATTTGGTCATTAGAGAGTAACTCTCGACATTCTAAAAAAACATCAGAGAAAATTGCAATTTCCATCCGTCCAGATTGATCATCTAAAGCAATAAAAGCCATTCTATCCCCACGTTTAGTAAGCATACTTCGCATGGATACAACCAATCCAGCAATCACGACAGACTGCTCGTGTGTAACATTTAATTGACCAATTTTACTCGTAATAATGGCATTTAATTCAGTTTGATACTGTAAAATTGGGTGTCCTGAAACATATGTGCCTAATGAGTCTTTTTCACCACGTAACCGTTTACTTTCACTCCATGGCTTTGCAGCAATATAGGTGTGTTTTGTTTCCGTTGAACTACCAAATAAATCTGTTTGACCAACTAATGCGTTTTTACTTTGTTGCTCTGCAGCTTGTATCGCTGTATCTATCGTTAAAAATAAACTCGCGCGTTCTATCTTAAAACAATCCATGGCACCAGCACGAATTAATGCTTCTAATGTTCTTCGATTTATTTTTTTGCTATCAACTCGCTCACAAAACTCAAATAAATCTTGGTAGCTTCCCCCTGCTAATCGTTCATTAACGATGTTCTGAATTGCAGATTCACCCACACCTTTGATAGCGCCTAATCCATAAAGAACTTTATTATTTTCGGCTGTAAACTTATAAAAACCTTCATTAATACATGGTGCAGATATTTTTAAACGCATATGTTTTGCATCATCTAAAAATGTCACAACTTTATCAGTATTATCCATATCCGAAGATAACACAGCAGCCATAAATTCAGCTGGATAATGTGCTTTTAACCAGGCTGTTTGATAAGCTACTAATGCATATGCTGCTGAATGTGATTTATTAAAACCATAGCCTGCAAATTTTTCCATTAAGTCAAAAATACTATTTGCTAAATTGGCATCAATATCACGGGCAGTGGAGCCTTCCAGAAAAATTTGTCGTTGTTTAGCCATTTCTTCTGGTTTTTTCTTACCCATTGCTCGACGCAATAAATCTGCAGCACCTAAAGTATAATTTGCTAAAACTTGAGCAATTTGCATTACTTGCTCTTGATATAAAATGACACCATAAGTTGGCTTTAAAATGGGCTCAAGATCAGGATGAGGATACTCTACTGCTGCTAAACCATGTTTTCGATTAATAAAGTCATCCACCATGCCTGACTGGAGTGGTCCCGGTCGAAATAATGCAACAAGTGCAACAATATCTTCAAAACAATCTGGCTGTAATCGCTTAATTAAGTCTTTCATACCTCGAGACTCTAACTGAAAAACAGCAGTAGTTTCACAAGCTTTTAATAAGTCAAAGCTAGCTTTATCATCTAATGGTATTAGGTTAATGTCAATTAATGATTTATTTTCTATTGCTAAACGTTGGTTTGCAGCGATTACTGCCCAATTAATAATTGTTAGCGTTCTGAGACCTAAAAAATCAAACTTAACCAAGCCTACCGCTTCAACATCATCTTTATCAAATTGCGTAACAATTTGTTGGCTACCAGATTCGCAATAAAGTGCACTAAAATCAGTAAGTTGTGATGGGGCAATCACAACCCCGCCTGCATGCTTACCTGCATTTCGGGTAATGCCTTCCAACTTCTTTGCTAAATCAATTAATTCGGTAACTTCTTCTTCCTCTTCATAACGCTGTCGTAAGTCATCTTCTTGTATGAGCGCTTTTTCCAAGGTCATACCGATTTCAAAAGGAATAAGTTTTGCTATTTTATCTACAAACCCATAAGGATGTCCCATAACACGACCAACATCGCGAATTACTGCTTTTGCAGCCATTGTGCCATAAGTAATAATTTGTGAAACACTGTCCCGACCATATTTATCGGCAACATAATCAATCACACGATCACGTCCATCCATACAAAAATCAACATCAAAATCTGGCATAGAAACGCGTTCAGGATTTAAAAAGCGCTCAAACAGTAAATCATAAGCTAATGGATCTAAGTCCGTAATACCTAATACATAAGCAACTAGAGAACCAGCACCCGAACCTCGCCCAGGGCCAACAGGAATACCATTATTTTTAGACCATTGGATAAAGTCTGCAACAATCAAAAAATATCCGGGAAAGCCCATTTTAATAATAACATCCAGTTCTATTTGTAATCGTGAACGATAGGTTGCTCTTTTTTGCTCTCGCACGTTTGCTTCTGGAAATAAAATCTCAAGGCGTTTTTCTAATCCGGAATAGCTAATCTCACTTAAATAACTATCAATTGTATAATGATCAGGAATAGGAAAATCAGGTAAAAAGACTTCCCCCAGCATTAATGCTACATTACAACGTTTAGCAATTTCGACAGCATTAATTAATGCCTCAGGAATATCTGCAAACAAAGATTGCATTTCATCGGGTGTTTTTAAATATTGTTGCGCACTATATTTTTGTTCTCGGCGAGGGTCTTCAAGCGTATAGCCATCATGAATACATACACGAGCTTCATGGGCAAAAAAATCACTCTCATCAATGAATCTAACGTCATTAGTTGCAACCAATGGTAAGTCTAGTTTTTTGGCGAGTGAAATGGCAGATTTGATATAAACATCTTCTTGTGGACGTCCTGTTCTTTGTAGCTCAATGTAAAATCTATCTGGGAACTGTTTAATATAAGTATTTGCTAAATTCTCTGCCATCAGTTGATTGCTATTTAACAATGCTTTGCCAATTTCACCATGCTGAGCGCCGGATAAGACAATTAGTCCTTCGGAGTGTTCCCAAAGCCATGACTTTTTTATTTGTGGAAAACCTTGTTGCTGCCCTTCTCTATAAGCTCTTGAAATTAACGTCCTTAAATTAGCGTAGCCTTGATTGTTTTGACATAATAAGAGTAAATTTGAGGGTTTCGTTTCATCTTCAGGGTTATAAAGATAAATATCTGCCCCTAATAATGGTTTTATACCTAGCGATTCACATGCTTTGAAAAATTTTACCACGGCAAATAAATTCATATGATCCGTTAATGCAACAGCAGGCATTGAGTTAACAATCTTTTGCGCCAAAGGCTTGAGCCTTACCAAACCATCAACCAATGAAAATTCACTATGTAATCTTAAATGCACAAATTTAGCGGGCAAGTGATTTTCCTTAAACATGATACTATGAGAATTATACGCAAATCAGAGAATAAAATCACCTCTGTCTATAACCTCAAATAATGTATAATTTTAACGCCCATCCTAAAATTTACACTTCTGCAATGTAGATAATATCCAACTATTAATTTATGCATATAAGCCCCTATATAGAAAATATTTTATACTCACCTTGCATTTCGAAGTTATTTAAGTCTATGTTACAATATGTACAATATCTTATTAAGAAACTAGGTAAATAAATGAAGCTACTTTTTGACTTTTTTCCTGTAATCATTTTTTTTATTGTTTATCTTTGGACAGGACAAAATATTTTTTATGCAACTGCGGTTATTATTCCGGTAACTATTTTACAGGTCGCACTTTATTGGTTTAAAAATAAAACAGTTGATAAAGTTTTACTAATAAACTGCCTTTTAGTCACCTTATTTGGTAGCATTACCCTTTTATTACATCAAGAAATTTATATTAAACTTAAAGTTACCGCAATTTCTTGGTTATATGGTTTAGTTTTATTAGGTAGCCAACCTTTTAAGAAAAAATTATTACAAATCTATATGGAGCAACATATCAAGCTACCGCAAAAAATTTGGTCTCACGTTAACTTAATGTGTGCATTTTATTTTATTGTGGTTGGTGCAGTTAACCTATATGTCTTGGCAAATTATAGTACGGAAGTTTGGGTGAAATTTAAGGTTTTTGGCGTACTGAGCTTATCGGTTGTTTTCTATCTTGGTCTTAGTCTGTACTTAGCGAAATACATGGAAGATCCGCATACAAAAACACCCAACACTAAGGCTTAATACAATGACTAATGCACAACGTCAGGCATTAATTATTCTGCGATTACGTGAAAAATTTTCACCTCATCGTCTTGAAGTAATTGATCAAAGTGATGAACACATTGGCCATAGTGGTGCTCAAGATGGCGCTGGGCATTTTGACTTAATCATTGATAAAGATTGCTTTGGCGATCTTAATCGACTCAATATTCATAAGGCAATATATCAAGTATTAAATGATTTAATTCCGCATGAAATTCATGCATTAAGTATTCAATTAGTTAGTGAAGAAAATGAATCAAAAACCTCTTTATAATCGCTGGTTTATTATTAGCTTATTAGTTACAATGGGCGTTTTATCACAGTTTGCATCCGACAATTATTTACCTTCACTGCCTGCTATCACAGCAAAATTAAACACAACGCCATACTTAACACAAATGACAATATCTATATATCTAGTTGGTTTATTTTTTTCTCAGTTATTTTATGGACCACTGGGTGATAATAAGGGGCGACGCCCTGTTATATTTTTAGGTATATTTATTTTTGCCATCGGCACAATAATTTGTTTAACCGCTACAAGTATTCAATTTTTACTTTTAGGTCGATTAATACAAGGTTTAGGGATAGGCGCAACCAGTGCTTTATTCCGCGCAATTATGCGCGATTGTTTTCAAGGGATAGAATTAGCTCGTACCGGCGCATATCTTGGCATTGTATTTGCTATTATTCCCGCAATCGCACCAGTTACGGGTGGTTATATACAAAGTTTTTTTGGCTGGCGTTATAACTTTGGATTATGTTTATTTCTGATGATTTTCATCAGTCTATATCTTTATTATTACTTACCTGAAACTTTACCCCTAGCAAAAAGACGACAACGGACTATTAAACAAGTCATTAAAACCTATGGTGAAATATTATTAAATACAACATTTATGGCTAATACCTTATGCTCTTGTTTGGCTTATTCAGCATTAATGGTTTATCTAACAATTTCTCCATTTTTATTTCAACATGTTATTGGCTTAACACCTATTCAATATGGTTGGGTTATGCCATTAACCGCACTTAGTTTTCTTGTTGGTGGCATTGTGAACTCTCAACTCATGCATCGATTTAGCCTACTTAATATTATGACTTATGGAAGCGTGTTGCAATTAGCGGCAGCGATTGGCATGTTTTTGCTCGGGGTACTTGGCTATTTAAATCTTTATGTAATTTTAATTCCTATGATGGTTTTTATTTTTGCCAATGCCTTTATTTTCGCAAACTCGTTTGCCGGTGCATTTGAGCCATTTCCTCATATTGCTGGATTGATTGGCGCACTATATGCCAGCTTACAGATGTTATTCGCCAGTGGTTTAAGTTCAATTGCGGCAATATTGCCAAGCCATACGCAATTTAGCCTTGCCAGCTTATTGATTATCTTAGCAATTGGTATTAATGGCTTATTGGCTTATTTAAGAAAAATTAACTGATTAAAAAGCGAACTTTTAGTATAAAACTTGACCCTCAAGTAAAATTAAAATACAATTATCGAGCAGTATTTGACCACAGGTCATACGAATAAATAACATTTTTGCTACTACATAAATAAAAATCAATTATAAGGCTAGAAGATGAATAATATCCAAAAGTTAATTCTTGCGGTGCAATTTGGCAACTTAGAGACAGTCAAAAACCTCATTGAAAACGAAAAAATCGATATTAATACGTCCACCAAAGTGACAATTAAAAGCAACACTTATAATGGCTTTCTTGATAATACAACCGCATTACATGAAGCATGCCGACAGCTAGACTATGAGATTGTAGCTTATTTATTAAAGAACGGTGCAGATGTTAATATCATTGCTGCTGTTTCACCTACAGATAGACAAGATGGTTTGATTGGCTGGACAGTACTACACAGCCTCATCGTAGGTTACATTTTTAAGCAAGAAGAAGAAAACGCTCCTGCTAACGCGCTTGAGGTTTTGAGGTTAATCAAAATAAAGGAAATAAAGGATACAAATTTTTTAAAGTATACAATACCTGTAGAAACTGGCGATAGTAAAGCCCCTCAAAACTACTCTATCCAATCACTTTTAGAGTCTTTTGAATTAACTAAAAAACCAATATCGCTAAAGTACTTTATGAAAATTATGATACCCAGTTGCATCCGCCATATTAAATCATTAAAGGAAAAAACTGAAGCACTGGCGGTAAACGCTGAAGTACCAGAGGATAAGGAAAAAACTGAAGCACTGGCGGTAAACACTGAAGTACCAGAGGATAAGGAAAAAACTGAAGCACTGGCGGTAAAAGCTGAAGTACCAGAGGATGAAGTTAAATCTAACAGCACATCATCAGAAAAAAAATTAGCATCGCCCACTTTTCATCCTATAGTTCTTGATTCATTATCAAATTTTATTAAGATGTTGCAATTACTTATCCAGTCATACCCAAAAAATCAACGACCTCATACCATCCGTCACTTTCAATCAATTTTGGATAAAAAAGAATACACTAAAGAAGAAA
>PAMH01000036.1 GCA_002707205.1 Legionellales bacterium
TTTTCTGCTTTTGAAATACTTTTATCTAATGCGCTCATAAAATCCCCTTTTTATATATAAATCTAAAAAACAATTTTAACCTAAAAACCAAGATTATGAAAACATAAATCAAAACACAGAACAAAAATAAAACAGAAATGTCAAAAATAGCGATAATAAAAGAACTTTCGCGCAGCGAAAAACAAATCAGCCCCTGACTCAAGGGCGCAATATACATTCTTCGAATGTTATGCTAAAGTGAACAAATGGCTATCGCATTTGTTCAGGTATCAATTCATTCTCGTACAAAAGGTCACAGCTCAGTTGCTGGGGCTGCCTATCGCGCTGGTGTTAAGTTGTATGATGAGCGAACTGGCGAGACACATGATTTTAGAAAACGGCAAGATGTTGCTTATTCTTCACTTGTTTTGCCCGATGGTGCAAACCCTGCATTTGCTGATAGAGAAAAGTTTTGGAATACCGTTGAGTTCTTTGAAAAACGCGGAGATGCGCAAGTTGCCAAAGACTATGTGCTTGCGCTGCCTAAAGAGCTAAGTATCGATGAGAATATTACGCTCGCTCGAAATTTTGCATTTACCTATTTTGTATCTGAGGGATTAGTCGCTGATATATCCATCCATGACCATGGCGATGGTAATCCTCATGCGCATATTTATGTGCCTACTCGCAGAGTGTTGGAGCATTCACTCTCCCCTACAAAAGCACGAGATTTAAATCCTCGCTTTGCAGCCAGCAAAGGTGGAAAAGGTTTTGTGAGCGAAAATGAGGCGTGGGGAGAGAAATGGAGAGATTATCAAAATCAATACTTTAAAAGCAAAGGAATTGATTTAGAAGTTGATGAGAATTATATATTTAGTCAGCGACACGAAGGTAATATTCGCTCAGAAGCGCATTATCTAAAAGAAGAAAATGCTTTGCGCCGCCAAGCTTCTATTGAAGTTGCGCTTAGCTCTCCTGAGTCAGTTATTAATATGCTGGCTACAAAATACCCAACCTTTAATGAAAAGAGAATTGAAAATTTCGTTGCTAAAAACACTGATACAGCCGAGCAAAAAGAAGCAGCACTTGCTGCGGTAATGTCGCATTCAGAGCTTGTCTATTTAGGGATTGGCGAGGATGGCAGACGCACTTATACGAGCCAAGGAAACTTTTTAAAAGAAGCGGAAGTGGCGCAGAGTTGTGAGACGTTGGCAGCCCAACAAAACGACGCGATACAGCCAGAATCTCTTAACGCAACAATTGCAGCGTTTAGCTTAAACAGTGAGCAAGCGGATGCTTTGCAAGTTATTTGTAGTGGCAAGCAACTGGTTTGTGTGGTGGGTCGTGCAGGTACGGGTAAATCTTATATGCTTCGCGCCGCCAATCAAGTGTTTGAAAATGCCGGCCAGCGCGTTTATGGGATGGCCATCTCAGGTATTGCAGCGCAAGGATTATCCGAGGCAGGCATCGCTTCAAATACCATTGCGCATTATCGTAAACGCATACAGCATGATAACTGGCAATTAAAGCAAGGTGATGTGGTTATCATGGATGAGGCAGGAATGACAGGATTGCATGATATGCACGAGATTGTTCGACATGTTAAAGCATCTGGCGCAAAGCTTGTTCTCGTGGGCGATTATGACCAGTTGCAACCCATTAATAGCGCCCCGACCTTTAAGGCGATTGTTGAGCGAACCGGCTTTTGTGAGCTAAGCCAAATTATGCGGCAAGAAAAGGCTGGTGATAGGCAAGCGAGTACGTGGCTATCTCAACAAAAAGTAGATTGTGCTTTAGCTTATTATCACGAGCAAGGGGATATTCATTTTTCTCGCACACAAATTGATGCAGATAATCAATTGGTGCGTGATTGGTTTGCCGCCTTAGATAACCGCCCTACTTCGCAAATCATACTGGCACATACCAATGCACATGTTGAAACGTTAAATCACTTAGTAAGAACACGGTTAATGACGGCAGGTTTATTGGCTGAGGATTTACAAACGCGCTATCAGACCTCACAAGGTGAAATTTCTTTAAGTGTTGGTGATAGAGTTTTACTCAAGCGCAATGATAGCAGTCTTGGTGTTAAAAATGGTCAGCTTGCAACGGTTAAAGCTTGTGAGGATGGAAAACTTACCTTGATACTTGATGCAGAGCAACGCATTGTGCAAATTAACACCGCCGAATATCAAGATTTTTACTATGGTTATGCGACAACGATTCATAAAAGCCAAGGTGCAACCTTTGATAAAGTCTTTGTTGCAGCACAAGGTGCTGGCTGGGATAGGTATTTAAGTTATGTGGCGCTTTCTCGTCATAAAAAGCAAGTAAAGCTTTATGCAAGTCATGAGTCTTATCAATCAATAGCGGAAATGACCAAGGCGTTCTCAAAACGCACCTTGTTAGATTCTGCTTTAAATTATCCGCTCATGTACGGTATCAGGCGTGGCTTTGAGGCGGATGGATTGATTGCGCGATTCTTGGCCAAAATTGGCCTTGCTAAACAAAAAATGGTAGATGTGTGGCAACAAGTGCGGGGATTTGAAAAGATACACACGGAAGTTGATGGCAAAAAACCAGTGTATGCCTATCAGGTTGCAGCCCAACAAGCCAAAAATATTCGCGCGATAAAAGTTGCGAGCTTTGCAGATTTGCATAGAGAAGTTGGCAAAGGCTGGGCAGATTTAAGAAGTGGAACTAAAAATGAGAAGACGAGCGCTACCGCTCAAAACACCCCTTTAAACCCACCATTTGAATTGCTTGAGAAAATGGTGGCCAAGAATCAGTTAGGTGCTGAGATTTATGCGCAATATCAAGAGTTTGAGACGGCCTGTACACTTAATTTTGTTAAGATTGAGACGTTAGCGCAATGCCATCAGAAAACACAGGCGCTAAACTTGCTCACGCAATATATTGATGCGTACCAGCAAGGAAAAACCAGTCATCAGTTACAAATTGCCCGTAAGCTTGAAAAGCTAAATACTGGTTATTATTCAGAGTTATCATATCTGGCGCTTAAAAAACAACTGGATGTTAAAACGCTATACAGCCATATCAAGCAATCACAACAAAAAGCACAGGACTATGCGGTCATATCGGCAT
Source organism: Legionellales bacterium (assembly GCA_002707205.1). Taxonomy (GTDB): domain Bacteria; phylum Pseudomonadota; class Gammaproteobacteria; order UBA1113; family UBA1113. The sequence continues at coordinate 3,085 of PAMH01000036.1, forward strand.
CCGATATGCATGATAAGCCGGTATTACGCGCAGCTTTAGCTTATATGCAAGCAGAAGAAAGACGAAAAGCGCAGTGGCGCGGTGTTTTTGCTTTAAATTGCGCTTGGCAATTAAGTGATGCGCAAAACACATATTACGCAAGCCTTGCGCATATTCGTGATAAACATGCGGCAGATTTATTACATCACCTTAATCATGATAAAGCCATTAGTGCCTTTAATCTTGATAAGGCAACCTTAGCAGCGCAGGCCAAACAACATCATTATCGCGCCGATGTCTCTTTGTATCAAAATGAAAACAATGCAACCGTAAAAGCAGCTTTTGCTGAAATACTGCTTTCAGATAAAGCTTATTCGCGTTATATTTTTGAAGCTAATCTTGATTGGAAAACGCTTTATAAAGATAAGAGGCAATTTGAACATCAAAAACACCTACAAGCGTGCACTAAAGCGGATAGAGGAAACTATCAGCTAATTGCCAAATACCAACAAGCTAGAATTGATACTGCCGTAGCATTTGGGGAGGTTAATCGCATACCGTCACATGAAAAATCACTTGAGAAATTTGCAAGGATAAACGCATTAGCATTGTTAAATACTCGAGATAAACTTGCTTATCAAATGCTGAGCAATATTGATGCTTACCTACCTTTATTTGATAAAACAAAAGTAAAGCTGGCTGATTTGGAAAAACACGCCCTTGCCTATCATAAAAAACTATCGGCGCAGACAAATGATTCAGCAACACGTCATTTAAGAAAATCTACCCCTCAGGACTTACAACAATCTAAAAGATTATATCAGCGAAAGGCTGCAAAATCCCACCTCTTAGATTACAAAGTAATCACAAATGCGCTTAATAGCATGGGTGAGCATTTCTATACGCAAGTATTAGGCTTTCAAGGTACGCGAGAAGGTGTTAACCACATTCGTTATGGGCAAGGCCATGCCCTTGTTTATGCCCACAGTGGTGCAAAAGCTGGTAGCTGGCATTCTTTTGCGAGCGGTGAAGGTGGTGGTGCCCTGCAATTACTGATGAGTCCAACGCATGGTCTAGGCTTGAGCTTTAAAGAAGCGCTCATTGAAGGCGCTCAGATTGCTGGTATTGCACACCCTGAACAACAAAGCAGGCAAGCAATTAAAAAAGAACCTCAAACTCAAACCCAAGCACAAAACACACATACCCAAATAAAGGCGCGTACACAAGAAATTACAGACAAAGATAAAATTGCCTTTGCGCAAAATCGCTTTAATCAAGCTCAATCTATTAACGGCACACTTGGCGAGACTTATCTGCGCACCCATCGTAAAATAATCGGCGATATCGATGCAGTGAAATTTCAGCCAAACATGAAATATACCGTCATGGATAAAGATGGACAAAAAATAACGCGCGAAGCACCTGCGATTTGTGTTGCTGCACGTAATGCGCAAAATGAAATTACAGCAACACAAACCATCTTTCTTGATAAAAAAACAGGAAACAAGGCAAAAAAAGAGACTGTTGGCATTGTAAAACGTAGCCACGGGGTTATTAAAGGTAGCGCTGTACAGCTACAAGCCGGTCATAGCAAAATGGTGTTATTTGCTGAAGGCGTTGAAACCGCCCTATCACTCACGCAAGTCTATCCAAAAGCAAATATCTATGTCACGCTCGGTAATATTGCCAACTTATCTTCTCTTGCTTGGGTTGCTAAAAAACATCAGGCTACAGATGTTTTTGTTGCAGCAGATAATGATGGAGATAATAAAGCAACAAAAAATGCTTTGCAAAAAGTTGCGCAATCATTAAAAGATGAGCACAATCTTTCACTCTACTTTATCCAACCAGAACTTGAGGGCGAAGAAAAACGTGATTTTAATGATGTGCTTCAAGCAGGTGATTTCGAGGCACTTAAGAAGCAAGCGAAGGCGTGGCGAGCGTTTAAAATTCCTGAGAAAGAAACACCAATGCCATCACAAATATTAAAGGCGAATTTAGAAAAAATACAGCCACTAAAAGAAACACAGGAAAATTCCACAATAACACAAGAAAATGCCAAGGATAAAACCAAGAAAGCATCAATACCATCGATCACAGATCCTAATTTTATGGAAAAAATGAAAGCTGAGATTATTGCTAATAATCCTGACATTGCAAACAAGTCTTTACCAAGAATATCAATATCCCCTGAGGAAAAGGCTGATAAAGCAATTAACAATTTTACTGAACTCGCGCAAAACCTCGAAGCTGCAACTTCATCAACTATGCAAAAATTTCATAATGATAATCTCATCTCGCTCGCGAATAACATCCATAAAGATAAGACGCTCATGATGTTCGTTCGTAATAGAAACAAAGCAGTCGCATCAAAAATTGAAGCAATTATCAATAAACAGAAAAAAATAGAGAAGAAACAAGAGAGAGGTCGAGATCTGGGCGATCTAGGCATTGAGATTGAATAACGTTAATTAAGGATATTAAGTATGGAAAATATANATACCCCATCTACNGAGGCATCAGNGNCTGATAAAAAGCTTGAAGGCATTTTGTTTCATTTCATCGAGCTATATAATAAATCAAAAAAAGAAAAAATCGCAATAAGNGATCAATCCGAAAAGTTAAACTCAGCTGTTAAGGCGTTTGAAAATACACAAGTGGCTTTAAATGCNAGTGCCGATGANTTTAAACAAATTGCAAGCGTTGTCACTGAGCAATTAGTCATGCATTTGCAGCATTCTGTCACGACACTTGAAGATAATCTTTCAAAACAGGTTAATAGTCGTTTAACGGCGCATATTAATGAAACGACAAAAAAACTAGATCACGCCTCAAANAATGCAATCAGCCTNNTAGGAANATCAACAAATATTTTAAATAAGTTTCAAAATAAGCTAATNACCTATCATTGGAAATTTTTTATTGTTACTATTTTTTGCGCTATAGGTAGCGCTTTTCTCGTTTCAAAATATCTAACGCCAGATTATCCGCTTTCAGATGATACTGTCAAAATGCTTGCAGTTGGCGCGGAAATGGAAAATCTATGGCCTACCTTATCTAACAAAACAAAAGAAAAAATCAAACAGAAAACTGGCAATAACTCTATATTGAGCACTTTAAATTAACTGCTAATTATTTATTAATAGATTTGCTACCTGTTATGCTATATTTAAGTATGAAAGAACTGACGTGTCAACACTTTTACTGCGCAGAAATAATCTTGGGTTAATACAGAGGCTATTAATCTTGCGCTAAATATTATTGTGGGCGTTGATAAATGAAAGTAATTAAACCTAGATTTATTGGGAATTTTAAATTAGGCGATAATATTGCTTATAACTTTAAAATTTTACAAATTTTATATAATGCTCAGGCTCAGCTTAACAATGATAATGACAGGTGTCTTTTAAATAAACCTATCACAATAATTTTAATGTCAATTATTGAAGCAATATTGCATGATTATTTTTTTAGAATAAATAATCATAGTATTGAAAACAGCATTAATATTCCTGAAACTTTTTTAAAAAAAATAAGGACAAAAAAATATGACAAATTTGACCATTATATTGAGGCAATAATAAAATACGATATTAAATTTGACACGGACAATCAATTAAAAAATTTTCACGCCGGTTTAAAAGAATTGCAAAAATTAAGAAATAGAGTTCATATTCAAAACACAAAAAAACAGCTTGAAGAAGATGATAGAAAGGCTTTCACAAAAAAAGAAGAGTGCTGGCTGAAAAATATTTAGAATTTTTCCTTAATAGATTTTCAACTAAGCACCCCAGAGAACTTGATCGTGATTATGTCCCCCCTTTTTTAATTCCATGGACACCATATTTTAACTAATTACAACCCACCGATATTAAGATTACTGCCATTATTTCCCGTACCGCCATGAGTCGCAGTTTTACCTGCTTGGATATTATTTTCAACTGTATCGGTACCCGTTACATTAGCGCCAGTACCTTGAGCCGTTCCAGCTTGCCCACTCTCTCCACCAATCGCACCACTACCCGCAGTGCCTGTTTGGTACGTACCAATATTGTTTGTTGTTGTTGCGCTTCCACCGCTACCACCATATCCACCGTATCCAAAGTTTCCACCTGTTAATTTTTCCGTCATTAAATTTTCAGTCGTTGTGCTTGATGACTGATCTGAATTAACAGCGATGGCATTGCCTCCAGCTGCACCATTGCCGCCAGCTCCACCATCTCCTGCTTTTCCTGCTGTTATGATCTCAGGTTGATAATCATTATCAACATCTGCATTTCCTCCATCACCGCCATTACCGCCATCACCCGCATTTCCCCCATTAAAATTAGAAATAAATGCATCATTAATATTCATGACCGTGTTATTCGTATTGTTCACGCCATAGGACTGACCGCCATTACCGCCAACACCACCTGAACCACCATTACCCGCGATGCCTCTTTGGACATCAAATCCAGTGCCCATGATGTTGTTATCAATATCACTTGAACCACCATTGCCTCCATTGCCAGCATCACCTCCTTCACCGCCATTAAGTGTTGAGATAAATAGCGCAGTAAGATTATCATTATTATCAGCAGTGGCTTTAATGCCATTTGCGTTACCGCCGTTACCTGCATCGCCGCCATTACCGCCATCACCGGCTTTTCCACCCAGCAATGTTTCATTATCAATAAATTGATTATGTGTTACATCAGCATTGCCTCCAGCTCCACCATTACCGCCAATACCGCCATTACCTGCAATAACTGTTTCTATTTGTAAATTATTGATTGTTAAATTATCATTCGCGCTTGTTATACCATCAGCTTCACCGCCATTACCTGCGATTCCACCATTACCACCATCACCACCAATGCCGGCAGTTGTTGTATCATAGTAAGTGCCATATTGTGTATCTGCATGACCGCCTTCTCCACCATCACCGGCATTACCGCCATTTCCTGCTTGAATATTGCTGATAATACTTGCATGCATCGTAACTGTTGAATTTTGAATATTTATGCCAACAGCATTACCGCCTTGTCCGCCGTTACCTCCATTGCCACCATCTCCACCTGTGCCTGCCATCCCAGAATCAAAGTCATGTGATGCATCTTGTTGCGTAGGGTCTGAGTCAGCGTTACCACCTTGTCCTCCATTGCCACCATCACCACCATTGCCAGCTTGAATGTTTTGTACCGTAACGGTATTTAAAGTGACATTATCGCTATTGGTAATACGAATGCCGGTGGCATTACCACCATCGATACCACTTTCCCCTTGTGTGCCATTTCCAGCAACCCCACCTGCATTATCGTTGCCATTACCCTCGGCAATACCATCTGCGCCATCACCAGCTTGTATATTTTCAACAACAACATTATTTAACCCAATGGCATTTACATTATCAAATGCAATGCCTGCTGCATCAGCGCCAGCCGTAGCGGTGTAATTTGAGACAGATACATTTTCTAAAGTGATATTTTGTGTGTTAGTCGCATAGATGCCAACAGAGGTATCGGTACCTGTTCCATCAACATTAATATCATCTAAGGTGTTATCCCCCAATAAGTCAAAGCTGCCATAAAATGTAGGCCTATCATCATCGCTCGCAGGTAATAAATAATCATCGTCTCGACCATAGATGGATTGGCCATCATCGAGTATTAAGGTAAGCGTTGTTGCCATACTTGTTGCTTGATAAGTGGTTGTCGAATAGCTGCCACTTGTAAAAAAGAAATTAGAATTTGGTGCAATACTGTTTATCGTATCTATATTTGTTTGATTAAAACTAGCACTATTGCAAGGATTGCTTGCTGTACAATTATCCGTACCTTTACTTGCATCAAAGTCCGTGCCACCACTATCAGTGAAAAACCAAACGTTATCATATTCAGGTGTGCCTGAGCCTGAGTCCCCACTATCGCCAGAACCATCTCCCGAGCTAACGGGTGAACTATTATTAGTTGCTGTAACAGGGGCTTCTGCTTGCGCTAAAGATTGTATTTGCTTTAAAGATTGCACTGATTTTATACCGCTACCCGTATTAAGTGTGCCTAAATGCCGAACATTCTGCTCAAGCAAATGATTAATGGTCTCATCTTTGGATTTATCATCACCAAAATGCACGGCAAGACTTAGCGTTGCTGAGTTATGAAAAATATTATCATAGCTATCAGCTGCGCGTAATTCTGCGTTTTTAGTCAGCGGTATCCAAACCCCTGCTTGTACGCCTTCTAAGTTATCCGCATGCGCATAGCTTGTGTAATAGCCGCCTAAATCAAATCGTGAACCGCCCATAAAAGGGATGCTGTCTTTTAGCGTATAGCCGACATCAACATCAGCGCCATTACCCACCTCTTCAACAATATCATATTGCGATGCATATAAATCATGCCCTGTGGCATCAACCTCGCTTTCTACACCTAACTCATCTGCATATGCCGTACCTGTCACGTTTTCCTTGTTTGATATAGGCAGATATCCATTAACATGCAAGTCCCATGCGTTGATGTAATATTCCAGTCCCGCATCCAATACCGTGAATTTACTCTCATCTGTGGTTGTATCTCTATCTGCAAATAGATAAGCGCCTATTGTTTGATTCACATCTGTAGCTTTTCTCGCGCCAACACCTAAACTGCCATACCATGCATCATCTGTCGCATACTTACCTGCACCATCGAGGTATAAAATCTCGGTATTATCGCCAACGATTGGCACCAATAAATCTCCAAAACCATAAGTCTCAACCCCGCTCCCTGCTTCTAAAATAACACGTGGCGTTGATAAGGCTTGTGCCTGAATACTGAATACGGAAAAACCTAAAGCGAGCAGCAAATCAATTGTGATTTTTCTTTTTTGTATAGCCATCGCTAAAACCTCTAAAATTATTTAACGTTTCTTGTTTTTTCATAACTATTGAAAGACAACCGTAAAGCTAATTACTACACGTCACTTTCTTGTTTGAGAGCAACATCATAAAAGCCGAGCCGTTTTGTTATCACTTATTTGTTAAAACTGATGGCTATCGCGATAGCCGGCAATAATCTTTTTAAAGGTTTTAAGCCACTTTTTTAACGTGGAAATAAAATAATTTGGCGCTAATAAATACCGCTGCGCTTCTTTGTACCAGCGATACTGTTTTGCTAAAATTGGCATATGTCCAGACTTGATAATGAGCGCTTGATTTTTTCGTATCCGCATTAACTTATCGGCACGCATTAATGGCACTGCCTGATAGTTATAACTTTTTGTACTACTACCGCCGGACTCATGTGCGCTATTTGAGCCTGACTTAACTTTGAGGGTTTTATTTCCCAGTAGCTTTGATAAGTATTCAGCATCCTCTAAACTATCAGGCTTGAACGCAACTTTAGTGGTGATGCTTAAAAATGTTTGCGCTTCATCTTGTGTGTAATGCTCTTTTAATTGTGCTAATTGTTGTATTAGTAGCACGCAGCGCACACGATATTCACGCAGCAGCTTTAAAGCATTACGTAAAACATCCATACGGCTCAGTGCGCCAAACTCATCCATCAAACAAAGCAAAGGAACTGGTTCGTTTTTCTTAGGGATGTGCGATAACATCGCATAAATTACCTGCTCCCAAAATATGGTAATAAGCGGTGCAAGACGCGTTAAATCATTCGCTGGAATCCCGATATAAATCGTTATTTTTTCTTTACGCAGGGCATGAATATCAAAGTCACACGCTGAGGTTGCATAGGCGATATTGGGGTCGCCATAAAGCTCAAATTGCGCATTTAAGGTCGCGAGCGTTGAGCCTTGTGTTTTCTCGGGTTGGCTTAAAAATGTTTGGCTATTTTTATAAAAGGCTTCAGGCAGTCCGTCCTCATCGTTAGTTATTTTGAGCCAAGCAACGAGGTTTTTTTGTTTTAAAATAGCATTTAATTGGCTTAATGTTGCCTTGCAACCATCTGTCACTTTGATATAAATTAAAAGTGCAACCAGCAATTGCCTGGCTAATTGCCCCCACATGGGAGATTCTTTATGTTGGTGAGGGACTAATAAATGTGAGAGTCTTTGACAATCTGCAACCAGATAACAGCTATCTGTGCGAATCGCGCTTAAAGGATTATAACGATGTGTTTTTTTTGTGGTATCTGTTGGTGAGAACAAAAAGCATTTTTGATTTAGCTTTTCTTCGCGATAGGCTTTTGTCGTTTCCCAGAGGGTTAATTTTAAATCATTGGCGATGCACGAGCCGTGCCATGTTAAAAGATTAGGGATAGCAATGGCGGAGGTTTTGCCACTACCAGTCGGTGCAAACCCTAATACGTGCTCAAAGCCACCGACTCTTAATGCTTGCCCCCAATGTTTGCCTACCATGATTCCAGAATGAAGGAGCAAACCGGCACGATAGGCATCTACTGGGGTTGCAAGTCTTGCATCACCAAGTTCAGTATAACCTGACTGATTTAAGAAAAACAACAGTAGCGCTGTTGCAATTATGCACAATGTAAGGCAAACAATATAAATTGATTGGCTGTGTGCTGGTAAATTAAACCACGCGAGCAAAGCATAAAAAGGATTTAAAGTTACGCTATAGGCTTTTTGTATAAAGTTAAAAACCAAATCTGATACTATGAGCGCGCATAAAAAAGAGACAAGTACAATCATAAGATACATCGCGATATAACGATAAATCCCTTTTTTCATATAAGCTAGTGCGATAATACTTATGCTAGTAAGTGCTAGGATTGCCGTGATATAAAAATAAATATTCGGGATGCTGAAGAATATATTTGAATGAACTGGTGATACCCATGTATTCACACCCATTAAATACGCCGAAAATGTTGGCGCGAAACATAATGTTAATAGTAAAAAAAAGCAACTGATTAGGGTTAGTGTTATTTTGCTATTAATCGCTCGCATCAGTGCGCACCCTTGTAATAAATGCTTTTAGCGATGCGTCCATCAGCAGTTTTTTCAACTTGGATGATAATATCAATCACTTCTTTTAGCTCGCGTAGAATATCCTCATCACTCATCGCCGGTACATTATTAAGCTTATACATTTGCGTCATACGCATAAATGCAATACGTGGGCTATTGGCATGAATAGTGGTTAAACTGCCCTCATGTCCTGTTGAGCAAGCACTGATAAAATCTAAGATTTCACGGCCTCTGATTTCGCCCATGATAATTCTATCGGGTCTTAAGCGCAGGCAGCACTGCACTAAATCTTGCATATTAATTTTGGCGCTACCTTGTGCGTGCTTGCTGGCTAAAAGTTGCACTTTATTCTCGTGCGGGATATCAATCTCTCGCGTATCCTCATAAGTGAGTCGCTATCTCGTTAAAGATTTTGGGACATCCAAGTCCCCAAAATCGACTCGATAACGCGACTGACATTGTTGCCCCGGCC
>PAMH01000037.1 GCA_002707205.1 Legionellales bacterium
GCCGCCGTCAACGTCGTCTTACCATGGTCAACGTGACCGATCGTACCTACGTTAACATGCGGTTTATTTCGTTCATATTTACTCTTAGCCACTATATAACCCCTATATTAATCTTCAATTTTGCCATTAAATTTACTAGCAACTTCTTCTGCTATTGAACTTGGCGCTTCGTTGTATTTAGCAAACTCCATACTATAAGTTGCACGACCTTGTGTCATAGAACGTAATGATGTTGCATACCCAAACATTTCAGCAAGTGGAACTTCGGCTTTCACTGATTTTCCAGCAGCAGTATCATCCATGCCTTGAAGGATACCACGACGTCTATTCAGATCACCCATTACATCACCCATATAATCTTCAGGTGTTGTAACCTCAACTTTCATGATAGGTTCAAGTAATGCTGGCTTAGCATTAAGTGCGCCTTGTCTAAAACAACGTGAACCAGCAAGTTTAAAGGCCATCTCACTTGAGTCAACATCATGATAAGAACCATCGAACAAGGTTACTTTAACATCAATAACAGGATACCCAGCAAGAACACCATTTTCCATTTGCTCTTGAACACCCTTGTCTACAGCAGGTATATATTCCCTAGGAACAACCCCCCCAACAATAGCATTCACAAACTCATAACCTTCGCCACGCTCTCTTGGCTCAATCTTAAGCCATACATGACCATATTGACCGCGACCACCACTTTGACGAACGAATTTACCTTCTTGCTCAATAGCAGTTTTAATTGTCTCACGATAAGCAACCTGCGGATTACCAACAGTTGCCTCAACGTTAAATTCACGCTTCATACGGTCAACAATAATTTCCAAGTGCAACTCACCCATACCTGAGATAATAGTTTGACCTGACTCTTCATCACTTGCCACACGGAAAGATGGATCTTCTTGAGCTAACTTGCTTAATGCAATACCCATTTTTTCTTGGTCTGCTTTTGTTTTTGGTTCAACAGCCACAGAAATCACAGGCTCTGGGAACTCCATACGTTCTAACGTAATTACTTCATTTAAATCACATAAAGTATCACCAGTTGTAACATTTTTTAAGCCAACAGCCGCCGCAATATCACCAGCTCTTACTTCTTTAATTTCTTCACGACTATTTGAATGCATTTGCAATAGTCGACCAATTCGCTCACGCTTACTTTTTACGGGATTGTAAACCGTATCACCTGAACGCAAAACACCAGAATACACCCTAAAATAAGTCAATGTACCAACGTAGGGATCTGTTGCAATTTTAAATGCTAAAGCTGAAAATGGCTCATCATCTGTTGAGTTACGCACAGCCTCAGTCTCATTTTTATCATCAAGAATACCTTTAATTGCAGGAACATCAGTTGGTGCAGGCATATATTCAATAACCGCATCTAGTACAGCTTGTACCCCTTTATTTTTAAATGCAGAACCACAAAAAACAGGGACAATTTCATTCGCTAATGTACGAATACGAATACCTTTTTTGATATCACTTTCAGATAACTCACCTTCTTCAAGATACTTATCCATCAATTCTTCATTAGCTTCAGCAGCTGATTCTACTAACAATGCACGATATTCATCAGCTTGTTCTTTCATTTCAGCAGGAATATCTTCATAAGTAAATGTCATACCTTGATTAGACATATCCCAAGCAATTTTTTTCATTTTCACAAGATCGATAACGCCTTCAAAGTTATCCTCAGCACCAATTGCCAATTGCATTGCGACAGGATTAGCACCTAATCTTGCTTTAATCTGTTCAACCACACGTAAAAAATTAGCGCCCGCTCTATCCATTTTATTAACAAAAGCCATACGTGGAACAGCATATTTGTTAGCTTGTCGCCATACAGTTTCAGATTGAGGCTCTACACCACCTGAGNNNNCACAAAANACNNCAACNGCACCATCNAGNACNCGTAANGAACGNTCNACTTCAATTGTNAAGTCNACGTGNCCNGGNGTATCNATNATNTTAATNCNGTGTTGNGGGNANTGTTGNTCCATACCNNNCCANNNNCANGTTGTNGCNGCAGATGTAATNGTNATNCCNCNTTCTNNTTCNTGNTCCATCCANTCCATNACAGCGGCACCATCATGCACTTCACCAATTTTATGAGAGATACCTGTATAGAATAAAATTCGTTCTGTTGTTGTTGTCTTACCCGCATCAATATGCGCCATAATACCTATGTTACGCATTTTATCTAAAGCAGTTTTGCGACCTGAAGCACTCACAATAGTTTCCTCTCTAATTCGTTAAATAATTACCATCTGAAATGTGCAAAAGCCGCATTTGCTTTTGCCATGCGATGTGCGTCTTCACGTTTTTTCACTGCTTCGCCACGACCTTTCGCAGCATCAAATAATTCTGCAGCTAAACGAACAGCCATAGATTTACCCGCTCTTTTTCTTGCTGCAGCGATTAACCAACGCATAGCAAGTGCAAGACGACGAATTTCAGAAACTTCTACAGGTACCTGATAAGTAGCACCACCAACTCGACGTGAACGCACTTCAACCATTGGACCTGCATTTTCAATCGCTAAACTGAATAACGCTATAGCGCCACTATTGCTACCGCCTTGCTCGCCATCATCTTCTTTCTTTGCTTTTTCTTCCAACAAGTCAAAAGCTTGATAAATAACTTTTTCAGCAATTGCTTTTTTACCACACTCCATCATGCAATTAACAAATTTTGCAACTGTTACATTTCCATACTTAGGATCAGGTAAAACTTCTCTTTTTTCTGCTGCTCTTCTACGCATAACTAATTTCCTAATAAATTATTCTTTAGGTTTCTTTTCACCGTATTTTGAACGGCCTTGTTTTCTACCACTCACACCTGCCGTATCTAAACTACCACGTACGATATGGTAACGGACACCAGGTAAATCTTTCACACGACCGCCGCGAATAAGAACAACTGAGTGTTCTTGTAAGTTATGTCCTTCACCACCGATATATGCAGTGACTTCATAGCCACTTGTTAATCGTACACGTGCAACTTTACGTAAAGCCGAGTTAGGCTTTTTAGGCGTAGTTGTATAAACACGGGTGCAAACACCACGACGCTGAGGACACTGCTTTAATGCAGGCACTTTATTTTTTCGACGTTGTGATAAACGCTTCGTGCTCGAAGATGTTCTCACCAACTGACTAATTCTTGCCATAAAAAAAACTCCAAACCCTTTTTTTGGATATAAAAAATACTATCCGGCTTATAAATATGGAAAATGAGGCNGGATTCTAAATAGCATTCCATTTATTGTCAAGACTTGTATGCAGATCCATGCTAAATAATTAACATTATTTTAATATTAACTAAATAAGTCTCAAATTTTGCGTGATTATTGCGCATTATTCTGTCAATTGCAACTGATTTTGTAATTTATGCTTAAATGAATATTTAAGCCTGCTATCCAATCAGTTGCATTAAATTTAACGCTAAAAGACACTCAATAAAATTAAGTCCTAAATACTTTTACTTGTCAGCCGAGCAAACTTCTTATAATAAGCTTAAGTTTAGACTCAAAGCTAACAAATAATCATAAGATAAAATCAGCACTATATCAGAAGACATAGCACTGATTTATATATAGAATTTATTCATTACTGGAATTTAAAGCTTCACTTAGCGCTTGCTCAATATCTGCTGCAGTCACTTCTGTTGATACTTCTTCAACTTCTGTATTTGCAGCTTCTGTTCTTGCTCGTCTTTCATTGTGATACGCCATACCTGTCCCTGCCGGTATCAAACGACCCACAATAATATTTTCCTTGAGACCTCTCAACTCATCAACTTTTCCATATACGGCAGCTTCGGTAAGAACCCGCGTTGTTTCTTGGAAAGAAGCGGCAGAAAAGAAGGATTCTGTATTTAGTGATGCCTTGGTTATCCCCATAAGAACATTTTCACCTAAAGCAACACGTTTTCCTTCGCTCTCCATTTGTTGATTAGCATCATTAAATTGAATGACATCAACAAGTTCACCTACTAGTAAGTTTGTATCACCGGCATCAGTAATTTCAATTTTACGTAACATTTGTCTTGAAATAACTTCAATATGCTTATCGTTAATTTTTACACCTTGCAAACGATAAACATCTTGAATTTCATTCACGATATAATTTGCTAATGCACTAACGCCTAGTAGTCGTAAAATATCATGCGGTGTTGGCGGACCATCGGCTAAAACTTCACCACGTTCAACTTGTTCCCCTTCAAACACAGAGACATGACGCCATTTTGGAATCATTTCTTCATGTGCTTCACCATCTGAGCCTGTGATGATTAAACGTCGCTTACCTTTCGTTTCCTTACCAAAAGAAACAATACCTGATATTTCAGCAAGAATTGCTGGCTCTTTAGGTTTGCGCGCTTCAAATAAATCAGCTACTCGAGGAAGACCACCGGTAATATCCCGTGTCTTAGATGTTTCTTGTGGAATTCTTGCAATAACGTCACCAATACCTACTTGGCTTTTATCTTCAACACTAATAATTGAATCGACAGGCAGATAATAATGTGCCGGTACAGAAGTGCCAGATAGGAATAAATCCTCACCTTTTTCATCTACTAATTTCACCATTGGACGTAAATCTTTACCAACCGCGCCACGGTGTTTAGCATCCATAATAACAATGCTGCTTAAACCAGTTACTTCGTCTACTTGACGATTCATAGTTACGCCATCGACCATATCTATGAAACGTACATAACCTGATACCTCAGTGACAATTGGATGCGTATGTGGATCCCAAGTGGCAACAATATCTCCAGCTTGAATTTCTTGACCTTCATGTGCCGAAATTTTTGCACCATACGGAATTTTATAACGTTCTCTTTCACGGCCATATACGTCTATAACAGTTAGTTCACCAGAACGAGATACTGTAATTAAGTGTCCATCAGCATGTTCTACATGCTTCATATTTTGTAACTTAATAGTACCTTTTGTTTTAACTTGGACATTATTTGCAGCAGATGCACGTGATGCAGCACCACCAATATGGAAAGTACGCATGGTTAACTGAGTACCTGGCTCACCAATAGATTGAGCGGCAATAACACCAACAGATTCTCCAATATTAACTTTATGCCCTCGTGCTAAATCACGACCATAGCAGGAAGCACAAATGCCATGTCTTGTCTCACAAGTAATTGGCGAACGTACTTTTACTTGATCTACGGTTGCTTGCTCTAAAACTTCAACAAGCTTTTCATCAAGTAAAGTGCCTGCTGGTACAACAACTTCTTCAGTGCCTGGTTTTAAGACATCTTCAACCACAACACGCCCAAGTACACGCTCTCGCAACGGCTCTACAATATCTCCACCTTCAATATGAGGTGTCATAACTAAACCGCGATTTGTACCACAATCTATTTCTGTAATAACAACGTCCTGAGCAACGTCAACAAGACGACGGGTTAAGTAACCTGAGTTCGCCGTTTTTAATGCGGTATCAGCCAAACCTTTACGCGCACCGTGAGTTGAAATAAAGTATTGTTGTGAGTTCAATCCTTCACGGAAGTTAGCTGTAATAGGTGTTTCAATAATCGAACCGTCTGGTTTTGCCATCAAACCACGCATACCAGCTAACTGTCTGATCTGAGTCGCACTACCCCGAGCGCCTGAATCTGCCATCATATAAATTGAATTAAAAGAGTCTTGTTTAACTTCTTCACCTTTAGCATTGATAATCTCATCATAAGAGAGTTTATCCATCATTGCTTTGGCAACTTGCTCGTTAGTATGCGTCCAAATATCAATAACTTTATTGTATCGTTCACCGCCAGTTAATAAACCCGTACGATACTGTTCTTCAATTTCTTTTACTTCATCTTCAGCCTTGGTAATGATATCAGCCTTCACGTCAGGAATAACTAAATCATTAACACAGATAGACATACCTGAATAAGTTGCATAAGTGAAACCAGTATACATCAGTTGGTCAGCGAAAATCACTGTATCTTTTAAACCAACATGGTGATAACACTTATTAACTAGTTCAGAAATGGTTTTTTTAGTTAACGGCTTATTAATATTTTCAAAAGCCAAACCATCTGGCAAAATTTCACTTAATATCGCTCGACCCACAGTTGTATCTACAATGTGTGTAATTTCTTCAAGTTCATGATCTGCATTATAAAGTTTTTCTGTAATTCTAACTTTGACTTTAGCATGAATATCAACCATATCAGCTTCATACGCGAGCTTAGCTTCTTTAGGTCCGGTAAATAATTTACCTTCGCCACGGGCGTTAATTCTTTCACGCGTAATATAATAAAGTCCAAGAACCACATCTTGTGTTGGCACAATTACCGGCTCACCATTTGCTGGTGATAAAACGTTATTGGTTGACATCATTAACGCACGCGCTTCTAACTGCGCTTCTAACGTTAAAGGAATATGCACGGCCATTTGGTCACCGTCAAAGTCCGCATTGTATGCAGTACAGACTAATGGATGTAATTGAATTGCTTTTCCTTCAATCAAAACAGGTTCAAATGCTTGAATACCTAATCTATGTAAAGTAGGCGCACGGTTTAATAAAACAGGATGTTCGCGAATAACTTCATCTAAGATATCCCAAACTTCCGCAACTTCGCGCTCAACCATTTTTTTCGCTGCTTTAATAGTTGATGCTAAACCACGTAATTGTAACTTACTAAAAATAAATGGTTTGAATAACTCTAATGCCATTTTTTTAGGTAGGCCGCATTGATGCAAACGTAAGGTTGGCCCAACCACGATAACTGAACGGCCCGAATAATCAACACGTTTACCTAGTAAGTTTTGACGAAAACGACCTTGTTTACCTTTGATCATATCAGCTAATGATTTTAAAGGACGTTTATTTGAACCTGTAATTGCACGACCACGTCGACCATTATCTAACAAAGCATCCACTGACTCTTGCAACATACGCTTTTCATTACGAACAATAATATCAGGAGCGCTCAACTCTAATAACCGTTTTAATCGATTATTCCGATTAATCACACGACGATACAAATCATTCAGATCTGAAGTTGCAAAACGTCCGCCATCCAACGGTACTAATGGTCTTAAATCTGGTGGTAAAACAGGTAAAACATTTAAAACCATCCACTCAGGTTTATTTCCTGATTGGATATAAGCTTCTAATAATTTCAATCGTTTTGTGATCTTTTTAATTTTTGTTTCAGAATTAACAGTTTCTAACTCTTCTCTTAATGTTTCAATATCAGCCGCAAGATCAATTCCAGATAATAATGATTGAATCGCTTCAGCACCCATTTTTGCATCAAAATCATCTCCATACTGCTCAATTGCATCGAGGTAATCATCATCAGATAATAGCTGACCACGTTCCAGTGATGTCATACCTGGTTCAATGACAACAAATGACTCAAAATACAAAATACGTTCAATATCTCTTAACGTCATGTCAAGCATTAAACCAATACGAGAAGGTAAAGATTTTAATAACCAAATGTGTGCTACGGGACTTGCTAATTCAATATGCCCCATTCTTTCACGGCGAACCTTAGAGACAGTAACTTCAACGCCACATTTCTCACAAACAACACCACGATGCTTTAATCGTTTATATTTTCCACATAAACATTCATAGTCTTTAACAGGACCAAAAATTTTTGCACAAAATAAACCATCACGCTCTGGCTTAAATGTACGATAGTTAATCGTTTCTGGTTTAGTTACTTCACCATAAGAGTTTGCTCTAATGCTTTCAGGTGAAGCCAGTCCAATACGAACATAGTCAACATCAACTACTTGCCCTTTTTGTTGATGCTTCATATACGAAATAAAATCGCCCATTATCGGTGCATTTGCCATATTTTGACTCTCTATGTTAGCTGTACAACATTACCCAGTACAAAAAGTTTTACAGGATTTACCATAACTTAACTAACAATGTTGAACATTGTTTTATAAATTAAAAGTAAATTCTATTCTAGTTTTAATAACTTGCTGACTCAATGAACCATTGCGTACAAAATACTTCCAACAACAAATTGTCTCAGCAAGTTTTTTAATTTATTTAGTAACTTTCGAAATCGATATCTAAACCAAGTGCTCGAATTTCACGTACTAATACATTAAATGATTCCGGCATACCGGGATCCATTCGATGGTCTCCGTCAACAATATTTTTATACATTTTTGTTCTACCGGTTACATCATCAGATTTAACAGTAAGCATTTCCTGCAATGTATATGCTGCACCGTATGCTTCCAGTGCCCATACTTCCATTTCACCAAATCGCTGACCACCAAATTGTGCTTTACCACCCAGTGGCTGCTGCGTCACCAAGCTATATGAGCCAGTTGAACGCGCATGCATTTTATCATCAACCAAATGATTCAATTTCAATATATACATATACCCAACAGTAACAGGTCTTTCAAATTCACGGCCTGTTCTACCATCAATTAGTCTTGCTTGACCCGATTCAGGTAGCCCTGCTAGTTTAAGCATTTCTTTAACTTGACTTTCTCTTGCACCATCAAATACTGGTGTTGCCATAGGCACACCACCTTTTAGATTTTTAGCAATTGTTGTCACATGTTCATCAGGCATATTATCAAAGTCAACTTTTTTGCTTCCAGAGAAACTATAGACTTTATTTAAATAATCACGTAACTCGGGCATTTTATTCTGCGCATCTACAAGTTTACCGATTTGTTTACCTAATTCTTTTGCAGCCCAGCCCAAATGTACTTCTAATACCTGTCCAATGTTCATACGCGATGGTACACCCAAAGGATTTAAAACGATATCAACAGGTGTACCATCAGCAGTATGAGGCATATCTTCAACAGGAATAATCATAGAGATTACACCTTTGTTACCATGGCGTCCCGCCATTTTATCACCCGGCTGAATTCGGCGCTTAACTGCCATATATACTTTAACAATTTTTAAAACACCTGGTGCTAAATCATCACCTTGCGTAATTTTATTACGTTGAACCGCAAGTTTTTCATCAAAACTTTCACGCAACGTTTTTAATTCCGCAGCATATGCTTCAAGTTTTTGATTATTCGCATCGTCCTTCAAATTAATTTCAAACCACTTGCTATAACTCAAGCCTTTTAGATAATCCTGCGTCACTTTACCGCCAGAACTTAGACCAGCTGGCGCACTTTTAACTGTTTGGCCTACTAAAAACTTTTCAATTCGCTGAATTAAATCATGTTCGCGAATACGATATTCATCATCAATATCTTTTTTAGCTTTTAATAGTTCAGCTTTTTCAATTGCAAGCGCACGTTCGTCTTTTTCAACGCCATCCCTTGTAAAGACACGAACATCAATAATTGTACCATTCATACCAGAAGGAACACGTAATGAGGTATCTTTAACATCAGAAGCTTTTTCACCAAAAATTGCGCGTAATAGTTTTTCTTCAGGAGTTAACTGTGTCTCACCCTTAGGTGTAACTTTACCGACTAAAATATCACTTGCACTAACCTCGGCACCGATATGCACAATTCCAGATTCATCCAGTTTAGCAAGCGCATGTTCACCCACATTCGGAATATCTGCTGTTATTTCTTCAGCCCCTAACTTAGTATCACGAGAAATACACGTTAATTCTTCAATATGAATAGTTGTAAATCGTTCTTCTTGTACAACACGTTCAGAAATAAGAATTGAATCCTCAAAGTTATATCCGTTCCATGGCATAAATGCGACAAGTAGATTTTGTCCTAATGCTAATTCACCCATATCAGTGGATGGTCCGTCAGCTAAAACATCTCCTTTGACGATAATATCGCCTTGCTTGACTAATGGCTTTTGATTCATGCACGTATTTTGGTTAGAACGTTGATATTTTACTAGATTATAAATATCAACCCCTGCTTCCCCAGAGAGTGTTTCATCTTCATTGACTCGTATCACAATTCGTGAAGCATCAACCGAATCAACAATACCCCCTCTACGTGCAACTGCAGTTACCCCTGAATCAGTAGCAACAATACGTTCAATACCCGTACCTGCTAGCGGTTTTTCTGCACGCAACGTTGGAACTGCTTGTCGTTGCATGTTAGAACCCATTAATGCACGGTTAGCATCATCATGCTCTAAAAATGGAATCATTGACGCTGCGACAGATACAATCTGCTTTGGAGAAACATCCATATACTCAACTTCTAAAGGTGTTGTATATGAAAACTCATTATGATGCCTACAAGGCACTAACTCATCCGTAAGCATCGCATTTTCATCGATAGTTGCACTCGCCTGCGCAATAATATATTTACCTTCCTCAATGGCAGATAAATAATGGATTTCGTCTGTCACTTTTCCTTCATGCACTTTACGGTAAGGCGCTTCTAGAAAACCGTATTTATTAGGACGAGAAAATACCGCTAAAGAATTAATTAAACCAATATTTGGTCCTTCAGGTGTTTCAATTGGGCAAAGTCGCGCATAATGTGTTGGATGCACATCACGCACTTCAAAACCTGCACGTTCACGTGTTAAACCACCAGGCCCCAATGCTGAAACACGGCGCTTATGCGTAATTTCAGATAGTGGGTTATTTTGATCCATAAATTGAGACAATTGACTAGAACCAAAGAACTCTTTAATCGCAGCAGCAACTGGTTTTGCGTTGATAATATCTTGCGGCATTAGATTTTCAGCTTCTGCAATATTTAATCGTTCCTTAACCGCACGCTCAACACGAACTAAACCGACACGGAATTGGTTTTCAGTCATTTCACCAACACTACGCACGCGACGATTACCAAGATGATCAATATCATCAACTTCGCCTTTACCATTACGAATATCAATGAGCGTGCGAATGACTTCAACGATATCTTCTTTGGATAACGTGCCAGCGCCTTCAATTTCGTCTTTACCAACTCGCAAATTAAACTTCATACGTCCAACAGCGGATAAATCATATCGATCCTCTGTAAAAAACAAATTATGAAATAACTGTTCTGCGGCATCCTGCGTAGGTGGTTCACCTGGGCGCATCATACGATAAAGTTCAACCAAAGCCTCAAGTCTTGAACTTGTAGGATCAATACGTAAGGTATCTGAGATATAAGAACCACAATCTAGTTCATTTGTGTATATCACGTCAATTTTATGATGTCCTGCATCAACAAGCTGTTGCAAAAGCTCGGGTGTGATCAAATCATTCGCGTTTGCGATAACTTCACCCGTCGTTTCGTCAATGTAGGTTTTCGCTAATGCCTTATTTAGCATGTACTCAACAGGCACATCCAGCGCCTTTATGCCAGCCTTCTCTAACAGCCTAATATGTCTAGCAGAAATACGACGCCCTTCTTCCACAATCACTTCACCCGTTTTATCACATAAAGTTGTGAATGCAGACTCTCCACGTAAACGATCTGCAATAAATTCCATCTGGAAAGTATCACCATTTAATTGAAAAGTGGTTACATCATAAAACAAATCAAGAATTTCTTGTGTATCATAATCTAACGCACGTAAAATAATACTTACAGGCAATTTACGGCGTCTATCAATTCGTACAAATAACGCATCTTTGGGATCAAACTCGAAATCTAACCATGACCCACGATAGGGGATCACTCTAGCCGAAAATAGTAATTTACCTGAAGAATGTGTTTTCCCTTTATCATGCTCAAAAAACACACCTGGTGAACGGTGTAATTGATTAACAACAACACGTTCAGTACCATTAATGACAAAAGTTCCATACTCAGTCATTAGGGGAATTTCTCCCATGTATACTTCTTGTTCTTTAATATCTTTGATTGATTTAGAACCCTCAGATTCTTTATCATAAATAATTAATCGAATCTTCACACGCAGTGGTGCGGCATAGGTATAACCTCTTAATTTGCATTCTTGCACATTAAAAATAGGTTCGCCTAACGTATAATCTACATATTCTAATCGCGCATTATCAGATAAGCTATCGATAGGAAATACAGAATTTAATGCACTATGTAAACCAACATCTTCTCTTTCGTTGGAATTTTTAACATAACGCTGTAAAAATTTTTCATAAGAATTCTTTGGCACCTGCAATAAGTCAGGAATTTCCATAATTTCAGGGAGTCTACCAAAATATAATCTAGGTCTTTGATCTTTAACAGAGTGATTAACTGCTTGCACATTTGTACTTGACATGAAAGGCCCTCAAACGTTCACAATAATTCTTGCTACAGTAAATAATACTTGTCTACAACGTTCGGTGAATTTTACACCTACACTTACTGTATGATTTATAAACAAGCAGAAAAAGGCCAATGGTCAAAAGACCATTAGCCTCATATATTTTTTTAAAATATCAAATAATTAAGCATAAGTGAAAACTTACTTAATTTCAACTTCCGCACCTGCTTCAGTTAATTGCTTTTTGATATCTTCAGCTTCTTCTTTAGAAGCACTTTCTTTTACAGTAGCTGGCGCACTTTCAACCATATCTTTTGCTTCTTTTAAGCCTAGACCAGTCACAGCACGGATAACTTTAATTACGTTAACTTTGTTGCTACCGAAAGATTTCATTACAACGTCAAACTCAGTTTTTTCTTCAGCAGCAGCTTCAGCACCAGCGGCAACTGCAACAGGTGCAGCAACAGCAGCAGCACTAACGCCGAACTTGTCTTCCATCATTGTAATTAAATCACAAACGTCCATAACGCTCATTTGTGAAATGCTTTCTAAGATATCTTCTTTTGATACAGCCATTTGGATGCTCCTCAAATATTAGTTAGTTTCAGATTGTTTTTTGTCACGATACGCTGCAAATGTACGAACCAATTTTGACGTAGGTTCTGCAGCGGTACGAACGAATTGCGTAATTGGTGCTTGCATAGCCGCCATTAACTTAGCAATTGCTTCATCCTTAGTTGGTAATGTTGCAACTGCATCAAGTCGACTGACGTCTAGTAATTCGCCGCCTAAAGCTATAGCCTTAACCTTTAATTGGTCACATTGCTTGCTATAGTCACGAAATAATCGCGCAGGAGAACCAGGCTCATTTTCAGAAAAAGCAAGAACCAAAGGTCCTACTAATGCTTCTGACAAACAAGAAAACTCTGTATTTTCCACGGCTCTACGTGCAAGCGTGTTACGAACAACTCGCAAATAAATGCCAGCTTCTCGCGCCTTAACACGTAATTCATTCATCTCAGTGACAGTTAAGCCTCGATACTCAGCTGCAACAGCAGAAACAGCATTTGCTGCAACGCTTGCAACTTCAGCAACGATGGCTTTTTTATCATCTAATCTCAATGCCACTTTACTTACCTCCAGATTGTCACATAGATTAGCTATGTGAACGACCATTTTATGGCTTTCAGCCATCACAGCGAGACAAGGTATTTGTCAACACCGTCTGCGCAGGAAATATTAAGCCATCTTACAATGGCACCTGCGGTCTTAGACGGCCTTGAGGAGAAGAAATCTTTCCTAATGGCCGCATAAGAACTTATAAAAAGATATCCTAAGATACCTTTAAAACTTACTTAATCAGATAAACTTGTTAAATCAACAAGCAAACCTGGTCCCATTGTTGTAGAAACCGTTAATTTTTTCATGTAAATACCTTTGGCATCAGCTGGACGTAGCTTTTTCAAATCAACCAACACTGCCTGAATATTTTCTTTAAGTTGATTTGCTTCAAAGCTTACGGCACCAACACGACAGTGAATCACACCACCTTTATCAACACGAAAAGCAACTTGACCTGCTTTAGCTCGTTTAACTGCACCAGCAACATCAGGCGTAACCGTTCCCACTTTAGGGTTAGGCATTAAACCTCTTGGCCCTAGCACTTGACCTAACTGACCTACAATGCGCATAGCATCAGGACTTGCAATGACAACATCAAAATCTAAGTTACCTGCTTTGATACTTTCAGCCAAGTCTTCAAAACCAACGACATCAGCACCTGCTTCTTTAGCTGCTTCTGCATTATCACCTTGTGCAAACACAGCAACTTTAACTGTTTTCCCACTACCATTTGGTAATAATGTTGCACCACGAACTGTCATTTTTCTAGGATCAATACCTAAATTTACGGCAATGTCTACAGACTCAACGAACTTTACAGATGCAAGCTCTTTCAGTGTAGTTAAAGCTTCTGTAACCTCATAAGCTTTACCTGGTTGAACCTTTTCGTTAATTGCACGCATTCTTTTTGATAATTTATTTGCCATGACTTATACTCCCTCGACCTCAATACCCATACTACGTGCTGTTCCAGCAATGGTTTGCACGGCAGCATCTAAATCTGCTGCGGTAAGGTCAGGCATTTTTGTTTTTGCAATTTCTTCTAGCTGAGCTCTGTTAATTTTACCTACTTTGTTTGTGTTAGGCGCGCCGCTTCCGGATTTCAATCCTAGGGCTTTTTTCAATAACGCAGAAGCAGGAGGTGTTTTTAAAACAAAATCAAAACTTTTATCTGCATAAGCTGTAATCACAACAGGAATTGGTAATGCTTTATCCATTTGTTGTGTTTTTGCATTAAAAGCTTTACAAAACTCCATGATATTTAGTCCGCGCTGACCTAAGGCAGGACCTACTGGTGGACTTGGATTTGCAGCACCCGCAGGAATTTGTAGTTTAATATAGCCAACTATTTTTTTTGCCATGATTTACCTCTTTTGGTTTGGGTTCTAACGCTTTTCAGCTCCCCTTACTAATCTATAAGCCTACGACTTACAATTACTTTTCTAGTTTTTCTCCACTTGAGAAAACTCTAATTCAACTGGCGTAGAACGCCCAAAAATTAATACAGCGACACGAAGACGGCTTTTTTCATAATTCACCTCTTCTACAACGCCATTAAAATCAGCAAATGGACCTTCAATAACACGAACCACCTCGCCTATATCGAAGACCACTTTTGGTTTTGCCTTACCTTCGACATTTTCTTGAACACGCCTTAGAATTAGATCTGCTTCTTTTTGGCTAATTGGCGCAGGTCTATCACTAGTTCCACCAATAAACCCTAAGACTTTGGGTGAATTACGAACCATGTGCCAAGTTTCATCATCTAAATGCATATGCACTAATACGTAACCAGGGAAATACTTTCTTTCGCTTTCCTTCTTTTGACCACTTCTCATTTCCACAATTTTTTCTTTTGGAACTAAAATTTCTCCAAACTTATCTTCAAGCCCTTCTTGAGCAATGGTTTTTTCTAAAACATCCTTTACATATGACTCATAACCAGAATATGCGTGTACTACATACCAACGCTTTTTTGGTTGACTTAGATTCTCATTTTGGTTTTCTGACATCTTTGCCTCTCTGTTATCTGGTAAGCCAACTGACAAATAACATTAACACTGAATCTAATCCCCATAGAACCAGACCAGCTGTTACAACCATGACCACAACAATTGTTGTTGTTTGAATTGTTTCTTGCTTTGTAGGCCAAACTACCCGACGAAGCTCATTTCTCGCCTCTGCAAGAAACTCTGCTGCAATCTTACCCTTTGCTGTCCAAGCAGCAATAGCCAGTAGTACGGCAAATAAGACAATCCATGCAATCATTCTAATGGGTAAAGGTATGTGTGAATAATAATAATTCACGGCCAAACCACCACCGAACAATATGACGATTAACATCCATTTAAGAACATCAAACATGTTTGAGGTTTTTGCTGTTGCATTCATCGCAAATATTCACTCTCTTACAATGCCATTTCTGGCAGGCTAGGAGGGAATCGAACCCCCAACCTACGGTTTTGGAGACCGTCGCTCTGCCAATTGAGCTACTAGCCTATACTTTTTGGTACTGCAATCATTTTACACAGCCACCCTCGCTGGGCAAATCAAGTGCAATAAGGCGGTTCATTATACATGCTATTTTTAAAATAGCAACCTGACAAAAAGAATATTAATGCTTTTTACATTTAAATGAACTTACTGCCTCGCCTTTTATTCAGTAATGAATTATCTTGAATCTCTCTGTAAAAAAAAAGCGCATAGATTATGCGCTTTTTTACTTAATTGCTGGAGATTACTCAACAATTTTAGAAACAACACCCGCACCTACTGTACGGCCACCTTCACGAACGGCAAAGCGTAAACCTTCATTCATCGCAATTGGTGCGATCA
>PAMH01000038.1 GCA_002707205.1 Legionellales bacterium
AATTTCCAAATTACCATCAATCGAATAAGCATGCTTCTTAAAATTCTCTTTTAATAAAGAATTAAATTCATTAATAGCTTTCTCATCCCCTTTTAGGGCAATTTCATATCTGTTATTCATTGGTATTCTCATTTTATAGTTATAATTTTTATTAACGTAATATAATGTTTTTATAGGAAAACTCTTACGAAGCTTTCTTTATTACTTGCTCATTATACCTTAAATTTTTTTTCTGTGTAAAATTTAGACATAGTATTAATCCCTAATTGCTAGCAATTTTCTTCTAACCTCGTTATAATTGCGCTTCTCAACGCGATCCGGTCGCAGATCACGTTATTTTAAATACATTTTGGAGTATAAAAATGTCAGCAATTTTTGATTTATACGCAAAAACGCGTACAGATATCGGGAAAGGTGCGAGCCGCCGCCTACGTAGAACAGAAGATGCTGTTCCAGCAGTTGTTTATGGTGGTGAAAAAGAAGCGCAAACGATTAGTTTAGAACACAGAGAAGTATTAAAAGCAATTAAACACGAAGCTTTTTTCTCACATATCTTAACATTACATATCGATGAAAAGCCTCAAAAAGTTGTTATCAAAGATATGCATCGCCATCCTTATAAACCTATTGTTATGCATATAGATTTTCAACGTGTTTCCAATAAACAAAAGCTTCACATGCATGCACCTATTCATTTTATTAATGAAGACATTGCACCAGGCGTAAAAGCTGGCGGTATTGTTGAGCACAGCATGAAAGAGATTGAAATTAGCTGTTTACCTGCTGATTTACCTGAATATATTGAAGTTGATATCGCTACGCTTGAGCTTGATGAAAGCATACATTTATCACAAATCAAAGCACCAAAAGGTGTTGAGTTTTTAGCAATTACTCATGGCGAAGACCCAAGTCTTGCTGCCATTCATATGCCAAAAGCACCTAGTGAGCCAGAGGTTGAAGAAACAGATGTAGAAGCGGATAAGGCTATTGAAGCATCAGATGAAGCTTCAACAACTGAAGAAAACACTGAAGACAAGTAATGTCTAATCATATAAAATTGATTGTAGGACTAGGAAACCCTGGTCCTCAATATCAATTTACCAGACATAATGCTGGTGCTTGGCTCATCGAAGATATCGCAAATTATTATCGTTCCACATTAAAACCTAATACAAAATTCTTTGGCTTACATCAGAAATTATTGCTTGAAAAAAGTGAATGTCATCTACTGATTCCAACAACCTTTATGAACCACAGTGGAAAAGCAGTTGCCGCCATTTGTAATTATTATAACATCAATGCCAATCAAATATTAATTGCTCATGATGAATTAGATTTACCACCCGGTAAAATAAAACTCAAATTTGATGGCGGACATGGCGGACATAATGGTTTACGCGATATTATAAAGGCACTAAATACTAATGCATTTTATCGCCTAAGATTAGGCATTGGTCATCCAGGACATAGAGACAAAGTACATGATTTTGTATTAAATCAGCCGAGTAAAACTGATAAATNATTAATTGATGATGGAATCACTCGCACATTAAATCAACTAGAAACACTCGTTTCTGGAAAAATAGATAAAGCCATGCAGGTTTTACACTCAGACAGTTAAAATAAACAAATTAAGAGGTTATCATGGGATTCAAATGCGGTATCGTTGGCTTACCAAATGTTGGAAAATCTACTTTATTTAATGCTTTAACTCAAGCAGGAATCGATGCTGCGAATTATCCATTTTGTACCATTGAGCCTAATGTCGGTATAGTACCAGTCCCTGATCCCAGACAAGATGCTATTGCTGATATTGTTAAGCCCATGAAAATATTACCAACCACCATGGAATTTGTTGATATTGCAGGTCTTGTAAAAGGTGCAGCAGAGGGTGAAGGTCTTGGCAATAAATTTTTAGGGCATATTCGTGAAACAGATGCCATTGCTCAAGTGGTACGCTGTTTTGAAAATGATGATATCGTACACGTTGCGGGAAAAATTGACCCGCTATCAGATATAGAAATCATTAATACTGAACTTATTCTTGCCGATATGGAAACTATAGACAAAGCAATTTTACGCGTACAAAAACTAGTTCGCAGCGGCAGTAAAGAAGCTAATATTGAAAAAGCCTTATATGAAAAGCTTAAAGTGCATTTAGATCAAGGTTTACTCATTAGAACATTGACGTTAAACATTGATGATATGCAGAAAATTAAGCCTTTATGCTTGCTAACAGCAAAACCAATGCTTTATATCGCGAATGTAAATGAAGATGGCTTTGAAAACAATCCGCTACTAGAAAAAGTGATTAGCTATGCTAATACACAAAATGCCATGACTGTTCCAATCTGTGCTGCAATTGAATCTGAAATTGCCGAACTGGATGAAGAAGATAAAAGGGAATTCTTATCAGAAATGAAGCTTGAAGAACCCGGATTAAATCGACTTATCCGTTCAGGTTATGAATTGCTTGGTTTGCAAACTTATTTTACTGCTGGAGTTAAAGAAGTGCGAGCTTGGACCATTCAAAAAGGCGATTCAGCACCACAAGCGGCAGGTAAAATTCATACAGACTTTGAACGTGGATTTATTCGCGCAGAAGTTATTGCTTATCAAGACTATATTGATAACAATGGCGAACAAGGTGCCAAAGCCGCAGGCAAATTACGTGTTGAAGGAAAAGAATATATTGTCAAAGATGGTGACGTTATGCACTTTCTTTTTAATGTTTGATATTCTCAATGAAACTCTCAGCAGATAATTTTACATTTAGTCTAAAAGAAACCATCTCATCAATTTGTGAAAATTTTTTTAAAAGTTTAGGCTTGAGTTACTTTCAATTTTTGCGCTGCTATCATGATGGCTCAGTAGGCTTGTTAACTAATGATACGAGATTATATGAATTATTTCAGCTTGCCTCCAATAAACCTGTCGTGTATTCAAGTTTTACAGATTTACACGAAAAAAATTATCAATATTGGTTTATGTGGGATGAAGCTTTACCCCATTATCCAGTCAGCCTTGCTAAAAATTTCAATATTCATCATGGCATAACACTGGTGCGTCGCCAGAAACATTACTACGATATGATTGCCGTTGCTCTACCTAAAAAGATTGATGACCCAGCCAGTTTCTATCTTAACAAGTTAACACACATTGAAAACTTTATTATAAATTTTGAAAAACAACACTTTCAACTCATTCATCAGATGGATGCTGAACGTCTTGACTTACCTGAATCATTGCGTGATACAAATTATCGTCAATTATGTTTAGATAAAGGTAAGTTTCAGATAATGGGTAGCTGTGGTTTAATATACCTTACTACACAAGAACTACAATGCGGTATACGTATTCTTCAAGGCTATTCACACAAAGAAATTGCAAAAGTCTTGTCTATTTCACCTCGTAGTGTTGAAACTTACTTATTGCGCGCAAAAATACGCACAGGACTTAACTCAACCCAAGCATTATGTAATGCTCTGCGTTATTGTCAGTAGCCATCACGGACAGAACCTTAATGATGATTTACCTATAATATTTTTTTCAAAATACGAAATTTTAATAAACTGCTTGTTTATGGTTGAACACGCTAAGATAAATAATTATTAGTTATTGTACGCTGAAAAGCGTTTAAATATAACAAAATATAATATTAAAAACCGTATTGAGGTAATGATATTTAAGGGGGAAACAATGCTAAAACCAAATAGTGAAATTGCTAAAATTTTAATTAAAAAATTTTGTGATTATTATCAACAACGCAATATGGATAAATTACTATCCCTATTTAGTAAAGAAAGTTATATGCTAGGTAGCGCTATGAATGAATCTAGATATGGAATTGAGGCTATAAAAGCACAGTTAAATCGTGATTGGGCTCAATCTGACAAAGCAGCAATTGAAATTATTGAATTTCTCCCTGCACCACTTGATGCTTCATGGTGTACGGTATTTGCACGTGCTAATCTCACTGTTAATAATCAAAATTTTAGTTTCGATAATTTACGTGGCTCTATTTATATAACAAAAGAAAACGGCTCATGGAAAATAGCACATATGCATTCATCTTTTGCTGATAACCGTAATCCTAAGAACCATTCATTTCCGGTACAAGTACAAATTTAAAAACGCTTAAATGCTTAAATGCTTAAATGCTTAAATGCTTAAATGCTTAAATGCTTATCAAGTTTAGAGCTAACGTAATGAAGCATGCCATATTTGCTTATAGATATGGTATGTTTTTTTATCTCTAATAATATAAAAATACTGATGACTAAAAACAAGCATAAATACGCATTATATTTCCTAAGAAAACATTCTTAAACTACAAATTATCGAAACAATTATAAAAAAAAATAATATGCCAAACAATGAAATACAAATAGTTCCAGAAGTAATTGCAGTTAATCTTCCTCCTGAGTTAAGAAATTTAAAAGAGAGTGAGCTAGAAAAAAAATTTAATAACCTAATTAAGCTAAAAAGTCCAACAGCAAGAATAAAAGAAGCAATCAGAATGGGAGTAGGTCAAAGCAAAATCTCTACTATCAATGAACTTTTAAAACAGAATTCTAAATTTAATAAAAAATTTATATCAGAAATTGAAGAACTTGAAAAAGACTCCCCTGTCGCACAAGTAACAAAACCATTAGTATTGGGAATGGAATTTGCTCAAATAATTAGAAGCGATGAACTCAGCGATGATAGTAAACCAAGTGTACAATTTAGATGTTAAACGATTCAACACACTCAAATTTGTAAATAAGGTATTGAATCGTTTTACTGCTAAATCAAGTAAAGAGGCAAAATTATTTTTTGTTATTTTCAAAACCCGCTAAATACAGCCAAGTTTCTAGTACAGAGTCAGGGTTTAATGAAACGGCATTAATACCCTGCTCCATTAACCAGCGTGCTAAATCAGGATAATCTGATGGACCTTGGCCGCAAATACCAATATACTTATTTTGTTTATTACAAGCTTGAATAGCTAATGATAATAATTTCTTAACAGCAGGATTTCGTTCATCAAATTGACTAGCAACCAGCGCTGAGTCTCGATCAAGACCTAAAGTTAATTGAGTTAAATCATTAGATCCAATTGAAAAACCGTCAAAATATACCAAAAACTCATCAGCTAATAAGGCGTTTGCTGGAATTTCACACATCATAATAACACGTAAGCCATGTTCGCCACGACGCAAACCATTTTCAGCCAATACATCAATAACAGCTTTAGCTTCATTGACTGTGCGAACGAAAGGAATCATAATTTCAATATTATTAATACCCATTTCTTCACGCACATATTTAATCGCTTGACATTCTAAAGCAAAACAATCTTTAAAATTTTGAGAAACATATCTGGAAGCACCACGAAACCCTAACATTGGATTTTCTTCATTAGGCTCGTATTGATTTCCTCCAAGTAAATTTGCATATTCATTCGATTTAAAGTCAGACATACGTACAATAACTTTATTGGGTGCAAATGCTGCTCCTAACATGCTAATTCCCTCTGCTAATTTTTGAATATAATAATCTACAGGTGAAGCGTAAGCATGAATTTTTTCTTGAATAGCACTTTTAATTTCAAGTGGTAATTTGTCAAAATTTAATAGCGCCTTGGGATGTATGCCAATCATATTACTAATAATAAATTCAAGTCGCGCAAGTCCAACGCCCTTGTTAGGAATATTTCTAAATGCAAATGCTCTATCAGGTGTTGCAACGTTCATTGAAATATTAAATGGAAGCTCAGGCATTTTTTCTATGTTAATTTGTTCATGAGCATAATCAACCTCACCATGATAAACATAACCTGTATCACCTTCCGCACATGATACTGTTGTTAACGCCCCTTCCATCACAGTTTTAGTTGCATCGCCACACCCAACAACTGCTGGTACACCTAACTCTCTTGCGATAATTGCAGCATGACATGTACGTCCACCACGATTTGTCACAATTGCTGCCGCTTTTTTCATAACCGGTTCCCAATCAGGGTCAGTCATATCTGTCACAAGCACATCACCAGCTTGAACTTTATCAATATCATTGACTGATTTAACGATGCGTGCAGTGCCTTGACCAATACGTTGTCCAATACTGCGTCCTTGAGCAATAATTTTTCCACGTTGTTTTACTTTAAATCGTTCAATTATATTTAAATCATCTTGACTTCTTACTGTTTCAGGTCTTGCTTGTACAATATATATTTCACCTGTTAATCCATCTTTTGCCCATTCAACATCCATTGGTCGACCGTAATGCGCTTCAATCAATACAATTTTTTTTGCTAAAATAGTTATATCTTCATCTGTCAAACTAAACTGCTGTTGCTCTTGTAAAGTGGTATCAATTGTTTTTAGACTTGATGAGAGCTGACTTGCTTCCCCGTAAATCATTTTTTGTTTTTTACTGCCCAAATGTCGGCGCAATATTGCAGGCTGATTATTTGCTAAACTTTTTTTATAAACATAAAATTCATCAGGATTAACAGCACCTTGTACAACTAGCTCACCTAAACCCAAGCTTGAAGTAATAAAAACAACATCACTAAATCCAGATTCAGTATCAATAGAAAAAGCTACGCCACTGGCACCTTTATCACTACGCACCATTTTTTGAATACCAACAGATAATGCCACATGGCGATGATCAAAGTTTTGATGCACACGATAACTAATTGCCCTATCAGTAAATAGCGAGGCAAAAACTTGTTTCATGGCCGCCAATACGCTATCTAAACCTCGCACATTTAAAAAAGTTTCCTGCTGACCTGCAAATGATGCATCGGGCAAATCTTCAGCTGTTGCAGAGGATCGAACTGCAACAGCAAAATCTTCAGGTGCATTTTGACTGAGAACTTGCCATGCTTGTGTAATATCTTGGATAAACTCATCTGAAAATGTGCCGTTGAGTACTGCCTGACGTATTGATTTTCCGGTAGCTGCTAATGCATTTAAATCATCAATATCCAAGGTATCTAAGGCTGTATAAATTTTTTCATTTAATTGGTTTTGTGCCATAAATTCACGATATGCATCAGCTGTAGTTGCAAAGCCTCCAGGCACGTTTACACCCATTTTGGCCATGTGTTGAATCATTTCACCCAAAGAAGCATTTTTACCACCAACTTGTTCTATTTGTGCTAATTCAACTTCCTGAAACCATAATAAATTTTTGCTCATTACTTGTTCTCCTGATGCTTACTTGTTTCAGTATGACTGTATGTCTGTTATTGTATCGCAACTCATGCCAAAATAACCAGACTTACAATGAACAGGGATTAATTTAACGTACATGACTAAATATTATGCATTTTTTGTTTCAGATGGCACGGGGGTTACCGCTGCAACATTAGGCAACAGTTTATTGACGCAATTTAAAAACACAAAATTTGAAAAAAGTACTATATCTTTTGTTGAAGATAAAATAAAAGCTGAAGCCGTGTTAACCAAACTCAATAAACTGGCCGTGCAAAAAGATACCTGTATTTTTATTTTTGCTACCATTGTAAACGCAGATGTCTTAGCTATTATTTCTAAAGCTGATGCAGTATTTATGGATATATTAAATACTTTTATTCAACCCATTGAAACAGCACTTGGCGTTAAGTCTTCACATGATATGGGATTAACCCATGGTGTCAAGAACTATGATCAATATCATCATCGCATCGATGCGGTGAACTTTACACTGAATAGCGATGATGGACTTGCAACACAAACTTATCACGAAGCAGACTTAATTTTAGTGGGTGTATCCCGTTGTGGAAAAACCCCAACAAGCTTATATCTCGCCTTACACTTTGGACTACAAGTTGCTAATTATCCTTTGGATGAAGATGAAGTTGATGCAGGTATATTACCTCCAGCCCTTAGAAACTTTAAAAATAAAATTATTGGTTTAACAATAGCGCCTGATAGATTACATCAAGTACGGCAAAAGCGCCGCCCTGATAGTCATTATGCGCAACTAAGACAATGTCGACATGAAACGCAAGGCGCAGAAGCTATTTTTATCAAAGAACAACTACCTTATTTAGATACTTCGAATCGTTCAATTGAAGAAATAGGTGCAACTATTATTGCATTAATGAAAAAAGAAAATACTTGGACTAATTACTAAAGATTCAGAATAACTTGTTCAATGTTGTTAAAAAATTATTACCGTTGAAAAATAAAGTATTTATAGATTATAAAGCCAGCTTTAGGTATAAAACTCTGTTAATTTAGGATTATGCGCTTGCTTGTGCATATTAATTTTTTCTATAACATTGCTCAAATTATCAAGCCATGGATGTTGTTTTGTGCTCGTCATTTTTTCAGGAACTTTCCAAGGTAAAGTTCGCACTAATGCCCAAAACTCAAGCGCATGTAAATCTACGCCTAAAACATATCGACCACCAGAGGTCTTGCGAACTAATTTTGCTTGAATTAAAGCCTGAATTTGATGCTCAGGATCAACCATGTAACCAGATTGATCTAATTTCACCAATTCAGCTAAGGTTAAACTTTTTTGAGCTTTTTGGCCAATCCACAAATAGCCTAACCATAAGTAGGCGTGTGTAAATGCATCTAACTTGCGATGTGAAGACTCACTTAATCGATAAGTTAAACTATGACATAATTCTGCCCCAAATAATATTATGATCCATGATAAATAAACCCACAACAAGAACATAGGTAACGCCGCCAATGCACCATATAAAATTTCGTAGCTATTAAAACTTTTGATGTAAAATGTAAAACCATACTTGGCTAATTCAAATAAAACTGCGGTTATTACGGCGCTAATAAACCCGTCTTTTAACGGCACGCGACAATTAGGAATTGCAACATACAAAATCATAAATGCAAACACAGCTAATACAAAAGGTAAAAATCCTAGCAAAATTGCCATAAGACCAAATTTAGTTGCAGTATCTGCGATAAGCGGTAAAGAAATAATATAACTACTAGTTGCTAAGCTAAATCCTAATAGTAACGGCGATAACGTAAGAATTGCCCAATATAAAAGAAAAGCAACTAATCCTTTGCGTCTGGTTTCAACACGCCAAATAACATTAAATGCTTGCTCAATGTTAAACAACATTAAAACGGCAGTAACAAGTAAAACGCCGATACCAATTAATGATAATTGACCAGCCTTACTCACAAAACCATTTAAATATTCTTGTACAACTTGACCAGAGGCTGGCACAAAATTATTAAAAATAAAAGTTTGTATCCCATCGCCAAATTTAGCAAATACTGGAAATGCAGCTAAGACAGAAACTGTGACAAGCATTAAGGGTACAACTGACAATAGCGATGTCAATGTCAATGCTGATGCACGATACATACAACCATCCATCGAGAAACGATGAAGCAATGCTTTTAAAAACAAAAAATATTTATTTTTAGAAAAAAAGTGTTTAGCCAAAAAAACCTCTTGTATTTAATTTTTATCAGTTATAGCGTATTGCTCTGCACCCTCACCAGATGCTTTCCACTGAATCATATGATCATTACCAATACTTGGTGTTAGTATATAAAGATCTGTAATTTTTAAGCCATGATTAGGATTTGGTGTTACCGTAATTTTTCCATTTTCAACCACTAACGATTGAACAGCATTTTCACCATTAACAACTGCCGGAGGAATACCAAATTTATCGTTATTACATCCTACAAAACTTCCGATTGTATTATAGCAGTGTTCAATACTTACTTTCACTGCAGTTGTTGCACTGATGACTTCGGAAAAACGTGCTTTTTTGGTATAACTTAAATAACTTGGAATGCCAACGGCTGCTAAAATAGCAACAATTGCTAACGTTGCCATTAATTCAGTTAATGTAAAGGCTTTTTTGTACGCTTGCATTGATCTTCCTTGTTAAATTTAATTGTAAATGTATTATTTGAGTATATTAGAAATGCAGCGTTTTAACAAAATAAAATTAGAAACTTGCTTAAAAAGTATCTCTAACTATATAATACTTATGTCTTATATCAATCCCGTTTGAGCATGGAGTTATTAACATGTCGTATATTCTCGTACTTTATTATTCTCGCCATGGTGCAACACGAAAATTAGCAGAACTAATAGCACGGGGTATCGAAGAATCTGGACTTGAAGCACGTCTAAGAACTGTGCCAAATGTTTCTCAAAATTGCGAAGCAACAGAAAGTAATATTCCTGAAGTGGGTGCTCCATTTGTGACATTAGATGACTTAGCGCAATGTGCAGGATTAGCGCTTGGTAGTCCAACTCGCTTTGGTAATATGGCCGCACCATTGAAACATTTTTTAGAAACAACTTCAGGACTTTGGCTAAATGGGACATTAGTCAACAAACCCGCTGCTGTATTTACTTCCACATCTAGCCTTCATGGTGGTCAAGAAACAACACTCACGTCCATGATGCTGCCATTATTACACCATGGTATGATGATAGTTGGTGTGCCTTACACTGAACCCGCCCTAGTAGCAACAAATACTGGTGGAACACCTTATGGTGCATCTCATGTTGCTGGCTCTGATAATAATAATCCAATAAGTGATGACGAGAAAAAAATTGCACTCTGTCTTGGTCGTCGCCTAGCAAAAATCGTACAATCGTTATCAGCTTAAAACTTGTTTTACGAAAGGTATTGTTAGCTTTCTTTGCTGCGCCAAAGAAGCTAAATCTAATTTATCAAGTGCTGTAAATAAATGGCTAGTTGTTCGCGAATAATGGCGCAAAAGATAATTTGCCACCTCTTCTGGCATGTGCATACCACGATGCGTTGCTCGCATACACAATGCTGCAACTTTATCATCATCTATTAAACCATTTAGTTTAAAAGTAATGCCCCATGTTAAACGAGATAATAAATCAGGCAATAAAATATTAAGCGAATTGGGTGGTGTATTAGCACCAATAATTAAATAACATTTATTTGCACGTAAGCGATTAAATAAATGAAAAAGCGCCTCTTCCCAATTAGCTTTGCCAGCAACACATTGAATATCATCGATTGCTACTAAATCCATTATCTCAAGATTCTCAAAAACATCAGGTGTTAAATGAATAAACTCCTTTAATGGTAAATACATTGCTTGTTTATTTAAATCATGCGCATTGTGACAGCTTGCTTGTAATAAATGGCTACAACCAGCCCCCGTATTTCCCCAAAGATAGGTATAATTTTCATCACTAAGAAACAAATCATGCAAAAAAGCAAAGACTTGTTGATTTTGCTTTGCATAAAAATTTTCAAAGGTTGCATTATCTTGTAATCGAATACCCGCTAATGTCAATTGTTTAGGCACTATGCATCCTCAGCTATAAAGTGAACTTTTCAAATATTGCGATTTAAAATAACGCAATAAAACCATTAAAATAGCAGTTACAGGTATTGCCAGTAAAACCCCAACAAAACCAAACAACTTACCTCCAGCTAAAATTGCAAAAATAATAATAACAGGATGTACACCCACCTTGTCACCAACTAATAACGGTGTTAAAAAAGAACCTTCTATACTTTGTGCCACAATAAAAACTAAAGCCACACCAAATACATGCCAAAAATCATGAAACTGAAAAAAAGCAGCAATGCTCGCAGAAGCTATCCCCACAATAAATCCTAAATATGGTACAATACTAACTAAACCCGCAATCATTCCGATAACAAGCGCAGTATCTAATCCAACAAAGGCTAAACCTATGGAGTATAGAATGCCAAGCGCAATCATAACCATCAATTGTCCTCGTAGAAAAGCACCTAAAACTTCATTACATTGCTTAACAAGCTTAGTGACAGTTGGCTCTATGGTACGAGGTAGTAAACCATGAAATCCAGAGACTATTTTGGGCCAATCTCTTAGCAAATAAAATAAAACCACAGGAATTAACAATAAGTTTGTCATCCATGCAAAAAACGCAAATCCTGAATGAGTGACCACTTTTAAGGTTGATTTTACAATATCACTCGTTTGAGCCCAGTTTTCTGAAAGCATACTTGAGAAATCTTTCATTTCAATTTTTTCTGAGACATGAAAACGAGAGTTAATCCAGGGCAATAATGTAGATTGTATCCAATCAAGCATTTGTGGAATCTTACTAAATAACAAACTAACTTGACGCTCAAAGATAGGAATGAAAATTAATAAAAATATAGAAATAAAAACAAGTAAAATTATAAATACAAAAATAACAGCAAGTACCCTTGGTATCCGCCACTTAACAAGTATATTCGTTAAAGGATTTGTTAAATAAGCAATCAATGCTGCCACTAAAAATGGTACCAATACGTCACCAAGGAAATATAAAAATACTAAAGAAAATAGCATTGCAGCTAAATAAAACCATTGCCTAGAGTTATTCATTATTTTTTCCTATTCTCCATGCTTTCATTCCCCAAACAAAAACATAATCAATTAAACTAATAACACTCGTTATAAACACTAAATGCATCAATAAGTTAATAATAAATAAAGGAATCACAGTAAATGCTAATTGAAACATGATTAAAATGACAAAAATGATTTGTAAAAAAGTATTACATTTACTGATGAGTGTTGGCTTAAATTCATAAACACCAATAACAAAGTGATAAGCAACACCGCCAGCAATAATTACAATGTCTCTAATCACAACGGTTAATAATAACCACAGAGGTATTGCATGGATATAACCTAAGGTTAAAAAAGTTAATACCATCAAAAATTTATCTGCGATGGGGTCAACCATTGCACCCCATCGACTAATCCAATGAAAACGCCTTGCCAAATACCCATCCACGGCATCAGTCATTCCAGCAATAAAAAATAATAAAAATGCAATGCGATATTTAGCTAAAATTAGGGTGATAATAATAGGTAAAATTAATCCTAAGCGTAAGATCGTAATAATATTTGGTATATATTCCGGTCTCATGCTGATTTTACTCGGTACACTAACATTTCAGTATTATTTGTATTTATGCTTGTTTCTGGTAACAACACGTTATCAATTGCAATTGCCTGAGTCAGTAACTGTTTATCTCCCGAAATTTGTATAGAAAAAATCACATGGTCAGGATAAACTTGTTGAACAGTTACGGATTGTACCGACGTTAAGTGTTTTAAATATTGATTTACTTTCATAAAATCATCTGCTGATTTCACACCATAGATTTCAATTTGATACGTATGCCCCGTCTCGTGGTTAATTGCTAAAACTGAATACTGCGCAGCCAAATCGTCTGCTAACTGATTGATACCCGCATTAATAACTTTTGTTGTCGTATCTCCAGATTTACTAAATTGTATTTGACTACCGTTAATATCTAAAACAAACTTTCCATGCCAGCGTCCATCATTTTTTAATAAAACTAAAGTTACAACACCATTATGCGGATAACGCTGTGAAGCACTCAAAATATTAGGTTCATTTTGTTTAATGATATCTTGTGCTGAAAGCTCAGAAAGATCATTCAAATCATATAGTGGACTGGTGATTGGTATTCCTCGTAATTGTGCAGTCGTTTTAATCACATCAAAAATATGTGTATCAATGTCATTGCCTAATAATGCAGGTTGATCACTTTCTTGTTCGGCCACCCAAAATAACAGTTGTGGGCGATCATTTCCCCAAATTGCTTGATGATTTGTTTTTAAAATACGATCCACGCTATTCTTATCAAAATCAACAATTAATTCATATGCATGATCCCCAGATGTAGCACGTTTTTGATAGCGATAAGCTTGTACCAACTGTGTTGCATTTGATAATTCATCCTGCACTCGTGGCAAGCTCGTTACTGAACGATTCCCGCTCACTTTAATGAGTACTTGCGCTAATGCTTGCGGTAAAACT
The DNA here is from genome assembly GCA_002707205.1 of Legionellales bacterium. GTDB lineage: Bacteria > Pseudomonadota > Gammaproteobacteria > UBA1113 > UBA1113. Next base: position 13,828 of record PAMH01000038.1, read on the forward strand.
TGCGCCCTATCATTAGAAGACTGTGATGAAACAGGAATAAACGCGGTATAAAGCATGTTATCATCAATCGCAAAGCAGACTTTTGCAAAGACAATGCACATTAATAGCAAAAGTATTTTTGAGATTTTCACCACACGCCTCTCTAGACTCACTAAATCCTGTTGATTGGTCATTTTACCCTAGAAACTTATCTAACATCAATATTATGTATTACCCTTAAAGCTTCTATCTTTGGGTTTTCTGCTTGGGAATTCGTACAAGCTTATGCTAGAATTACTGAAAATTTCTACAGGTCTTACGCAAGGAGTATCACATGTCCGATCAAATTCAACAAACACTTACGGTGAATAGTAAAAAATATCAATATTTTAGTATTCCTGAAGCTGAAAAAACTGGACTTGGTCAATTTTCAAGCTTACCTTTCTCATTAAAAGTTTTACTTGAAAATTTATTACGCAATCTTGACAATAAAACTGTCACCGAAACTGATATTAAAGCAGTCGCTAAGTGGGTAGAAAATAAAACATCAACGCATGAAATTTCTTATCGTCCAGCGAGGGTATTGATGCAAGACTTCACTGGCGTACCTGCTGTTGTTGACTTAGCAGCAATGCGCGATGCGATGAAAGCATTAGGTGGAAATGCTGATAAAATTAATCCATTAATTCCAGTTGATTTAGTTATTGACCACTCTGTACAAGTTGATAGCTTCGCTAGTCCTAAGGCTTTTAACACAAATGTTTCATTAGAAATGGAGCGTAATGCACAGCGTTATGAGTTCTTAAAATGGGGTAAAAAAGCGTTCGAAGATTTTCGTGTTGTACCACCTGGTACTGGTATTTGCCATCAAGTTAACTTGGAATATTTAGCAAAAGCGGTTTGGCAACGCCAAAATCAAGCGGGCGAAACCGTACTTTATCCGGATACTGTTGTTGGAACAGATAGTCACACGACAATGATTAACGGTTTAGGTGTTTTAGGTTGGGGCGTTGGTGGTATTGAAGCGGAAGCTGCCATGCTTGGGCAACCTATTTCAATGATGATTCCTGAAGTTATCGGTGTCAGGTTAACAGGCCAATTAAAAGAAGGAATTGTAGCAACAGATCTTGTTTTAACAATTACTGAAATGCTGAGAAAACGTGGTGTTGTAGGTAAATTTGTAGAATTTTTTGGTAGCGGATTAAATGAATTACCTCTCGCTGATAGGGCGACAATTGCTAACATGGCACCTGAGTATGGCGCAACTTGTGGCTTTTTCCCTGTTGATAAAGAAACTTTAACTTACATGCGTTTATCTGGTCGTGATGAACAAACCATTGCAACTGTGGAAGCTTATTGCAAAGCACAGGGTCTATGGCGTGATGCAAATAGCCCAGAACCGGTATTTACTGATATTTTAGATTTAGATTTATCAACTGTTGTGCCATCTTTAGCAGGACCAAAAAGACCTCAAGATCGTGTTGCTTTAACAGATATGAAAAATGGGTTTGATAATGCTTTTAAAGCGCTAAATCCAGAAGGTGAAATCAATGCAAGCTTCCCTGTCGCGCAAAAAGATTATGCATTGCATGCAGGAGATGTCGTTATTGCAGCAATTACAAGTTGTACAAATACCTCTAATCCTAGCGTATTAATTGCAGCAGGTTTGGTCGCTAAAAAAGCAGTTGAAAAAGGCTTAATGCGTAAACCTTGGGTAAAAAGTTCTCTTGCCCCTGGTTCGAAAGTTGTAACTGATTATCTGAAAAAAGCAAACTTACAAGACTATTTGGACAAATTAGGTTTCAATTTAGTTGGTTATGGTTGTACAACCTGTATTGGTAACTCTGGTCCGCTGCCTGAGCCAATTGAAAAAACAATTAGTGACAATAATTTGACAGTCGCTTCTGTACTATCTGGTAACCGTAACTTTGAGGGACGAGTACATCCTTTAGTACAAACAAACTGGCTTGCCTCGCCACCCTTAGTGGTTGCTTTTGCATTAGCGGGTACTACTCGTATTAATTTACATCAAGATCCTATTGGCGAAGATAAAAATGGCAATGCCGTATATCTTAAAGATATTTGGCCAAGCAATCACGAAGTTGCACAAGAAGTTGCTCATGCTGTTAATCATGAAATGTTTAGTAAAGAATATGCTGATGTATTTACGGGTGATGATGAATGGCAAGCAATCCAAATTCCAGGTGGTGAAACCTACAGTTGGAATGCATCGTCTACTTACATTCAAAATCCACCTTATTTTGAAGGTATGACAAAACAAGTAGAAAAAGCAGATGATATATTAAACGCTAATATACTTGCCCTATTAGGCGATAGTATCACGACCGATCATATCTCTCCTGCTGGTTCTATCAAAGCAGACAGCCCAGCTGGTAAATACTTACAAGAACATGGTGTTGCAATAAAGGATTTTAATTCTTATGGCTCTCGTCGTGGTAACCACGAAGTGATGATGCGAGGAACCTTTGCAAATATTCGTATACGCAATGAAATGGCACCTGGTACAGAAGGCGGATATACAACGTATATTCCAAATCAAGAAGTAATGTCGATTTACGATGCTGCAATGAAATATAAAGCGGACAACAAATCTTTAGTTGTTATTGCAGGTAAAGAGTATGGTACTGGTTCATCACGAGACTGGGCAGCTAAGGGCACTATTTTGTTAGGCGTTAAAGCGGTAATCGCTGAAAGCTTTGAACGTATACATCGCTCAAATCTAGTGGGCATGGGTGTATTACCGTTAGAATTTACCAATGGCGAGACGAGAAAAACGTTATCGCTTGATGGTAGCGAAACTGTAAGCATTAAAAATATTGCTCAGCTTGCGCCTCGTAAAGAGATTGAGGCAACTATAAAATATAAAGATGGCACAGAAAAACAAGTGATCTTACTTTGTCGAATTGATACAGAGCAAGAAGTAGAGTACTATCACAATGGTGGTATCTTGCAATACGTATTACGTGAGCTCGCGAAGTAAATTAAGTGCTTGAACGTCTATTAAAGCCAAATTACACAAAATTTCTGGTAGCACCGATAGTCAAATCGGTGCTAATTCCCAGAAAGGTAACACCTAATACAGTAACTTTTTTTGGGGTTTTATTTGGATTAATAGCGGGTTTTACGATTGCTTTTCATCAACCCTTCCTTGGAATTATTACTCTGTTGTTATCTGGCTATGCAGATACATTAGATGGCCAATTAGCAACGCTGACTAAACAGCAAACTGACTTAGGCTGTATCTACGATATTGTTAGCGATCGTATTGTTGAAATTGCAATTATATTTGGATTGTATTTTTACGCACCCAACACACGTCATTTATATACAATGTTGATGATTGCAAGCATTTTAGTTTGTATTACCTGTTTCTTAGTTGTTAGTTTATTTAAAGATCAAAATGAGTCAGCTAAAGAAAAAAGTTTTCTTTATAGCGAAGGCTTGATAGAAAGAGCTGAGGCATTTATTTTTTTTATTGCAATGATAACCTTTCCTCAATATTTTAAATTTCTTGCCCTTGTATTTTCATTACTGGTTATTCTCACTGCTGCACTACATATCTATTTTTTTTCAGCATATAAAAATGTAAAGTATTAATATGCACAAGTTACTCTAAAGTCAGCTAAATTTAGTTAGGTTTCATCAGCAAAACCAACTGTCAATACGATGGCAAGTACAATAAACTTATTAACTTTAGATAACCATCTCATCTGCTGTGCGCTCATTTGAAAGATGATAAAAAAACCACCGCGTTTATAAAACTAACCATTCTTAAAAATTAAAAAGTGTTACTCTTGAAAATCTAAACCAACGCAGCCTTTAAAAAATGGGGCTGATTCAGGAAACCCTCGCCCAACAAAACGCTGCATTTGCTGTTGCATTGACATATCATTTGATAAAATAGACTTACTAGCCTCAACTTCACCCAGTATATCAGCTTCAGTATGATAATACTTAAAATTAACGCGCTCAGCAAAATATTTAAATGCTGCATTATCTAAAGGCAATGAACCATCTAAGACCGCATTTAAATATTTATCCATGATGTATTTTATTTCATGCAAATCAACCATATTACTCGATAAGCTACGAGACTTGGGAGAAAATTCTAAGGTTGTCGGATACTGTAAGGAGTAATAACTTAATTCAGTATGATTATGATACATATGTTTTAAATGCATCATTAATGGCGCATAAGATTTTAATCCATAAACCTCTAAAAAAACTTTTTGTAATGCATCGATGGGGGCGGCAGACTCATCATTAGCTAAAACAAAGCTTGGCACTGCGCCAGAACTGGTTGCAATAAGATGTTTAACGGTATCGGCAAGATAAGGATTAGGTTTTAAGTTTCTTGTTTGTTGTAAACATGAAAATAAAAACTCAAAAGTTGCTTGATTACGCCAATACTCTGTCCCTTCCCATGCCGTTTGTAATAAATAATTTTTAAAATATAACCAACTAGGATCTTTAGTTGACGCTTCAAACCATGTTCGAGGAAAACAAAGTAATTCAACATGCCATTCGTTAGCAACTGCTGAGTGATTTGCAAGCACTTTAAATACATGCCATTGCTGTTGCAATTTTTTGGGCACTATGGTTTTAATCCCAAACTCTTTTTTTAAGCGCATATAACCAATACTATCGGTAATTTTTGGTAACATCACTAGCGAACGGGCGCCTGCATTAATATTCCATATGTGCTCGATATGCCAAGAATGTGTTAAAGAATCTAATACACGCCACAAACCAAAAATTCGCCCTTCTTGCAACATACTGAAAGGAATGATTCTATCGTCTTGACTCACAAATAATTCAGCGGAGTTTCTTGTGACTAAACTCGTCGCAACCCCTTTATAGTAACTCAACTGATGTACCAATGCCTCATCAAAACCAGAACCTCGGATTGGTAAAACACGTCCATCTATTGTTGGTAAGTGAAAGACACCATTTTGTACAATAGTTGCACCATAGGGGTATTTAATTCGATATAATTTATAATCATTTGAAGGGTTAATTTGATCAATAGCTTGCGCCAGTCCTGGATTAACAGGAAGTACGTATTTTCTTGCTTCTTGCCAACTTAATGCTTCTAAAGCAGCTTTTGGTTTGTCTGTCATACAATGCAAATCCTTATTGCGTCTTTATTATTTTTAATATTCGATTTATTTGCTGTGCAAATTTATGCCGAATTATACCAGATAACCTACAGTTAAACCTAATTTTACTCTACCATGTATGCAAATTCACTTTTATTTTCTACATAAAGCAATTATCCTGTTGAAACACTTTAGGGTTTTCTACTAAACATTGCGTGATAAAAGTACCAGAATATATTAAATGAAAGAAAGTCTTATATCGTAATGCATTATTTGATAAAAATATCAGTTTTATTCAAGGATCACTTGCAGGCTTTAGCAGCACACCTTTTCGAGAATTAGTGTGACAATATAGCAAGCCAACTTTTGTGAGTACTGAAATGATATCATGTAAAACCATTTTTCATGATTCTGATTTTATTCAGCGACGTTTTATCCATAAATCTTCAATTGAAAAATGTTTATCAATACAATTAAGTGGTCATGAACCGATGATAGTAGCTAAAGCCACTCAAATCGTGACGGATATGAGTGCGGATTTGATTGATTTAAATTGTGGCTGTCCTAAAAAGAAAATTCGCAGTAAAAATACGGGTTCAAAATTATTATCCGAACCACAAAAAATGTATGCTTTAATTAAGGCAATGAACGAAAATACACATGTGCCGGCTTCACTCAAAATTCGGGGCGAAGTCAAAGTGATGATAGTTTTAATGCGCAAGTTGCTAGCGTGGTCGCTGATGCCGGTGCTGCTTTTTTAGTGGTGCATGAACGGCACTGACGCGAAGGTTACGAAACCCGTGCCGCTATGATGATATTGCATTTTTTGTGTCGGTGTTAGATATCCCCGTAATCGGCAATGGTGATATTACCCGCCAAGTTTCACTTGATAAAATGTTAGCAACAGGTTGTTGCCGGTGTTATGATTGCTCGTGCAGGGGTAAGACAACCCTGGTTAATCGCACAATTACAAGCCACACATGCTAATCAAGTGTTTATAAAACCAAGTCCCCAAGTAATAGCAGATATATTTTTCTAGTAACTCAGTAACGACAGTTGGGCTAACACAATTAATTCTTATGCCATGAGGCATTTCAATGGCGGCACTTTTAACAAAGGCATCTAGCGCACCATTGACCATGGCTGCAGATGAACCATGGGGAATCTGGTCGCGGTTAATGATCCCACTAGTTAAGGTAAACCGCCATTTGGGTTTATTTTATTTAAGTCCGCCAAAACAACATTAATTTGTTATTTAAGCCAATAGCATAGTCTTTTGCTTGCATTCGTTTTAGGTTGGCAAAGTGAACTTTACCGGTGGTTAACACAACAGCATCAAATGATTTAACTTGTGCATACATGGCTTGAATAAAAGCTAAGTCAGCAATGTTGACTTGAATATCCCCACGATTTTTTCCAACACAAATAATTTCATGTCTTGTACTCAGTTCCTCAATGACTGCTTGTCCAATTGTACCTGTGCCACCGATAATGATTATTTTCATAGTGTGATACCTATGAAGTTAGCATACTGTTATATTTTAGCTTATTAAACAAAGATCGGGTTCTACGCCATAAGGAAATGAAGACTCAGCATCATTAGTATCTGAATAAGAAAAAAACCAATCTCTTTTAGATTGGTGAGATTGTCCCATTTTTGCACGAGTATTTGAGGAAGAAGAAAGCCGACGTCTTTGAGGTTGATAAGACTGCTCTTGTTTTGCGCAACTTTCTTTATTCAGTGGGGCTAATATGTCTTTTATCGAATTTAAGGATCCATTTTCAACGTCGCTTAACTCTAGCCTTCCGTATATAAGTTTTAAATTAATCTCATCTAGAATATTTTTGGCAAACATGAACATTTTTTCTTCTATTATTAACAGTTGCGTTAAAATAGGCCATGCCAACGTAAATTTGAATGAATACATTGCTAGCGAAAAATGTTCTTTTATAAAAATGTTCAATTCTTTTGGTAAACATGAATGTTCGTCAATAATGTTTTTCGTTACAAGATACATATCCCTCTTATGCTTTAAGTAATTATTATCCTTAACAGTATCTGTAGGCACAAAGGAGCTAAGGTTTTCTAGGAGGGTTGTTAAATATTCTGGTAAAATTAGGGGATTAATCTTTTTTAATATTAAATAAAAAATTATAGCATTGTTGACATGTTGTTCAGAGCCATCGATTATATCCCTACATTTTTTGTAAAGAACACACTGTACATAAAAGGTTTTCTGAGAGCTAATGCAAACATGGGGTAAGATTTCTTCTAAATCTGTTAAATTATTTTCATAGATAGCCTTTAACAATGAAAGTTTAAATTTATTTCTTACAATAATATCGAAATCAGTTTGGCTTGGCCTCATATGCTTAAGAACAGTAGATTCTAAAAAGACCACATTACAAACGTCAAGTAAAAATTGCTTAAACTCCGATTCTTCTTTTTTATCGTTCATAGATAGTATACAACTGTTTTTTTCGACATTTTACTGTAATGGCTTTTTAAAATCAAGATAGTGTCAAACCAATTGTCAAACCAAATTTAAAATTGTTAAATTTAATATCAGAGTTCCCAAGCGCTAATCTCGTTAACAGGATAAAAAATTGATTTTTTAATTGATAATCTTCACTTGTTGTCAGTGGTGAAAAAAGAGCATATTTAGTGTTAACCGCTGAATAATCCTCAGCATATTTAGTGTTAACCGCTGAATAATCCTCAATTTTTGAGCTAATTTCTTCGCATAATTGTATAAATCTTTCATTAATACTTAATTCTTGGTCAAAACTCATTTGTGTACTCTTTTATTTTAATGATTGAGTAAATTTTACGCATATCTTAGCATGAGTCACCTTTTCGAGCAATCGATTGATTTATTTTACTCCGATTATTTGCGCTTTGCTCTCCACTCGCATAAAATCTAACAAAAACGAATAATCAACTCAACGGTTATCATTCATGAAATTTCAAAGTAAATACACAGCAAAAACACCTAATGAACAAGGTTTGATTCATTATACTCAAGAAGAAAATGCTATTTGGGCATTATTGTTCAACCGTCAAATGGACATTGTAAAAAATCGAGCGTGCAATGAGTTCATCCTTGGCTTAGCCTCACTTGAAATGTCAGCCGATCACATTCCCCAATGTTTAGAAATGAATTCAGCCTTAAAAAAAACAACTGGCTGGCGGGTAAAGCCCGTTGAAGCCATTATTCCAGCGGATGAATTTTTTTCATTATTAGCTGAACGCATCTTTCCTGCAGCCGCATTTATTCGCTCACGTGATGAACTAGATTATTTACAAGAGCCTGATATTGTGCATGAGTTTTTTGGGCATTGCCCCATGCTTACCGATACTGTCTATGCTGATTTTATGCAAAATTATGGAAAAATCGCTTTAAATGCCTCTGAAACTGATCGTGAATATTTAGCAAGATTTTACTGGTTTACAGTTGAATTTGGCTTAATCAACACCTTAAATGGGCTACGTATTTATGGTGGTGGTATATTGTCTTCAAAAGAAGAAAGCATTTATTCATTAGAGAGTGATATCGCACAACGAAAACCGTTAGCTGATGGTTTAGAAGCGCTGCGTACGCCTTACCGTATTGATATCTTACAACCTATCTATTATGTCATTAATAGCTACCAAGAAATTTACGATATTATGCAAAACGATATTATTGGTCTTATTCACCAAGCACAAGACTTAGGTGATTTTGCGCCAATCTTTGAGCAAGTCAAACCAGAACAGCGCGATGTCAAGTGTTAAGCTATAAGCACTTGACATCGCTATCTAATATTATCTCAGCATTACATCATCAGATGAAGGTAACAAGAAGAATGAGTCAATTTTTGCAGGGCAGTATACAGCGATATTTTTAGAGGTTGCACTGGTAGGAATAGCACTTGCTAGGTAATAGACTTTATCATCTCTGTTTTCATCACAAACTTTTTTGCTCTCAATTGCGTCTGCTTTAATGACTTGAGCATCGGGGTAAGTTTTTACAAACTCAATAACGCCCACATTGATAATGCCACAGAAAATAATGGTTAGTGTTAATAAAATAGAAATAATTGATATACCTTGTTTATTTAACTTTCTTCTCAATGCAATAATCGCTATCTGCACTATAAATACGGCTAATAGAAAAATCATGCTATATCCAACAATGTCCATCACTTGACCGACATGAAACGCTATCACTTTCAACGTTAATAGCCAAATAAACGTAATAAGATAAAAAACAATGGCCGAAAGAAAATAAGGTGTAATTGAATTTGCTTGAAAAAAAATCTTTTTGAAGCTAGTCATAAAAATATCCTTAGTGCTGAAGCAAAACCTAATCCTAACTTTTGATTGACTGATATTGATTAGTAAAAGTATTTATCAAAAATTACAATAACTTATATAATATTAGATAGCATGTACAGAAAATTCAACCCTCCTCGTCTCTGATTTATACAAAATCTCATGCTGAACAAAACAGACTTTTTTAACAAATAAACTGTACAAACAATAACTGAACCTTTTTGATGTTTTTAACCAAAAAAGTATATTTAGCGTAAGTCTTGAATATGTTAAAATGCGTTTATCGTCAAAATTTCCCAGCGCTAGGACTGTAAATGAACAATCATGCATTATTTGCTATTTCACCACTAGATGGTCGCTATGCTAACAAAACTAAAAAGCTACAAACTTATTTTAGCGAATATGCCTTGTTTCGCTATCGCCTATTAATAGAAATTCAATGGTTTATAGCACTCTCTATGCATCCAGAAATAATTGAGGTGCCTGTCTTAAATGATACTAACCAAAAAGTTCTTTTAGCATTATTTGATAACTTTTCGTCTGAAGATGCAATTTCTATAAAAAATATTGAAGCTAAAACAAATCATGATGTCAAAGCGGTCGAGTACTTTCTCAAAGAAAAAATGGCAGAAATCCCTGAATTATCGGCCTATACAGAGTATGTTCATTTCGCATGTACGTCTGAAGATATTAATAATTTAGCTTATGCAAAAATGTTTCAAGCCTGTAAAACTGAAAATATTTTGCCAACATGGGATGCGCTAATTTCACAATTAAAAACTTTTGCGCATGAGTTTAGCCATCAAGCAATGCTCTCTCGTACCCATGGCCAATCTGCGAGTCCAACCACGGTTGGAAAAGAGTTTGCCAACTTTGCTTATCGTTTACAGAATGTACGCGAAAGTTTCAATAAAGCAAATATTCGCGGCAAAATTAACGGTGCAGTTGGTAATTTCAATGCGCACATTGCCGCCTATCCAGAAATTAACTGGTTAGTGGTTACGCAAAGTTTTGTTGAAGACCTTGATTTAATGTGGAATCCCTATACTACGCAGATCGAAAATCATGATTATCTGAGTGAACACTTTACTATTATTGCACGATTTAATAGTATCTTAGTCGATCTGGCACGGGATATTTGGGGATATATCTCTCAAGGCTATTTTGGACAAGCGTTAAAATCAGGCGAAGTCGGCTCTTCAACTATGCCACACAAAGTCAACCCTATCGATTTTGAAAATGCTGAAGGTAATGCGTTGTTAGCTAATAGCTTATTTCAATTTTTAAGTCATCAGCTTTTAACTTCACGCTGGCAACGCGATTTAGTAGACTCTACATTAATGCGTAACATTGGTGTTGGTATTGGATATAGTCAAATTGCTTATCAAAGCCTTACTAAAGGTTTAGATAAATTAACCACAAACACAGAGATTATCACGCAAGATTTAAATAATCACTGGGAAGTTTTAGCTGAAGCAGTACAAACCGTAATGCGTCGATATGGCTTACCCGAACCCTACGAGCAATTAAAAGCCTTAACACGTGGACAAACTATTACGCAAAAAAGTCTCCAGCAATTTATACAAAACTTAGATTTACCAGAAACAGTTAAAACACAGCTTTTAGCATTAACACCTGAAAATTATATTGGTAATGCCGCACAAATGGCCTTAAAAGCAGGACAGCAATAAATGATAGAATATCCCTATAGTTTTGCTAGTGATAACTATGCAGGCATCCATCCTCATATACTCCAAGCCATTATTGATGCTAATCATGGGCATGCAACCGCTTATGGTGATGACTTATACACAAAAGCAGCCGAAGAAAAATTCAATGAATTATTTGGCCAAAAAACACAAAGCTTTTTTGTCTTTAACGGCACAGCTGCAAATACTTTGTCACTAAATCACTTATGTCAATCTTATCATGCCGTACTAACAACTAACTATGGTCATATTCATGTTGATGAATGCGGTGCACCTGAACATTATAGTGGGTTTAAACTTATTCCGATTAATACGCTTGATGCAAAACTAACACCTGAAATACTTTCACCTTATCTTGCAAATCAAGGCAATCAACATCGTAACCAAGTAAAAGTTATTTCATTAACACAAATTACAGAGCTAGGTACATGCTACAGCCTAGATGAATTAAAAGCATTAACTGATTATGCGCATGACCATCAGTGCTACATTTATTTAGATGGTGCACGAATTGCAAATGCAGCTGCACATTTAAAACTACCCATCGCGCAGTGGACCAGTGATATAGGCATTGATATGCTTAGTTTTGGTGGCACTAAAAATGGCATGCTTTTTGGTGAAGCCGTTGTAATACTAAACCCTAATTTACAAATAGATTTCCAATATATCCGTAAGCAAGGTATGCAACTTGCGTCAAAGCATAGATTCATTGCCGCACAATTTAATGCCATGTTAAATAATGATCTTTGGCTGAAGCTCGCAACACATTGTAATGCTATGGCAAAGTATTTTGCGCAAGCGTTGATGCAAATTGAAGAAGTCACCCTCACACAAACTGTCGAAGGAAATATACTATTTGTACAATTCCCACCCGAAATTATTCCAGCATTACAGGCTCATAGCTTTTTTTATTGTGTGAATCAACATACAGGGCTTGCAAGATTAGTGATCTCTTTTGATATTACCGAACAGCATATTAATACATTTATCAAATGCTTAAAACAGCACTTATAACAAATAGAATGATTGTCGTCTTGCTATTTATTCATTATAATAATACTTTATAGCATATGGATTATTAAATACAGATGTCGATTAAGGATAAATTACTCAAGAAACTCACCGATTGGCTGATGAGAGAAAAGCCACCAAAAGGTATGCCATTATCAGACTTTAATCGTCTCAGATATGAAATAAAACCCTGTGATGTGTTACTTATTGAAGGTCAGAGTCGCGTCAGTAATGTTATTCGTCGTGTCACTCAAAGTCCTTGGACACATGCGATGCTTTATATTGGCTATATTCGCGATATTGAAAATCCAGAATTACGCAAAAAATTAAAAACACTTTATACCGGTGATGAAAATGATCAACTAGTTATTGAAGGATTACTGGGTAAAGGAACAATATTAACACCGTTAAAATATTATGCTAAATCACATATGCGTATTTGCCGCCCAGATGGTATTGCTCGTGAAGATAATCAAAAAGTTTTAAGTTATGCCATTCGTCAATTAGGTATGCCTTATAATGTCAGACAAATTCTTGATTTGGCAAGACTCTTATTTCCATGGAGTATTCTACCTAGACGTTGGCGCTCTAGTTTATTTGTTTATAATGCCGGTGATGCGACACAACAAATATGTTCTACCTTAATTGCTGAAGCATTTGCCAGTGTTAAATTTCCAATCTTACCTGTGATTAAACGCAAAGATAAAAATAAAGTTGCACTTTATCAGTTAAACCCTAGATTAATTACACCAAAAGATTTTGATTACTCACCTTTTTTTGACATCATCAAATATCCTATCTATGACCTCTCTGAAAAAGGCTTGTATCGCCATTTACCTTGGTCTGAAGATAATATCGTCATGAATGACGATGGCACCACAAGTAATCATGTGAGCAAAACACTTACAGATACGGCTGCAAACAGCAGTGACACCAAAACTAAAAAGGCTGAAGCTGAAAAAGCAATCGATAAAAAATAAAACATCTATTTTCAAGTGCAAGGTTTTAACAAAACATTATTCACTTGCTATCAAGCTTGAAAATTAAATTCTATATTTTGAAAGGGTTTGCATAAATACTAAATTAGGATCGCTGATTCACCGTAGTTTTATGTAAAAATACTGTTATTGAGTCACTCGTTTTGACAACCTTATTACGACTATCAACAATTTTAACTTGCAGACTATGCGTGCCGCGATCGATATTACTTAACTGTGCTTGTTTACCATCTTGTATTTGCGCCACTTTTTTCCCATCCAAAGTAACCCATAGTTGATCGCCCTGTGCTAATGCTGGTTGTAACTCGACACTCACAAGAATAATACCTTGATTAGACCAAATGGTTTCTTCATTTTTAGGTGAAATAATTTTTAAACTTGTATAAACAAGTTTGTTTGTCTGAGTTTTTGTAGTTTGTGAAGCTGTTTTTTTTGTATTTGTTGTTTGTGTATCAAATGAAGGTAAGTCTGGTACATCGATTTGTTTAGCATCTGGATGTGGCTTATCAGAAAAAACAACATTTCCTTGCGGATCAGTCCATTGATAAACTTTTTCAGCAAAAACAGCGCTACTCACAAATAGCAATATCATTAAAAAACTACGCATTTGTCTCTTCTCCTTTAGCATTTGCGCACAAGCAACTCTACAAACTATAATACAATTCAAATTCAGCAGGATGTGTTGTCATTTGTATTTTATTAATTTCTTGTTGTTTTAAGGCAATATATGCATCTATTAAATCATTAGAAAAAACATCACCCGCTAATAAAAAGGCGCGATCTTGATCTAATGCCTGTAATGCCATTTGCAAAGAAAAACAAACCGTTGGAATATCTTTCGCTTCCTCGGGTGGTAGATCGTAAAGATCTTTATCCATCGCATCACCCGGATGTATTTTATTACGGATACCATCAATACCCGCCATTAACATTGCAGAAAATCCAAAATAAGGATTAATAGCAGGATCAGGGAAACGCACTTCAATTCTACGAGCTTTAGGATTAGTAACGGCTGGAATACGTATAGAAGCTGAGCGATTACAAGCAGAGTAAGCAAGCATCACCGGTGCTTCAAAACCTGGCACTAATCGTTTATAGCTATTTGTTGTGGCATTTGTAAAAGCATTCAACGCGCGCGCATGCTTAATTATCCCACCAATATAGTATAACGCTAAGTCAGATAATCCCGCATAACCATCACCCGCAAATAAATTCACACCATCTTTAAATAAACTTTGATGA
>PAMH01000039.1 GCA_002707205.1 Legionellales bacterium
AAGAATTGAAAAAATCAAAGAAGACAATAAGTTTGAAGAGCTGGTACATCGAGTTAAGGAAAAGGTAAGAAATAATGTATATGAGCCTAAAATTACAAAAATTATGTCATTTGAGAAAGTTGGTTATGCAAAAGCTAGTAAGGTATTAATGTTATTATAGCTTTTCCAATGAGGACCTGGCTTTATTCAATAAAAGGTCGCAGCTGAATAGCGCACATTTAAATCTTAATCTAAAATTATTGTTAACAGGCAATCAAGTGAGAATAAAAACAATGTATAAGCCATCCATATTAATAGGTAATGGATTTAATATTGCTTTAAGTGAAATCAATAAAAATTTAATCATTAATTTAGATTATCAAACTATTTGTAATGAGGTATGTAGTAGACTGGAAAAAATTGATACTCAAAATGATTCTGATGCAGTAATAACAAATAAAAAAATTCTTGTTAACTTCTTAAAAAACTCAAAAAATCTGGGGCAATATGATTTGGAATTTTTGTTACATATATTACAAGAAATGCGCGAATCTTTCCCATTTATGATTGATGCATATGGCAGTAAAGTGGCTGATCATGAAAATTTATTGATTGCTCAAATAAAATTACTTAAAGAGACAGTGCTTGATGTTATTGTTGATGAAAAATTTCATCCTGCATACTCAAACGTATTTGATGATGAGATAATAAAACAATGTGATTATGTGACAATTTGCGCAAATAATTTGAAATGCTTCGAGAGAATTTTTACCATAAATTATGATTTAATTTTGTATTGGCTTTTTAACAAGGAAAATCTTTTTGATAAAGGATCCGCAGAAAGCGACAAAAAAAATGGATTTAGAGATGGTTTTTCGCGGAGGGAGTGTTATTTAAATCAGGAAAGCCAAAAGAAAGACTATAGATTGTATGGTGTTTCGCTTAATAGTAACCATTGGGATTTCTTTTATTTGCATGGTGCATTTCACTTATTGCAGACAGCGGAAACGGCATTTAAACTTGTAAATAGCCAAGGTGGAATTTTTAAGTCATTGCAAGAGTTAAAGAAAGAGCTTCAGCAAGAGTATGAGGACTTTAATAATCTAATTATATTTGAAGCTACAACCCAGGCTAAGCTTTCTCAATTAAATAAAAATTCATATCTTAGTAAAGCTTATGATAAAGTTTCACCTATAAAAGGTGATATAATTATTTATGGTTGTAATTTAATGAATGATGGTAGAGTTGAGCTAGGTAACGACCTACATTTGTGGCAAAAAATCATTAACTCAAATACTCAAAATATATATGTGGCTATTGGTGAAGAAGATTTGTCTAAATATTCAAAAGAGTTGGCTAGTCAACTTAGTAATTATTTATTTAATGCTAATAAAAAAATAAATTTATATTGTTATAATTTTAATAATGTAAATATTTGGAAAGATCCTGGTTTTTATCAGAAAATAAAACTAGAATCGTCAACGCCAGCAATAATCAACAGACCGCAGTAGATAACCTTCTCATAATTGAAATTACTGTCACTAGGCACGAGATATATGACAATATTCACGAAACAATATAATCCAACCCATGGTCATAAGCTAGCCGTAGTAACTTCAAATTAGCGCCTTTAGGGTGTACTTCACCACGTTCCCATTTTTGATAGGTAGAAGGGGTGACATTTAAAATTTTAGCCATTACAGCTTGGCTGACTTTGCTGCGTGTGCGCATTTTTTTGATATTGCCAGAGGTCAGCATTTTAACCTCAGGGAGATTTAATTGCTCTAATTCTCTAATAGTAACTGCATCCATACCTAAATCATGTGCAGTCTCTAGCATTGCATCAATAATTTTACTTTTTGTCATGATTGACCTCTATTAATTTACCTTGTTTTATAAAATTTAATAACTCTTTGTCAGTATACTCAAATAGCGACTTAGCCATTATTTTTAATGCTTTTTCTTCCGCGTCTGAAATATTACTTTTAGCATTTTTTTCAAAACCATAGATGAAAAAACAATTCGTGCCGCGTTTTAGTGCAACAATGGTTCTAGCACTACCGCGTTTGCCTCTGCCTTTATTGGCAACGCGCTTTTTGATAATGCCACCACCCAAGTTGGCTTCATAATTTCCCGCAATAATTTCATCCACACTATCTGATAGCATTGTATCTGAAACCTTATTTTTCTTCGCCCATTTGGCAAAGACTTTTGTTTTGAGTACCTTCACTTAAACATCCTATGATAAAAATTATTATAGTAAAAATTACTACAAATAACAACTTTCGATTCCTCATTATGCCAAAGTAAACATATGGTTAGCAAAAAATATCACAGTCCGCTTCGTGCTGAGGATAAACTGAGGGGGAATAGAGCATGTTTTTATAATTTTATTAGGCAATGCTCTATAACAAAATTAAATTGATGAAACTAAAAAAACAGTTCGTTACTGAATAAAAAAATTATTATAAATCATATTGTTACTATTAAATGACACGACTGCAAATGTGAGTAATTAAAATGCAATTTGGAATTATTAGGCTCTCTTGCTGATTTTTATTAGGCAGAATTTAGTTTTATTAGGCAAAATAAAACTGCTCCAAAAACTAAATTCGTCTCATAACCTATTGATTTAAAGAAAGAAAAAATGGTGGGTCATGAAGGATTCGAACCTTCGACCAATGGATTAAAAGTGCGTGATCCTAAGCGTAAAAATTCATTGTAAATCAATTACTTAATATCGCTTAACTGTCTAACAAATCCCAATGTCAATGTCTTATAAACCCCTGTGGTTATAAGGAACTGATATATGGATGTTAGACAGAAATAAGGGGTATAAAAATGAAAGCATTTCAGGGTAAGCTAGAGGCTTGTTATCAAGTTAGCATTATGTTTGTAACAGCTTTAGCATTGTTAGTTTCAGGAATTTTATCAATTCTTTTTTGGTTATCTTTTAGTACAAGTAGTTATCTAACTATTTTATTAATATTATTTGCTCTAGTTTTTGAAATTTCAAAAATTTATGCCTTTATTGAATGTTATATCAGTAAAACTTTGGGTAATAAGGTTCTGAAGTTAAGCATCTATATTTTTTTAACTTTTATATCCATATTAGGTTCAGCGGGTGGATTGCATAGTTTGTTAAATCAAAGTCAAGCTAAAGTGATGAATCAATCTGTAATTTATCAACAATATAAGTATCAAATACAGCAAACAGAACAGTTGATTGATACTGATAAAAAATTAGCACAATCTGATTTGGAAAATGATTACCGTACTAAAGCAGGAACGTTATTAATACATGAAATTCCAAGGTTGCAGGATAAATTGGAACAGTTACAGCAATCAGAAGAAAAAATATCGCAGCAAGCGAAGAGTCCAGTAAGCTTAGCAAGTAATATCTTGCCGTATGTTGCACATATCTCTCCAAAATACTCAAGAGTAATTTTAGTTGTTATATTAGCGATTATTATTGATCTTATTGCTGCATTTTTAATTGGATTATGCATGTCAAAGCGCAATGTTTTTATGTTACAAAATATTTCTGAAAATGTTTCCGGCGTTGAAAATATTTCTGATACGAAAAAACCGTTAGAAATCATTAATAATAGTTTTGAGAGTGCAACTTTTTCTGATAATAGTGTGAGCATAAAAGACAGAAATAGTCTTGAAGATTTATTTGAGCGAGTGAAAAAAAATATTGAGCGTAAAGTCTATGAGCCGAAAGTCACTAGAATACAGAAATTTGAAAAAATAGGGTATGGGAAGGCTAAGCTGGCATTAAGCTATTATTTTAACTCAAGTTGATTTATTATGAATTTCGTTTAGCACAAAATGCTAGTGCTATAATATAGAGAAAAAAATATTTAGGATTATAGACAGAGGATGTTTAATGGCTGAACAGGAAAGTACTATACAAAGTAGCCTTTTAGATTTTACAGAAGCTGAAGAATCTTTAATCAAAGCCTCCAATACGGGACAAACAGCTGCGATATCTAAAGCTAGGATCACAGCGCAATTGGCTTTAACTAAAGAAATTAATCGTTCTAGTCGAGCTTTTATTGAATCTAATACAAAATTAATAGAATCACAAAATAAACAATCTGCTCGGATGGCTTACTTAACAATTGCTCTTGTTATCGTTGGAGCAGTGCAAGCAATAGGTATATTAATTGGTGTATTTTGGAAAGGATAAGTGGGATAAAAAGTTGAGAGTAGATATTAGATTGGCACAGTAATTTGTTAAGTTATAGCTCTCGCCTCAACTCAATTACCGTCCCAATAATACTAAATTTATCACTATTAAGATCAATAAGCTGATTAGGCCAGTCACTATTTATGCTGACAAGTTCAATTTGAGTGTCATTTGGTTTACGGTATTTCCGGATACTATATTGTTGATTATAAAAGGCGAGTACAAACTGGGCAGGAACAGGATTTACGTCAGGATTAATGATAACAAGGTCATTTTCCCTGATTTCTGGCTGCATACTATTGTCAGAAATATTGATAGCAAATATTTTTGGATTTTCAAAAACACTATTATCAGGCGATAGCGCAACAACGTTATAATTTTTCAGAAATGTTGGTCGCTTATCCGGATCTGCAATGTTGTCAAAAACATTAGGTTTGATTAAATCAGTCATACCTAAGACAGGCGCCATGATGAGTTGGCCACTATAAGTTTCATATTCTGATATGTCGTCAGTAACACAAAATAACCATGAAGGAGACACCTTCAAGATTTTTGCCATCTTATGAATTTCTTGGGCGCTGGGCATGCGAGTTGCACCTTCCCAGTTGCTTAATCGACCACGAGAGTAACCGCAAATCTCTGCCAGTTCAGATTGTGTCATACCAATTTTTTTACGGGCAAGTTGTATTCGCTCAGCTACTTTTTCTCTAACATTCATAAAGTTATTCCACATAAAGATAACTAAAGTATACAAATTAAAGAAAAGCATGTACATAAATGGGATAATAAGTTGACAAAGTTAACGATACGTTGCATAATTGTTTTAGTATTCAACCAGATGTTCCCGACCAAAGTTCTATCTGGTTGAATGGTTCGCACCTGCGTGAAGCAAATACATAGTGATCTTATCATTATATTTGTAACACGCAAGTGCCTTTTTATCATATGGACAAAAAAGGATTGTTAACGTGGAGCAGAATCAAACTATCAACAAATCAATCGCGTTTACCAGTAGACGCATACCTTATCTTCCTGAGCTTAAAGCATACTGCAAAACAACCAATGCATGTATATTAATGACACAGCTTGAATATCGTTTTGCCTCGATGCCAGAGGGTTTCTATAAATTTCTATCGCCTTGTGAGCATACCTTATATAAAGAAGGTGATTCTTGGACAGAAGAGTTGGCTTTCTCGGAGGCGGAAATGAGAAATGCTTTCGAGAACATTGGCGAGAAATATTCTTCAATCAAAAAAATCCTAGAAATATCTCAGAAAGGTGGTGACCCCTTCGTTGGAAAATATTATTTATCTTTCCGAGATGTCAGAAATAATCTTACTTACTATAAAAGAAATCATCAGATGGTTAATAAGGTTGCTGAAATGGCAACACAAGCCTTTGACCCTATCGCACAACAGCAAATGCTTGAAGCACTTGAAGAAATCTCATTTCTGGAAACTAACAATGATGCGTCCCAGAAACTAACATTGTTAAGTTCCGGAACGCAACAAAGTGAATTTCCTTATATAAGGAATCATAAGAAGACTTCAGAAGAAGACAACAAGAAAAAGCTAGCTAGCTCGCTTAATGATTTTCGTGAAGCGGTGATTGCGGAAAAACTAACACCCAATCAAAAGCAAATTGTTCAAGAGGCAGTAGATGCGCTTTATCAAACAAAAGGTGCTGAGCAATTAAGCGTGAGTAAAGAACTTCTTTTTCAAGCAATTGTTTTTGATCTGCTTGATAAAAATTCTTTTCGAAAATGTCAGCAAGAATTTTCCCGAAAACTTTTCTCAATCAAACAAGAAATTTCTCGACGCAATTGGGAAATCCCCGCAGGATTTTCTAGAGAATTAGTTTCCAATGCATCAGAGCAAATGGAGAGCATTGAAGAATTGATTAAACAATATCGTATAGAAATATCTCACTGGAAAAGTATCAAAGCGATGGCGGATAAAACTAATAAAACAGAAGTGATTACACAATGTGATATCGAAATTAAAAAAGCACAAAAGTGGGTTGATAAATATACACAAGATTTAAGCGCCATTAATTAACGCAAGGAGCGAACAATGAACTTACTGGATGTGATTAAAGCCAATATTTTTGGTGAAGGGAAGGGTCAAACGATGAGTGACGCGCAATTGGCTAACTTTTTAGCTATCGATATTTTTGAGCGTGAAAAATTGATTGCTGATGAGCAAGAGATTAATTTTTTAGAGAAAAGACTCAGAGCAATATTAAATCAATTAAATAAAACGTTAGTGAGTGGTGAAGTAATCAATCAAGAGGAGGCGTAATGCTGATATTGACAAGAAATCTAGGACAAGGACTGCAA
The DNA here is from genome assembly GCA_002707205.1 of Legionellales bacterium. Taxonomy (GTDB): domain Bacteria; phylum Pseudomonadota; class Gammaproteobacteria; order UBA1113; family UBA1113. The sequence goes on from PAMH01000039.1 coordinate 6,513, forward strand.
ATAGGTGATGAAATTATTATTGCTTTAATGAAACAACAGGGCGAGCGCATTGAAATTGGTATTAGCGCGCCACGCAAGCTTGCTATATCAAAGCTCACTTTTGATGAAATGTGGGGGCAAGGCAGACTACAGCAGCTTGATAACAAGTTACGAAAAGGCATGCACTGATGAAAAGTAAAAGACAAGAAATTATTGGTTATGTCATTTTAAAATTTATACATAGTGGCTATAGCAATATGGATGTGGATATGATTGCCAATGATTTGGCAATGAATCCTGAGCAATTAGCGCAATATTACCCTGATTTTGAGACTTTGCTATTTGATGTGTTAAGTGTCATTACGACAGCTTATACCCGAAAAGTATTTTATGGCATGCACATTGAAAATAAGCGTTTAACGCGTGTCGAGCATCAAGCATTTTATGAGTTTATTTCGCATCGGCTCTATGTGTTTTTTACCTCGGATGTTGGCAAAGCTTTTATCTGTATTTATCAGCAATTTGAGTTTGACGCACGCTTTGAGCGACTGTTAACCGCCATAAAAACAGAGTGGACTGAGATGCTACGCATTGTCTTTGAATCTGTTGGCGTTAAATATGATGCCTACGATGCATTTAATTATTTTTTTAATCTTGCATGTAAAACGCATAAGCCGCAATTGCAAGCTTATCGCACGATTCATTAATAGTGAGGGATAAATGATGAAAAGGATTTTTATTTCACATCGATATGCATGGCATATCAGATTTTATAGTGTTAATGCGCTGATTATTTTGGTGCCGGTTATATTTTTGTTTAAAGGGTAAGTGATGCAAAAAAGTATCAAAACGATTAAATTTTTCATTGTTGCTTTAAATATAGGGAGCTTTTTATCAGGTTGCGATGTTAATCCATCACAACGTCAAAGCTATTTTGATACCGGTAAAAATCCTGTGATATGGCAGCAAAAAGATAACCAACAATTCTACGCATGTAAAGACAAATCAAAGTGTCCAAATAGTAATTTAAAGGAGAAAGCCAATGACTAAAGTGTTTCAAATAACTAAACGTTGCTATCAACACATAAAAATAAATTACAACAAGTATCTGTTAGGCGCTTTTGGCTTGCTGTTAACAGTACAAGCCTTTGCTGATGATTATGATATTGATTTAAGCACTGTTGTTTCATCTACACAAGATTTGGCAGAGCATGATGGTCGAAAATTAATACTACTAGGCGGTGGTCTGGTAGCACTAATTGGCTGTGTATGGACAAAAAGCATTATGCCATTAATTATGGCTGTCGTTGTAGCCATTGGCTATGGCTTTTACCTGAAAACAATTGCGTCAACGTGATGGATTAATGGAGTGATATTGATGCGAGAACATAATTTTAACTACGTACCTAAGTATCTTGATGAGAAAGAGCGATTATTCTTTTGGACAATGGATGAAGCGTTAGTACTGCTGGGCGTGATGTTTCTTGGCGTTTATACCAACAATATTATCTCAAGTATTATCGCGGCCTTTGTTTTACAAACACTGTACTCAAAAATTAAAAAGCAAATGGATTTAACGGTCTTATCACATTTAATGTACTGGTTATTGCCGACAAAGCTTTTAAATTTTCTAAAAAAAGTACCAGATGCATCAATTAAGGAATATATCGGATGAAACATTATCTAAAAAAAGCGCATATTAATAGGTTGCGACATCGAAGAGATTTGTTTTTAACATTAACATTTTTACTTTGTGTCATTTTGATTATTGAGTCACTGCTTGTCATGAAATTAAGCAATGATACGAAAGTGGTTGTTATCCCAACAAATTTATCATCACCTGCTGTATTTGATAATCATGGCGCATCAAAAGGCGTGATAGCTGATATGGCGCGATATTACGCTGATTTGTTTTTAAACGCATCGCCGTCCAATGCCGATTATCGCACTGAGCAGATTTTAAAACTCACCGCACCCGATAGTCACGCGATGATGAAAAACATGCTCATTGAGCAAAGTGAAACCCTGCAAAAAAATAAAGCAACAACCGCATTTTATCCAACCGCTGTTAAGCCTGATGAAAAAGCGATGAGCGCAATCATATCTGGAAAGCTCAATGTTTATGTGGGCAGTCATTTGGCAAAATCTTTAAACAAGACTTATCGCATAGTTTTCGCCTACCAGTATGGCTTATTAACGTTAAAACGCTTTGATGAGGTACATAAAAATGATTAAAAAAATCCTATTTGGCTTTGGGCTATTGATTCTCGCGCCTTGTTTGTTTGCACTGCAAACAATCCATGTGACAGATAATGTGAATAGTCAATTTTCAATTGCTGCAAACGATTATAGTCGCATCTTTGTTGATGGCGATAGAATTATTAGCTTCACCTCAACAAAAGGCTTATATGATATTCGACAAGATGCGATTAACGGTGAAATTTTTATCAAGCCTGCATCTAATGTGAAGCAAATCACGGGGTTAATTACCACTGAGAACAATCATATTTATCCTGTGAAAATGCATGTGCGCATGGGTGACTCACAAGCGGTGATGCTTTTATCGCCAGATGCCTATAAACAAAAAGCACGTGTATGGGAAAGTGATTCAACTTATCAAGATTTAATTATCAAATTAATGCAAGCGATGGCAGGGGGAGAATTTCCCGAGGGCTATCAAGTAAAAAAAGTGCAGCGCAAATCTGATTATTTAGGCAGTGTTGCAAAAATCAATCTAATTAAAATTTATAGTGGCGCGAAAGTTAGTGGCTGGGTCTTGGTTTTAAATAACATCAGTCATCAAACATTACATATTAAGCCTTATCAATTATATCGAAAAAATGCACGTGCGATTGCTTTGCTGAGCCAAACCATCGCGCCACAACATTCAACCCTTGTTTATATGGTGGTGAGCAATGATTGATATCAAAGCGTTACTAGAAAAGTTTCAAAATAGCGTTACACCGCTACTTGATAAGTTATCAAGTAAGGATACAACAAAAGAGAACGCAGCGGATAATTCTCCAAGTGCTATTCGGCGTAAGCAATGGAAATACGCAGGGGTTACCTTTTTAATTTTTCTTGTCGTTATTTTAATCTTTAACGGTTTACTAACAAATGATGATAAACCACAGAGAATCAGTAATAACAAATCTGATACGAATGTTGCGCCGATTAAATTTACCTCACCCGTTGCTGATTTGGACAAGAAGAATCTTTGGCTAGAAAATGCTGAGAATAAATTAAACAAAGAAGATACCACCACAAAAGCGTTAAAAAAGATTTCTGAGCAGCAACTCGCGAAAACTAATTTGTTAGAGCAAAAAGATAACGCGCAATCACAAGCGATTGCAAAAATACTTGAAAGAATGAATGCATTGCAAGTAAAGGTTAATACCTTAGAAGCGCAAAAGAAAGCTATTAAAACAAATACCGTGCATCGAAATACAAGCCGTTATGCGCATACGGCATATGCGGCACAATCTGTGCCTGTTAATAGCTTTAGAACAACGGTATTAGCATTAGCCCCAAAGCCTACTAAGGCTAAAAAACCGCTACCTAAAACGCCCAAGTATTATATTCCCGCAGGGGCTTATGTGCAGTCTGTTTTAATCAGTGGGTTAGAGGCCTCAGCGGGCGTTAACGCGCAATCTAACCCACGCCCCGTGTTAATTCGCACGGTTGGTGATGCCGTCTTGCCCGATAATAAGCATTCAAAATTAAAAAACTGTCGTCTACTAGGTGCAGGCTATGGGGATATTTCAAGCGAGCGTGCTTATATTCGCTTAGAGTCCATGACTTGTATTAAAGATGGAAAAACCTATGACTATCCCGTGTATGGTTATGTCTCAGGCGCGGATGGCAAGGTTGGTATTCGAGGACATGTGGTGATGCGAGATGCGGCATTAGTCGGGCGTGCTTTTGTCGGCGGTGTGTTAAGTGGTTTTGGTGATAGCGTATCTGATAACTATACCGAAACCAGCATTAACCCTTTAGGCTCAACAGAAACGGTGAAAGATGGTGAAAGTCTGGAGTATGGCGCGGCGCAAGGGGTTTCTAATGCTGCGGATATGTATGCTGATTATAATATTAAGCGTGCTGAGCAATATCAACCGGTGATTGAGGTGCCAGCAGGCTCAATCATTGATGTGGTCTTTACCAAAAGCTTTTATAAAGATGGCACAACAACCAAAGAAAACGACAAGACTAAGAAAGCGTATGAGAAAGCGCAGCAAACGCCCGTGAGTCGTATTAATGCAATGGCTATGAGCACGCCACAAATGCAAGGCATGGTTAATGTACAAGGGCAAGCTATTGCCCCGCAGAATGCCAATCATCCTGTTAACCAACCGATATCATTTCCATAGGAGTTATTATGCAATCATCTCAATATAAATTAAGGGCAGGGGTTAGTATAGCCCTTGCATTTATCACAGGTGCAGTGCTAACCAAGGTTGTTTTTGATAGCCCATCTGAAAAAATCAGTACGACCCCCAAAGTTCATGTGAAAGCTAATCATGCGCAAGTGTTCGCAAATATTCGAAAAACCTTATCTGGCACCAGCATTAATAAAATTGCATTAACACCGATTGAGGGTATTTATGAAGTGGATGCCGGAAAGAATGTTTTTTATGTGGACAAGAAAGTGCATTATGCATTTTTTGGGCATCTGTATGATTTGGTGAATAACAAAGATTTAACGCCAGCGGTTACCCTTAAAAAGGCAAGTTCATCAAGTGCAAATAGCCCTGTTATAAAATGGCATGACTTGCCCCTTGATAACGCGATTATCACGGGCAATTCAAAAGGGATACCTATTGCCGTATTTGTTGACCCTGAGTGTCCTTATTGTCGAAAACTGGAATCAGAATTACTTGCGAGCAATCAGTTCAAGGTTTATCAAATACTATTACCGCTGGATAGTCTGCACCCAAGTGCGAGCCAAATTGCCAATGCCATTGTTTGTAGTGCAGATAAAAATAAAGCTTTTACCGCATGGTTTGAGCAAGGGTTAGTGCCGCATAACAACAAGGATTGCAGCGATGTGATTAATGCGAATAAAGCATTTGCACAAGCGAATGCGATTAATGGCACGCCCGTAATTATTCGAGAAGATGGTGCTGTGACATTTGGCTATCGTCCCGTTCAGCAGTTGCTCACATGGGCACAAGGAGGCAGTGATGCGTAATCAATCAACAGTGATGCTTATGATGGGGCTTTTTGTAGGATTGAGTCTAACAGGTTGCGCTAGTACCACCGACGCTAGTTTTAGCTGTCCATCACCTAGTAGCGGAATGTGTAGCTCAGTGACCACTGTCGATAAGATGGTGAACTCTGGACAGATTAATACCAATCAATCTCAAAACTTAAGTAGCAATAGTGGCAGTGATAATAATCCTTGGGCAAATTTCTCAACCCCTTATCCCGTGACGGTACAGGATAACTCAGCCCTGCGCACACAAGATAAAGTTATGGCCGTCTGGATAGCCCCTTTTGAGGACAGTACCGGCAATTATCATGATGGTAGTAATGTTTTTGCGGTGATTGAGCAAGGGCACTGGAAAACAAAACCTGTTAAAGCGATAGGAGATGAAAGTTGAGTTTTATCGATGATATTACCGAGAAAGTAGCCAGTTATTTTGAAGAGAAAACGCCAGAAGGTCTACCGCCTGAATCGCCCAGTATTTCTTCCTTAAAGCAACTCGCTGAAATCTATCCTGCGGCAAGCTTGTTTGATTATGAGTCTTATGATGCGTCAACAAAGCTTTATCATAATAAAAATAGTATCGGCGTTGTTTTAGAGCTATCACCGTTTGTTGGGTTTTCAGAATCCTCGTTTGAAACGCTGCATAGTTATATTATTGAAGAATTGCCCGATACAGCGGTTGTACAATGTACATTATGGGCATCACCTAAAATCTTTCATGCACTTGAAGTCTGGGCGCGCACGTTATCAAAGCGTGGTGGTGTGTATGAGAAAATCGCACTTCGCCGTGCTAAGCATTTAGAGAAAAGCGCATTTGAGAGTTTACTTGAGCATAAAAACCAATATTTACGCGATGTTCGCATTCTCGTTAGCATTAGTCTGCCAGATAACAATGATTTACAGGCAAACACCTTAGTAAAAAAAGCAAATAGCTTTAAAGGTGCGATGACGGCTATGGGTGGTTTTGCTCAGTTTCTAGCCCCTGATGCCTTAATTAGTCTATTAACAGATTGGATAAATCCAACGTTAACGGTTAGACCCTCTAAACAAAAATGGGATATACGTAAAAGCATTAATCATCAAATCGTCTCACCTGAGAATAATATTCAAGTACAAAAAAGCCAAGTCGCCTTACATGATGGGCAGTGGCTTGCCAGAAGTTTTACGGTCACAGAATTACCAAGAGAGTGGCAACAGTTTGAAATGACTAATCTTATTGGTGATGAAGATAGAGAGTTTCTACAGGCGGCGGGGCAATTTTTTATTAATGTTATTTTCAAAAAAATGCCTAAAGATAAAGCCAAAAGAAAAGCCGCGACAAAGTTTGCAACCTCCGAGCGTAATGCATCAAGCTCTGCGGCTAAATTAATGCCGTTACTTAAATATATTAACGAAGATTGGCGCATGACGAATGAGTCATTAAGCGCAGGTAAGGCAACGCTTGTTAATACCTACATTCAAGTACTGAGTCTTTCTCACCAAGATAATGCAGATGTTGCTGAGGAGAATCTAAAAACATTATTTCAAAGTGCTGGCTGGACATTAAAACGCGATAAATATATTTCACTGATTGCATGGTTATCCTTGTTTCCAATGCAAACTGATGCACAGCGTTTCAACGATTTAGTTGCATTGAGTCGAACACGCACGCTATTAAGTCATAATATTGTTAATTTTTTGCCATTACAGGGTGAATGGAAAGGCGGTGGCAAGCCTTGCATGTTACTAGCGGGAAGACGCGGGCAAGTGAGCTGGTGGGATCCCTTTGCTAACCAAGAGGGTAATTATAATGTTGCTGTGACAGGTAAGTCACGCTCAGGTAAATCGGTATTATTACAAGAGTTAGCTTTAAGTGTGGCAGGTGCCGGCGGTCGTGCATTTATTTTTGATATTGGACGCTCTTTTGAAAAGCTTTGTAAATATGTAGGTGGCGAGTTTATTGAATTTGATAAACATTCCACACTGAGCATTAACCCTTTCACCGGTGTTCAAGATATTAATCGTGCATTAGAAATGCTTAATCTTATTTTTGCCACGATGGCTAGCAGTGAGCGCAATCTGACTGAGATTGAAAGTGCTTATTTAGAGGAAGCGATTAAAGAAACATGGCTTGCCTATGGTGAGCAAGCGGATGTCACAAAAGTTGCCCATTGGTTAAAACAGCACCAAGACTCACGGGCAAGTGATGTGGGGGTTATGTTATTTAAATACACAGAAGCGGGTAGCTATGGGCATTATTTTAAAGGCGCATGCACACTCAATTTTGATAACCCTTATATCGTGCTGGAGTTGGAAGAATTAAAGTCCATGCAAAAACTACAAAGCGTGGTGCTGATGATTTTAATGTATCACGTGACCGAGGTGATGTATCACGGGGATAGAAAATCCAGAACGATTTGTATTATTGATGAAGCATGGGATTTATTAGATAGTAAATTAGGTGCAAAGTTTATTGAAACCGGTTATCGCCGTGCGGCTAAATACAATGGTGCGTTTGTCTCTGGTACGCAAGGCATTGCAGATTACGATAAGAATGATTCATCACGTGCCTGCGCTGAAAATTCTGATACCACATTAATTTTAAGTCAAACCGATGAATCAATAGAGCGCGCTGATAAGAGCGGCCTTTTAGACATGTCGCCACATCTTAAAAAGACTTTAAAGTCTGTCAAAACGATTCATGAAGAATACGCCGAGGTTTGTATTAAATCTCCGCAAGGCTATAGCGTTAGTCGTTTATTGCTGGATGGTTTTTCAACCACGCTTTACTCATCGAAGGGTCCAATATTTGCAGCAGTCAAACAATTAATTGATGAAGGCATACCTATGCAAGAAGCGATTGAGGCGGTGAGTCTGCGTGTTGAGAAAGGAGAATTTAAATCATGAGAAAATATTTCACCTTAAGTCATATTGCCATCAGCCTTGGTGTGATTAATTTAATCGCTATCGGCTATTTAATCTCAACACAACCAAAAATCGAAACATTAGATTTGTCACTATTGATTAAACGTTATGTAGCAACGCTTGTAACACAAGGTAATCAATTATCTGATAAGCAAGCACAAGCAAAAATGGCAAATTTTAATCAATCATTAACATATGCGATTGCAAGTATGAGTGCTAGAGATAATGCGGTGATTATGCCAAGTGCAGCTATCTATGCGGGCATTGATGATAAGACTGAGATAGTTTGGAATCGCGTTATAGGTGACATCAATGAAAAGCACTAAACGCATGAAGGCCATTATTTTGTTAATTATGCTGACAAGTACTTTTAGCTATAGCAGTTTGCTTAGCGCAAAAACGTTAGGTGTCTATGGCGCGACTTTTCCAATCATTGAACCTGATTTGTTAAAAGTGATTCAGGAAAAGCTGGCACAATTTAAAAAAACAGGGCGATTAGAGCAACTTGAGCGGCAAGTGAGCCAAACTGCCAAGGCAAGGCTAAATACCCCTAAACCTGTTATGGGTATAGAAAAAGCAACTGTAAACACACGCAGAGTCTTTGACCCAAGCATTGTACTTTCTCGAGATATTAAAACCCCGCAAGGGCAGTATATCGCCCATGCAGGGGATGTCATTAACCCCTTAGAGAAAGTGAGTTTACGCAAAGCATTAATTTTCATTGATGGCGATGATGTTGCGCAAATGCAATGGGCAATGCGCATGTATCAAAAGCAAACGACTAAGCCCGATATTATTTTAATCAACGGTCACATCTTAGATTTAATGCAGCAATATCATATCAAGCTGTATTTTGACCAACGTGGTTTGCTCACCAAACGCTTTGGTATTAGCAAAGTACCATCGATGATTACACA
>PAMH01000040.1 GCA_002707205.1 Legionellales bacterium
TCTATCAAATCACGATATTTACGTTCCCGTATTATACGCCCAACAAATCTTAATATATCTTTTTGCTCCATACGACCGAAGGCGTATAGTATTGTTGCATAGGTTAGCATGGTGTAAAAAAACATGGGGAATTCCTGTAATTGTTATAGTTGGATACTTAAAACTATCTCTACTCAATTTAATATTAATTATTTTTTTTTTAGAAATACAAATATATTGCTGTATATTTTATAGTCAGCGAAGTGTAAGGATTTCTTGGAGTTGTGTCAAGTTTAATACTTGTGATTTTTATTCAATTTAGTTAGAAACTTGTTATAAACACATATGATATTTTCATTCATTAATTACCAACAAAAATTTTTTGTGCTTTAATTTAATAAAGCTAATTCCTTGAGTTTTAAACTTTTTAATAATTTAAAATTTTAATAAGGCTTGTTTTCGCAATAAAGGATACGCTTAAATTTTTTTTAAAGAAATTAAACTTGTTTGACTAAAGATAACATTAAAAAATAAACGAAACTGAATAAACTTTAAAGAGCGACTTTAAATACTTGACAAAGGCAAAGCTATGACAAATCAAAATTTAATTATNTTCGATGTTGATGGTACTCTCATCGAGAGCATGGGTATAGATACCAAAGTTTATGCTGAAACATTTTTGCAATCTTATAATACCACTATAAATACAGATTGGAATCGATATAGATATTCGACAGACTCGGGTATTTTTCTTGAGCTTTTTAATATCCATTTTCAAAAATCACCTTCTATTAAAGATGAGCATATCTTTAAAACTTTATATTTTACTAATTTAAATACAAAATTGAAAAATAATATTGAGGCTTGTCAACCCGTTACAGGTATTGCTGATTTACTATGTTATTTAAGTAGCTTAGAAAATTTTGATTTGGCGATTGCTACAGGTTGTTGGCAAACTGCAGCTAAGATAAAACTTAAGTTTGCTAAACTAGCTACAACAAACTTTGTTATGGCATCAAGCGATGATAATATATATCGTCATAAGATTATTGAGCTGGCACATGCGCGGGCAAGAAAGCAAAATAAAATTACAAGGTACAATAAAATAACTTATGTTGGTGATAAAATTTGGGATTATGAAGCAAGCTGTAGGTTAGGAATTAACTTTATTGGCCTAGGTAATGCTTTTAATTCAAGATTAGCTCCACATCCAGTCATTTATTACTATGATAAAATTGAGTTTATTGAGGCTATGAAATAAAAACGCGTCATATAAGAGTCCGGGTATGATGTCACTAAGGAAGTATATTCTTAGTCGCAGCCTAGCTGCATAACCGGATTGGTTCTAGGGGGTAACTCCATAAATCATCTTAATTTTCTTTTTTTAATAATGTATGAGTTCCCATGACAGCAATGCTGAACAGGCTGTGTAATTATATTGTAACAACAGAGAAAAGACTAAATGCCCATGGTGAGTCATTAATGATTAAACTAATCAACGGAGGCAAAACATGAAAAAACACATTATTGTTATTACTGGCGCCAGTTCTGGCATTGGTGCAGCAACTGCAAAATCCTTTCATAACAAAGGATATCAACTGATATTGCTTTCAAGGGATATCGAGGCAATGAAAGGCTTAGAATTAAAAAGCGCTGACTTAATGCCAGTCGATGTCACTGATAAAGAGCAAGTTAATCAGGCAATTGAGTTAGTCATACGAAAGTACAAAAAAATTGATTGTCTTATTAATAGTGCAGGTATTGCAATCTCTGGTGAATATCAAGACAGCGTCAAGACTAATGCCCAAACAATTAACGTAAATGTCATAGGCACAATTAACACTATTGATGCGGTATTGCCAAATATGCAAGCTAATAAATATGGCACCATAATTAATCTAAGCTCAATTGCCGATAGGAAATCAAGACCGAATTTAGCAGCATACGCGGCAAGTAAAGCAGCTATTCGCAGCCTTACTGAATCACTTAGGGAGGCCAACGCAAAATATGGTATACGCTTTACTAACTTAGCGCCAGCAAAAATTGCGACCCCTATGATGAAAACCGCTAATCTTGCTATAGAAGATGCCATACCTGTAGCAAATTTTGCCGAAATGATTGTTTGGGTATATGAACAGCCTCAAACGATATGTATTAGAGATATGGTTGTTGCTCCAACCTGTTATGAGGCGTAATTGAAGCTCTAACAATAATGATATAGAACATTATTGTTAATTTTTTAACTGGCTCAATGACAAAAAACTTAATTAAGCAAAAAGCTTTTTACCAGGAGTTTCTTAAGTTGGGTATGATTTTTGATAATGAATCGAAAAATATAGAAAGTCCTGCAGATTTTCTATACATCTTTAATGGGGAAAAACTGTATAATGCTTTAGGTGGTGCTAACTGTTATAATTGGGTCATCTAACCTATAGATTTACAATGGGAATTTTAAATGGAAAATTTAAGTTTAATAAAAAAATATCAAAATTTTGTTTGGGATCAGAAAAATAGCGGTGTGATTAATGATTTCTTTTGTGAAGAGGCAGTAATTTATACTGCGACTAAACAAACGAGAAGCATCAGTGAATTCAAAAAAGTTATCGAGAGTTGGTTTATAGGTTTTCCTCAACTCAAGTTATATTGGGATGATTACATTTGTGACGGAGATAAAGTAGTCGTACGTTGGCATGCACAGGGACGCCATGATGGAGATTTTCTAGGCTTTACGCCTACCTATAAGAACATTGATTATTCAGGCGTTACTATCTATCAATTAGCAAAAGATAAAATAGTTAAATATTGGGCTTTTGCTGATATGGCGCATATCAAAGCACAGTTAATAAAATAAATACCTTACTTGAGTTTGTAAATAAGTGTGAATATTATCATGCATTTTTAGTTAAATATCTTAGTTTTGATCTGAATCTTCGTTAATATTTGAATAATAACTTGCTATACTTTTAAGCAAATTCATATACAATAATTTGAATGTGCAAATAGGTATTTTCTCATTAAAATTAATATTTAGTTAAAATAGTAATTTTAGCATACCCTAAGGAATTCAAAATATGCAAGAATTGAATATTCACTTGAAGTCTCGTGATAATATCGTAGAAACATTTCTTTACACGCGTATTTATACGCAAGATGATTTAGCGCTAGGAACCTCAGATAGAGATGTTGTCATATTAATTCCCGGTGGACCAGGCAATGATTGTACGATGTATGATACGCCTCAAAATTCTATCGCAAAAATATTTTCTACAGTTGTTGATGTTATTCTATTTGACCCTCGAGGCTGTGGCAAAAACGCGCCATCACCAATAGAGCATTGCTCACTAGAGAACTATATTGATGATATCGAAGCTATTCGGCAATATTTTAAAATTCCCCCTGAAAAATTTATAGTTTTTGGACAATCTTATGGTTCAATAGCTGCCTTAGGTTATGCAATAAAGTATGCGGATAACCTTAAAAAATTACTACTCATAAGCGCTATCGCTAGCTCAGAATTTATAGAACAAGCAAAACAAGACTTGGAAAGTAGAGGCTCAATAGAGCAAAAAAAAATGGCAGAAAGAATATGGCATGGCTCGTTTAAAAACAAAAACGATTTAGTTAAGTTTTGCCAAATCATGGGGCCTTTATATTCTTATAGCCATTCAGGGCAAGACGATACCGAGTTAGAGATTCCTTGCACAATCAATATCTTAAATTATGGTTGGGGCAACTTTTTAAAGCATTTTAACTTTAAGCCTGAGATTCATAAAGTAAACTGTCCCGTATTAATTTTATGGGGAGAAAATGAATGGTTAATGGGACGAAAGCAAGCCTATGAAGTTCACCAGCTTATTCCTAGCAGCAGGCTTGTAACTTATCAAAAGTGTGGCCACATGTTATGGCTAGATCAATGGGAAAGATTTGTTGATGACTCATTAGCATTCTTTGTTGAGCAGTATGAATAGTATTCTCGTTCTCTGTCTTGTAAAGTATAAACATTTATGCCTAGCTTTCTTATCGTTTGACTTACAGGCTCATTGGATTTAACAGCAAGTTGTGCTGATGGTCGTTTAAATTATTCTGGATAATTTATGACTAAATATTTGTTCATTCCTCTTTACTAACAGACTGAAATCCTATTTTGGAATGCAAGAAAATAGATAGATTTTAGGGTGCAACTCCACAATGGTGTTTAAATAAATTCACTCAAAAAATTACTTGTGACTTCTGGTAATGACAGATTTGTATATGTTGCGCAACAAGGTAGAGCAAAGATAGTGCCGTATATTCTATGGTAGATGACGGACTTTTAAAACTCACTTTTAATGATATTAAATAGGTGTAGTTAGCCTGATTTTATTATCAACGCTGAAATGTTTGGTTTAATCGGTGGTATAAAAGTGTTTATTACTCTGAGTATTTATGGCAACCATTATTGCGATAGGTGTGCTGAATTATCTACTCGCGTTGCAAACTTGCAACGCTGTTAGCTATCTAGTATTACAAGCTTTTTAATTAAAAATATTCAATAAATTCATCAGTAAAGCGCGTTTTGTTTTGCTTTTTTGCGGAGAAAAGTGAAGGGGTTAAGTATGCTTGACTATAATCAAGAGAGAAAAAGTATATATAGGTTTATTGATTATGAATTCAGAAATAGTTATAGGTTTAGCTGGTGCTATAGGTACAAATTTTGATAAAGTGATAAGTTTGATTGGGCTGCATTTTAGTAAAGCAGGATACGATCTTGAGACCATTAGAATGTCTTGTTTATTAAATGAAGATGTAGAAATCTTAGAGCGTGATGTTAACTATTACAATGATAAAATTCAAAAAATTAACGATACAGTTAACAATGAAGGAAAAAAATTAGAAAAAAAAACTAGAAAAGATGCATGTAATCAACTTGACTTAAATGATATTAAATATAGCTACCTAGCTTACAAAGCTATTGAGAAAATAAAGAATACCAGAAGAAAAAAAAAGAGAGTACTAATTTTAAACTCAATCAAAAGGCCTGATGAAGTTAACTTATTAAAATATGTTTATGGCGATAATTTTTTTTTAGTATCAATCTATAGTTCTTATGAAGATAGAAAAAACATGATTTTACATGAAAGTTATAATGATAATGATGTTGAGTGTTTAAACGATTTATTTGCTAAAGAAAAAGATGAAGTTACTGAGGGTAATGAAGATGTTCCCTACGGACAAAAATTACTAAGAACATATCCAAAAGCTGACTTTTTTATGCATGAAAAATTTCTATTTGAAGATACTGAGCGATTTTTTAAATTGCTATTTGGTTATCCTTTTATTACCCCAACAAGAGATGAATTTGCTATGCATGTTGCATATGGAATAATGTGTAAAAGCTCTGATATGCATAGACAAGTAGGAGCCTCAATTATAGATAAACGTGGTAATATATTAGCCGTGGGATGTAACGATACTCCAAAGTTTGGAGGAGGAACATATTGGGATGGTGATTTAGAAGATCATCGTGACTTTGCTGTGTTACAAAACACACAGAATAAAATGCCATATGTTGATCAAGTTAGGGAAAAAATTAGGGAGGATATTATTAAAAAGTTAAAACAATTAGCTACGGGTAATAATAAAAAAAGCATTATAACATTTCTAGATGGTAATAATGTTAATGCCGCTTTACAAGATAGTGAAATAAAATCTCTTTTAGAGTTTTATAGATCTGTGCATGCTGAAGTTGCCGCTATAACGGCTGCGGCATATAATGGCATTGCCATTAAAGGACAAAAATTGTACTGCACAACATTTCCTTGCCATCTTTGTTGTAAGGCAATTATATCAGGTGGTTTAAAAGAAGTTTTCTATATTGAGCCATATCCTAAGAGTCGTTCAAAATATTTTTATGAAGATATGATTGTTGATAAACCTGATAATAAAGAAATTGAAAAAAATAAAGTTATTTTTAATTCATACAGAGGTGTGTCACCAACAAATTATACACGTTTTTTTATGGCGAAAAATAAATATGAACGAATAGTAAGTGATAAAATAAATAAATTTGATGTTAATACCAAATCAATACCGGCTTTACTAAAAACTAGGACTCCTAGTCATTATGCCTATTCAGAAAAGTATGTTTTAAAACTATGGTAAATATAGATCTAATACTTTAATTTAGGCCAAGCCCGCAGGCTTGGCTAATACTCTTCAATAGATTAAATATTCAAATGCCTTCGCTGCATTATTCACCGCGCGCATGATATCATTAGGGCTTAATTCTTGTTTCCATGAGTTTACATAGGAGGCATGATTAACTAAATCGCCATTAATACCAAGATGAGTAGCCAGAAAAACTGAACCAATTTCAGCAACAAGCTCTTCTTCGGCATATTCTTTTGACTGATAAGAAATTGCTTTAAAACGATTTAATCGCGAAGTGTGACCCGTCCAGTGAATCATTTCATGTAATAAAGTTGTATGATAATCATCGTTAGAATTAAAATACTCTTGCTTAGGCATGATAATGACATCATCATTTAAATTAAATCGTGGCTGATTACCAAAGGTGGAAATTTCAATATTATGGTTGTCTAAGATCTCGGCCAGTGAAACGTTATCATTGATGATAATGCTGTCATCAGCGAGTGAAGTTTGTTCAATATTAAATACGCGGTAGGTTTTAAATAGTGGCGTGGTTTTTTCAACTTTGTTACCGTCTACGACCTCAGTTTTATTTAAAATCTTCCAAAAGTAGACAATCTGGCTTTTAGCACCTTTAAGTACTTTACCATCCATGTTATTAACTTGATTGAACGTAACCCACACTGGTTTTGTATAACCCTTGCCAACCTGCGCTGTTAATAGATTAAATAAATTACCACCCCGATAAATCCCAGAAGTACCAACGGGCAAGGTAAGCGTACCATCCACCTGCCATGATTGCTGCCATTTGAGTATTGATCCATTGCGATCGATGATCTCAAATATGGTATTTGAAATGTCATTGCAAAAGTCTTGATAGTTTTTCATGTCTGTCTCCTTAAGTTAAACGCAGCCAGCGTTTCCGACTGCGCTTGAGACGCGACATGCACGCAGCTATTTAGGCAAGGGTCACGCAGTGACTCGCGCAGCCCTTGCCTAAAAGACCGTGTATGTTAAGGTGAAAGAAGCAGAAGGAAAGCGAATATATGGCAGCATACCAATTCTTAATATTGTAAAATGCGTTTAAATATTTCATATTTAATACTTGAAAAAAAGCGCTGTACTTAAATTTAGGTTGCATTTATCATTTTATGATGGTATTTTACATGAAAATATATATCGATTATAATTTAAGGAGTTCGAATATGGGTGATTCTGCGAATAAAGTTCCAATGCTAGAATCAATTGGGAATAATACAGTAAATTCAGCAATAGAATATGTTGAGACATCTGTTGATATTAGTGATAATGCATTTGCCATTAGAGCCGAAAATAATGCTTTCGAGCCAGTAATTTCAAAAGGGTGTACTTTAATTGTTGAGCCTAACGCGGAACTTAAAGAGCAGGGTTTTGCTGTTATAGAAAGTGAAGGCAAACAAGCTATTTATTTTGTGAAGAAAAATGAAGCGCAAGAGTATATTGTCACGTCAAACCTTGTTGATAACCAGTATTCAAAGCTAATGGATGTTAGCACTATTAAAGGCGTAGTTGTTCAGATTAAGAGAGCGCTTGCAGGCTAAGTGTTAGGATAAGCCGTTATTACTGCAATATTAGGGCTAAAAACAAATAAAAGCACTGTGTTTAGTAGTGCTTTAAATTTAGGAGTAGAGAATGTTTCCTTTTAATAACATGTCGATAGAAAATGAATCTACAGAAATAAAACATATGATTGTAGAAAAAATTCGAATAACTGATGAATTAATGCGCCAAAGTAAAGATGCTTTAAATATTGGCTTGTTAAATGATGCGGAGAAGTATGCTAATGAGGCATTAAAGCAAGCAAATCCTGGAGGTAGCGGCTTGCCAAGCATACTAGCTACTCGTGAATATGATGAAAAATATTTAGATATTAAAAAGCATTTGGAAGAGGTGCAAAACTTGAGAATAAAATTGTGTAAATAATTTTAAATGAACATTGTCTGCGTATAATAATGCTTCTAATGAGTAATAATTTTGGCAAAATTAATAGTAATACTTTCAAATGCAAATTTTTGTTATTAATGACAATACTATCTTGTTTAAATACTATCGCATTAGCGGGTACTGAAAATCGCCTTAAGATTTGGGCGGGGTTTGAGATAGAAAATAGTATCAAATCAAAATCCAAGTGGTACTATAACTTCTTTACGCAATCTCAGTTTGTAAATAATCAATTATTGATTGCGTATTATCTTGATGTTGGGCACCAATTACCAAAACGCGTTGAAAAGTGTCCAACATCAGCAGTTCTCAGCACTCATAGTCAAAAGATCACAAGGATTGTAGTTAATAAATAGTTGAAATGAATTTAAAAATCTCATTTACTGCAATAAGTTATACTACTGGTTGCTGCCATGCTCAAAGAAAGAATAAGCATTAATGCCTCGCAACTGCCAGCACCTCAAACAATCCTAAGAAGCTTTTTTTTGATATTGCCTCGAATAGATTCCAGATAAATCTACCGCAATGACTCATAGCACTTTAATCACACCAGCGCAAAGGTAGGGGGTTGGGGATTTTGGAATTTTACAAGCGGTGCTTAATTTGGCGTTTACGAAAAACGGCATTGTAGCTCACCTGAAAATTATATGCTTAATTTATAAACTAGTTACCTTGATCTTTTATGATAACATCTATATCTTAAACCGAGTTTAACCTAGTCTAACCAATTTAATGGTTGAAATTTTAAGAAATTTATACAAATTGGAGCAAAAAATGCAAGATAAATGGTTATCCGTAGATGAAATTGGCAATTATCTTGGCGTTAAACGTGATACTGTTTATAAATGGATCAATGAGAAAGGCATGCCAGCGCATAAGATTGGTCGACTTTGGAAATGCAAAAGAGAAGATGTTGATATATGGGTGCGAGATGGCGGTGCGGGAATCGCACAAGAATAGGATAATATCAATATGCAGATTTTAGATAATATAAATTATCTTTGGGGTGATGATCTGAAACAAAACCTTAATCCAAAATCTAAGCTCAAAATTGCAGCATCCTGCTTTTCTATTTATGCATTTGAAGCTTTAAAAGAGGAGCTAGAAAAAATTGATTCACTTGAATTTATTTTTACAGCACCTGCTTTTGTTCCAAATGAAATGACAGATAAATTTGCAAAAGAACGTCGAGAATTTCATATCCCTAAACAGCAACGAGAAAAAAGTTTATATGGTAGCGAGTTTGAAATTCAGTTAAAAAATAAACTAACGCAACGTGCAATAGCAAAAGAATGCGCAAGTTGGATCAAACGTAAGGCACAATTTCGTTCAAATGCGACTAAAGCACCAATGCAACAGTTTGCATGCTTAAAGAAAAGTGATGATGCTTGTGCGTATATGCCGTTACATGGTTTTACCGCGGTTGACCTTGGCTATCAACAAGGTGATGCTGTTTCTAATTTTATAACCAAATATGATAACGCATCCTCAGCGGAAACTTTATTGAAACTATTTGATCAAATTTGGCATGATAAAGCTAAGTTACAAAATGTCACGGATGCTGTTTGTTTACATATTGAATCTGTATATCAAGAAAATTCACCAGAAAAAATCTATTTTCTCATGTTATATAATATCTTCAATGAGTTTCTTGAAGATTTAAATGAAGATATTTTACCAAATGATCGCACTGGATATCAAAATAGTATTATATGGAATAAATTATTTAATTTTCAAAAAGATGCAGTGACGGGGATTATCAATAAACTAGAGCATTATAATGGCTGCATTTTGGCCGATAGTGTGGGGTTAGGAAAAACGTTTACAGCTTTAGCCGTTATTAAATATTATGAGCTGCGTAATCGATCAGTTTTAGTGTTATGTCCTAAAAAATTAGCAGATAACTGGTTAAACTATAATCGAAATTTAAAAACCAATATTCTTGCAAAAGATCGTTTAAATTACGACGTGCTTTGTCATACAGATTTGCAACGTACCAGCGGTGAATCTTTTGGAACGCCACTTAATAAAATTAACTGGGGAAACTATGACTTAGTGGTGATTGATGAATCACATAATTTTAGAAATAATAATATGTTTAAAGATAAAGAAACACGATATCAAAAATTAATGAACTCTGTGATTCGTGAAGGTGTTAAAACAAAAGTACTAATGCTTTCAGCAACGCCTGTTAATAATCGATTTAATGATCTCAAAAATCAATTAGCCCTTGCATATGAAGGAGATTCTGAAAACTTAAACAGTAAGCTTCGCACTGGCAAAAGTATTGAAGAAATATTTAGGCATACACAAGCTATTTTTAATGCATGGTCAAAATTACCTGCGCAAGAGCGAACCGCTAAAGCCATTTTAGATTCACTTGATTTTGATTTTTTTGAATTACTTGATAGCGTCACTATAGCAAGATCTAGAAGGCATATTGAAACATTTTACGACACAACAGACATTGGTAAATTTCCAACAAGACGAAAACCATTATCTTTTAATTGTCCTTTAACCACGCGCACTGATGTGATGCGTTTTAATGATATCTATATGCAATTGTCACTATTAAATTTATCAGTGTATGCGCCAGTAAGTTATATTTTACCAAGCCGATTAAAAAAATATGAAGATCTGTATGACACGCCGCTTGAAGGGGGAAAAGGTAAATTACGACAAGCTGATCGTGAAAAAAGTTTACAGTCGTTAATGATTACTAATTTGCTTAAACGGTTAGAAAGTTCGGTAGAATCTTTTAGACTCACCTTAAATGCACTTGAAAAAAATTATACAGCAATGCTTGCAAAAATAGCAGATTTTAAACGAATAGGCACGGATATTTCTATCCAAGATTTGACGGATTGTCTCAGCGAAGATGATGAAGATGAACTTAACGCATCCAATGATTTAATAATAGGTGGCAAAGTACAAGTCAAATTGGCAGATATGGATTTACCTTCATGGGAGCATAACTTAAGAATTGACATTGAAATCATTTCAGCATTACTTGCGGAAATGAAAAAAATCACACCTAATGACGACTCCAAACTACAGCATCTGAAAAAACATATCGCAGGAAAAATAAAAAATCCGATTAATGCTGGAAATAAAAAAGTTATTATTTTCACAGCATATGCAGATACTGCCAATTATCTTTATGATAATATTTTTAATGATTTATTAGCACAAAATATTCATTCAGCTAAGGTTACAGGTAAAGATCCGCCAAAAACAACCTTAAAAAATGGCTATGATTTCCAATCTATATTGACATTATTTTCGCCAATTGCCAAAGAAAAAAACTTAACATTGCCAGACGAGACAGGCGAGATTGATATATTAATAGGCACAGATTGTATTTCAGAGGGACAAAACTTACAAGACTGCGACTATCTCATTAATTATGATATTCATTGGAACCCAGTGCGTATTATTCAGCGTTTTGGTCGTATTGATAGAATTGGCTCGCCAAATGAGTCTATACAATTAGTGAATTATTGGCCAGATATTTCATTAGATGAATATATTAATTTAAAAGAACGTGTAGAAAATCGCATGGTGTTTGTAGATGTGACTGCAACAGGGGATGATAATCTACTATCAACTGAATCAAATGATATGAGTTATCGCAAAGAGCAGCTTAAGCGTTTACAAGATGAGGTGATAGCACTAGAAGATTTAAAAACAGGCGTCAATATAACAGATTTGGGTTTAAATGATTTTAGGATGGATTTGCTTAATTACATAAAAAATAATGGTGATTTAGGACATTTGCCAAATGGTTTACATGCTATTGTCCCTGCTAATAATGACATTGGATTAAGGGCTGGTGTTATTTTTACGCTTCGCAACCGGAACTCAGGCGTTAACATTAACCAACATAACCGTTTGCATCCCTATTATCTTATTTATATCAGCGAAGATGGTCAAATTATCGCAGACCACACACAAGTAAAACCGATACTGGATTTGGCAAGAAGCCGATGTAAAGGGCTGGAGATGCCCATGACATCATTATGTGGTTTATTTAATACGGAAACAGAAGACGGGCGTAATATGCACAAATACTCCGACCTTTTAGGGCAGGCTATACGTTCTGTAGTGGCAGTTAAAGAAGAGAATGACATTGATAGTCTGTTTACCGGCGCAAAAACGACGGCATTGGTTGATACCATCCACGGGTTAGATGATTTTGAATTAATTAGTTTTCTTTTAATAAAAGATGGGCAAGAATGAAAGCCTTATATGAATTTCCAAAAGCATCTATATTTGGGCGAGTGCTTGCAAAAAGTAAGATTTATG
>PAMH01000041.1 GCA_002707205.1 Legionellales bacterium
AAGCAATAGCAACTAAAGCTGAAAATAGTCTCTCTCATTCTACTCCTGCGTCATTGGTTAATCGGTTCTTATATCAAAGATCAGCAAATACCGAAAAATTATACCGTTTGATAACAGCATGTTTTAAGTTGGATTCAACTAACCCTCAAGATATAACATATAAGGTTAGAGATTATAATAAGCTAATTAGACATATTAATTGTTTAATTTCACATAATGAACCTAAAAAGACATCGAACTTAACATACACCCCTCCCACTTCAGGCTTTTAGTGTAAAGCAATGTATCAGTTTAAAAACATAAGAAAGAGGGACATTTTAAATTTGGTTTGACAGTTTGACACAGCAACTTGAACCTCACGTAAAATTAAAATACAATGACTATGCTAAAAATTTGTTTAGTAACAATTAGTATAATTGAAAATTTCATCGCTGCTACATGCTTAAAAAATAGATTATAGGATTAAAAATATGGCTATCTCTGTAGAAGAAGAAAAAGAAGAACAAAAACAAGTCCATGTGTTATTAAAATTTTATGGAGCTTTTTCATCTGCCGCTGCCGATGAGCCACATACTGACAGACCTTCTTCATCTTCCGCTGACCCACATGCTGACAAAATATTTAACAGTAGGACTACATACCATGAAGATAAAGAGACTGATGCAATTTTAAGAAAAAATGATGAACTTTTTAGAATAACTCAAAATTTAATTAGAAAGAATAATCTAAAAATTACTGAATGTTTATTACCTCAGCTTATTAATCTATATGGGCTAGATAATTCAAAAAGTATTATGCCCTATGATTGTCGCAATGATTTTGAAAATTTTTATTTATTTTTAAATAATTATCCAGAATGCAATGTTAATGAATTTATGAGTATCATAGAGGATGCACTTGATAAAATGAAAGATATTACAGAATCAACAAATATTCTTGAGGATTTTATTGAACTATACCAAGAAATCAGCGACTATTATGAGATTATTGGTAGTTTTGAACCAGTCAGGCTCAATGACCTCCGGTTAATTAACGAGAAAAAAGAAGGCATAAAGAATTTTTATGACCTTAAGCTTGAGGCAACTGGATTTGATGAACTAGAAACAACTCTTAACTCATTAATTGACTCTTTTACTAGCGGGCTTGAATCTAGTCATCAATCAAATACAATGCGTGTTAAAAATATGTAAAGTTTTTATTTAAAATGCTTATAAAGCCTATAACTCGAAATTTCTATTTATAACTGGTTAATAATAATTAAATACTTCGGTTAACCATTATTTAAGCAGATTAACTAATGTGCCCAAAACACCTTCAGTGTGTGCTAAAGTTTTAGGGCATAAATATTAAATTTAAGCGCTATTTTTGAAATATTTAATATTTTAATAACTGAATAAATACTGCTTCAGATAAAATGGTAACATTCAAAGCTTTGGCTTTAGTTAGTTTTGAGCCCGCATTTTCGCCTGCGACTAAATAATCTGTTTTTTGGGAAATGCTACTAGAGACTTTAGCACCACGTGCTTCTAATGCTTCTTTAGCCTGTTCTCTTGTCATTTGCGATAAGCTACCCGTTAGCACAAAAACTTTGCCCGCAAGTTTAGCGCTAGATTGTTCATGTTGTTTTGCTTTTGGCCAATGAATCCCCTCAGCTAATAATGCCTGAATGACTTCTTGATTATGCACTTGCTGAAAAAAACGTTGTATATTTTCAGCAACCACTGGGCCAATATCGTTAATCGTTAATAATTGTTCTAACGAGGCAGACATTAATTGGTTAATATCCATAAATTCTTTTGCAAGATTTTTAGCGGTAACTTCACCGACTTCACGAATACCTAGCGCATAAATAAATCGCGCAAACGTCGTTTGACGACTATGATCAATCGCCTCGATTAAATTCTGTGCCGATTTAATCCCCATCCGCTCAATACCGGCAATACTTTCTAAAGATAAACGATATATATCAGCTGGCGTATGTAATAAATTTAAATTTACCATTTGCTCTATCAGACGTGCACCTAAACCATCAATATTCATCGCCTTGCGTGAGGCAAAATGTTTTAACGCTTCTTTAC
Source organism: Legionellales bacterium (assembly GCA_002707205.1). Lineage (GTDB taxonomy): Bacteria > Pseudomonadota > Gammaproteobacteria > UBA1113 > UBA1113. The sequence goes on from PAMH01000041.1 coordinate 2,079, forward strand.
GTTGCGCATCACAATATAATCCACCCATACAGCGTAGCACTGCCTCACCAGCGGGTTTTATCACATCAGATTGACACACTGGACATTGCTGAGGCACAATAATTTTTTGCGCTGATGCGGGTCTTTTTGCGGTAATAACAGATACGACTTCCGGTATCACGTCCCCTGCGCGTCTTATAATCACGGTATCGCCAACATGGATATCTTTGCGTAATACTTCATCCATATTATGCAAAGTAGCGTTACTCACAGTCACGCCACCGACAAAAATAGGACTCAATCGTGCCACTGGGGTTAATGCTCCTGTTCGTCCGACTTGAAACTCCACTGATTCAACTGTCGTTATTTTTTCTTGCGCTGGAAATTTATGCGCAATAGCAAATCTCGGTGCGCGAGAAACGAACCCAAGCTGTTGCTGTAAAGCTAAGTCATCAACTTTATAGACAACCCCATCAATTTCATAAGGTAACTCTGCTCGCATTGCCATTATTGTTTGATAATAAGTAAAACAGGCCTCAACACCTAAACAAGCAGATATTAATTTATTAATAGGAAACCCCCACTCACTTAGTCGTTGTAAAACACTATAATGTGATTTAACTTGTGAAATTTGGGTATAGTCTGCAACGCCATAACAGTAAATAGAAAGTGGTCTGGTTGCTGTTAATTTAGGATCTAACTGCCTTAAACTACCAGCTGCAGCATTGCGAGGATTAACAAAGGTTTTTTCTCCGGCTTGCCTTGCCTTTTCATTCAAAATATTAAACCCTTTAAGCGGCATATATACCTCACCGCGTACTTCAAGTTCACTGGGATAATTTCCCCGAAGTTTTAATGGAATAGCTTTGATGGTTTTTAAATTACTGGTAATATCTTCGCCAGAAATACCATCACCCCGCGTTAAACCTTGAACTAATTGACCTTCACGGTAAAGTAAACTTACGGCTAATCCATCCATTTTAGGTTCTGCCGTAAATAATATTTCAGTATTTGATTTTAAACGATCTTGTAATCGCTTTGAGAACGCAATTAAATCTTTTTCACTAAAAGCATTATCTAATGACAGCATCGGTATCCGGTGCTGCACTGCTTTAAATCCACTTTGTGGTTTAACACCAACACGTTGTGTCGGCGAATCTTGCGTTATCAATGCTGGATAGTTTTTTTCTAAGTTTATTAATTCTTGAAATAACGCATCATATTCAACATCAGGAATACTTGGTTCATCCAATGCATAATATCTATAATTATGTTCATCAATTTCATTTCGTAAATGCGCAATTTTCTCTTTTATATTTATATTCATCAATAAGCTCAATTTGAAATAGCTTTACCAAGATGCATATTATAATGTTGCACCCTTCTGCGACATTCATTTTCAGCTTGCAAACACCATACTTGACGATTTGCATCTAATAATACCCCATTCAAATCTTCTGCTAGTAATTTTGCGGTATTAAGCATTAATTGAAACGTTGCAGAGGCTGTTTTTTGTCTCGAATAATCCATAAATAATGTTAAGCCAATTGTATTAAAACTTCCAATATCATCCAAATCAATATGTCCAGGATTTACTGCACTGGCAACACTAAACATAATCTGTTTCGAGTTTTCATTTTTTTCAACATAGCGATGAAAGACTTTCATATCACCATAAGTTAATCCAGCAGATGTTAAAGATTGATAAAGATCATAACCACCAAACGCTGCACCAGGTTGTGCCATCACATGAATAATAAGATAAGTGTTTTTATGATCAATTTGTTTTTGCTGTTTTTTTGTTGTGAAACTACTAAAACCTGATTTATGTGCTTGTAATTTTGCCTTTTCCATTTCTTCAATTTTTTGTTTGGTTTCTGCTTCAGATAAAACTCTTACTTCACCCACATCATCATCAAGGACTTTAGATGATTTAATTTTCAGTTTTGAATGCTTATCGGCTTTATCATCAGTCTGCATCAAGGCATCAACATCACCTATTTCAGGCATAATTTCATCTTCATCAGTATGACGATTATGACGAATAATTAAATAAAAAACAGCAAACACGACTAATACGGCGAGTGCAACTTCAACATAATGCCAATTAATTTGCATTTAATTCTCCTTGTTACTTATTCTTAGCAATGAGTATTTAAATTAAGCTTCTGCAAGCGCGATAGCTTGATCGATATCAACGGAAACCATACGCGATACACCTGGTTCTTTCATGGTAACACCTGTTAACTGTTGCGCCATTTCAATGGCAATTTTATTATGACTAATAAATATAAACTGTACCTGCTTTGACATTTCTTTAATTAAATTACAATAACGCCCAACATTTGCATCATCCAGTGGTGCATCAACCTCATCGAGCATACAAAATGGTGCAGGGTTGATTTGAAAAATAGAAAACACCAATGCAATTGCAGTGAGTGCTTTTTCACCCCCTGAAAGTAAATGAATTGTGCTATTCTTCTTACCTGGTGGCCTTGCCATAACAGAAACACCCGTATCTAATAAATCTTCCCCTGTCAAAGCCAAATAAGCGCTGCCACCACCAAAAACTTTTGGAAAAAGTTTTTGGAAGTGTGAGTTTACAACTTCATAAGTTTCTTTAAACTTAGTTCGGGTTTCTTTGTCAATTTTGCTAATTGCATTTTCTAAAATTGTTAATGCCTCAGTTAAATCATCATTTTGTTTGTCTAAATAAATTTTTCGCTCTGACTCAATCTCANATTNGTCAATCGCAGCCAAGTTAATTGCACCTAAGCGTGAGATACGATTTGCTATAGTCATCAATTGTTGTTCCCAATCTTGCTCATTAGCTTCTGCCGGCATATTCTCTAAAATTGTTGTTAAATCTTCTTCAGCCTCATCAAGCTGCTCTTTTATCGTATTAGCACGAACTTGCTGTTCTTGCCAACGCATTTTTAATTCTTGTGATTGATTTCTCAAGGCTTCAGCTTGTCGTTCAGCATCTTGGCGAATATCTTCTTGTTGCTTCAATTTTTCATTGCAAGCTTCTAATTGTTGACGTTTTTCAGATAACGCTTCTTCAACCAATAAGCGCGCTTCAAGTAATGCCTCAAGCTGCATTTCCAACTCAGCTGTTGGCTCTGATGCCTCTTCAATAGCCGCACGTAAACTTTCACAGCGGGTACTTGCCATTGTTAGCTGTTCAGACATTCTTGCAATATTCGCTTTCTTTTGTGCTTGCTCAGTACTTGCGGTATTAAATTGTAAATTGACATCATGAAATCTATCTTTGGTTTCACGCGCAGATTGTTTAGCTGAATCTAATGCTGCTTTCAACAGTTCGCGCTTTTCTTGCATTGATTCGCGAATATCTGCTTGTTGTTCCATCAATTGCATGGCTTCTTGCCAAACTGTACGTTCTGTTAATAATGTTGTGGTTGACTCATCCACAATATTTAACTGCTCTTCATGATCCATACGTAATTGTTTAATACGTAATCTTAATTGCTCATAACGTGTTTCTTTTACCTTTAACTCTGTTTTTAGATGACCTAACTTATCTACAACTTGTTTTAAAGTTTGACGAGCATCAATTTGTGTTCGTTCTTGTTCAGTTAATGTTTCTTTTAAGTGATTTAAACTATTTACTGCACAATTAAGTAAATCTTGTTTCTCTTTTATATCAGCAGCAAGTTGTTCCAATTCATGTTCACGCTTGATAACACCAGCGGTTTGATCCTTATCTTTTGCAACCTTTAACCAGCCTTGCCCCAGCCAAATACCATCGATTGTAATGATTGATTGATGTGGCGCAATTTGCCCAACTTTATCTAAAGCTTCTGTTAAGCTATTAGCAATAAAAATTTGTGTTAATAACTGTTTTGCCGTTGTGTTTCCTGAAACTTTCTCGGCTAATGTTTGCAGCGTCGTTGAAGAAGCAGCTTGAACGTTACTAGGTGCAATAAATGTAATCTCACCTATAGAAAAACTTTCTAATAAATTGAAAACTGATGATAAATCATCAATACAAACAGCTTGTAGATAATTACCCAAAACTGTTTCAACTGCAACATCCCAATTATCATGCACCTGTAAATTTTGTGCTAAACGCATATTATTCGAAAGTGCATGTGTATCTAGCCAATCTGTTACCTTGTCATTATTTTTACCTAGAGCAGCTTGCTGTAGTGCTTCTAATGAAGCTTGACGACCTTGTGATTTTTGTAGTTGTGTACGTAAATCAGCAATTTCATCGGTTGTTTGTTGTGTTTTATCTCGTGTGACTTGAATCGATTGCTGCAAGTCAGATAATACAGCCTGACTTTCCGCTTCTAAAGCTTCTTGTTCGGCAACACTCGTTTGCAGTTGCTGAATATCTTCACCATTAAGTTGTTGAGATAAACCTTCTTGTTCTTGCGCAATTTTGTCTACNCGCTGTTTTGCTGTATTAATTTTTTGTTCTAAATGTTGGATTTGAGTCTGTGAAACCTGCGCCTGCTCAGAAGCTTTAGCAGCACTGCTATTAAAATCATCCCATTCATTCTGCCATTGATGCATATTATCTTCAGCTTCAGTCAATGTCGCTTGTGTCAATGCAAGTTTTTCTTGCAAAATTTCTAATTCAGGTTCGAGCACCATAACTGTTTCATTAAGCACTGAAATTTTTAGTTCATCATCTTCAACGTGCTGTTTTGATTGCATGTAAGTTTGTTCAGCTTCCTGCAAATCTCTTGTATATTGGGCGCGACGTTCTTGCTGATGGGTAATTGACTGTTCAGTTTGGCCTATTTTTCCACCAATCGTATAATATTTTTCTTGAACTGTATTGAAAGCTTCTTGCGCATCATGCTGTAATTCGCGGTTTTGTTCAATTTCATGATCAGCGCGACGTTGTTTTGCGATTTCACTTTCTAAGCTTACCGTTAATTCTTGAATGGTTTTTTCAAGTGTTTGAATTTGACTTGATAAATGTTGCCAGCGTAATGCCAATAGTTGCCCTTTATACTGGCGTTCATCTTGTTTTAATTCTTTGAATTTAGCCGCTGCTTCAGATTGCCTTTTTAATCGTGATAATTGCTTATCTAACTCTTCACGTAAATCATTTAATCGTTCTAAGTTTTCTCGAGTATGCTTAATGCGATTTTCAGTTTCTCGACGACGNTCTTTATATTTAGAAATNCCNGCCNCNTCTTCNANGTNNNNACGNAANTCTTCNGGCTTNGCCTCAATNAATCNNGANATCATNCCCTGNTCNATAATNGANTANCTTCTAGGGCCTAAACCTGTACCAAGAAAGATATCCGTAATATCTTTACGACGGCAACGCGTATTATTAAGATAGTAAGTAGAAATGCTATCACGGTTAATTTGTCGCTTGATTGAAATCTCGCTATATTGTGCATATTCGCCGCCAATTGCACCATTTGGATTATTAAACGTTAATTCAATAGATGCTTGTCCAACTGGCTTTCTTTCTGTTGAGCCATTGAAAATAACATCCGTACCTGATTCAGCACGCAAACTCTTGGCTGAGCTTTCACCCATAACCCAGCGCACTGCATCAATGATGTTAGACTTACCGCAACCATTTGGACCGACAACCCCAACCAAGTTACTGGGAAAAGGCACTGTAGTTGGGTCTACAAAAGATTTAAATCCTACTAGTTTAATATGTTTTAAACGCAATCGTTCAGAGAGTTGTATATTGTCTGCATTCATCGCTATTGTTAATACTTCCTGTTTCTTTCTCGCTATTTTACCTTAAGTTTAACAATAAAAAAATGCTATCTGAATAAATTTTGGTTAAAATAGATTTAAAACAATCAATGAGAACAAACATGTTAAATGATCTTGCGTTAGGCGTTAAATATTTTATCAAAGGCTTCACCTTACTTAGCCATCGTCAACTACGTCCTTACGTGATTATTCCATTGATTATTAATGTTTTACTTTTTATTAGCATGATTTTCTGCGCCAAACATTACTTTGGTAGTTTTGTTGATTGGATAGATGGTTATTTACCCACTTGGTTGCACTTCATTAATTGGTTACTTTGGGGTATTTTTATTTCTGTCTTTTATCTCGTCATTGTTTACAGCTTTGTTATTTTTGCTAATATAATCGGCTCTCCTTTTAATAGTTTTCTTGCTGAAAAAACTGAATTACTGGTTAAATTTAACTGTAAAGTTGAAGATGGTGGTTGGCGTGATTTTATTAAAGACTTACCCAGAACCCTGCGAAGAGAAGTACGCAAGTTACTCTATTATATTCCCTTATTGTTAATTTTTTTAATATTATTTATCATTCCTGTAATCCACATTTTTGCTGGATTTTTGTGGTTTTTGTTTTCCGCATGGATGTTAGCCATACAATACATTGATTATCCGTTTGATAACCATAAAGTTGCCTTTGCCCAAATGAAAGTTATGCTAAGTCAGCGGCGATTACTCTGCTTAAGTTTCGGTAGCCTCAGTTTGTTGGCATCACTTATACCTATTTTAAATTTTGTTGTCATGCCCGCCTCTGTTATTGGTGCAACTATCATGTGGCAAACAGAATTTAGTTAAGTTTCAAAACGAAACAAAAGCATGTTAAAATTCGTGCATACTATCTTTAAGGAGATTATTAATGTCATCAATTATTGAAACAGCAAAAGCAATTGGTACGCGCGGTAAAGGTATTCTTGCTGCCGATGAAAGTACAGGCACTATTGCTAAACGTTTTTCAGATATTTCTCTTGAATCTACAGAAGATAATCGTAGAGCATATCGAGAAATGCTATTTACAGCTAATGGTATAAAAGAATACTTAAGCGGTGTAATTTTATTTGAAGAAACTTTAATGCAAAAGTCTTCAAGCGGTAAACTTTTGGCAGATATTTTAACTGAATTAAATATTATACCAGGCATAAAAGTTGATAAAGGGCTTGTTAATTTGCCTTTTACTGATCATGAAAAAATTACTCAAGGCTTAGATGGCTTAGCTGAGCGACTAGAAGAATATAAAAAATATGGTGCCAAATTTGCAAAATGGCGTGCGGTTTTCAATATTTCAGATATAAAACCTACTCAATTAGCCATTGAAGCCAATGCACATGCCTTAGCAAGATACGCAGCAATTTGTCAAAGTGCGGGTATTGCTCCGATTGTTGAGCCAGAAATTTTAATGGATGGCAATCACACAATTGCACGCTGCAAAGCTGTTACTGAGCAAGTTTTACAAACTGTTTTTGCACAATTACATCTTCATAAAGTTAAATTAGAAGGCATTATTTTAAAGCCAAGTATGGTAACTACTGGACAATCAGCAAGCCAACAAGCAGATATCGAGCAAGTTGCAAAAGACACTATTGAAGTATTACTTCGTACAGTACCTGCCGCTGTGCCAACTATTAACTTTTTATCTGGCGGTCAAAGCGCAGAGCTTGCAACCGCACATTTAAATATGATGAATAAACTTTATCCAAATCTGCCATGGACATTGAGCTTTTCATATGGCCGCGCGTTACAAGCACCTTGTTTAGACGCCTGGCATGGTCAAGCTGAAAATGTTGAAAAAGCACAAACGATATTACATAAACGCTGTAAGTTAAATGGACTTGCTGTAACTGGCGATTATGCTTCTGAGATGGAAGCATAATTTTTCGATAAAATACATAGGGCAAATATCAAACTAAGTTATACATCAGTAAAGTTTGCGTTTGCCCTTTCAACAACGTGTAATGACTTTGCCTCGGTGGCACAGCTGGATAGCGCAATCCCCTCCTAAGGGATAGGTCGCAGGTTCGAATCCTGCCCGGGGCACCATATTGAGATGGAATCATGATAAACTTTTTTCTATATATTGCTTTATTCTTTGGCTTTTGCATCTTAATTTTTGCAATATCAAGTTTTTTAAAGCGTCAACCTCAAAACACGTTTGTTCGATTACTCTTTGGCAGTGCTTTGATATTACTTTCAAGTATTGGACTTGCATTGCAAACCAATTATTCAGAATATCTTAACTTTTCTAGTGGTGAGCAAATTGCAAACTTAGCAGTAATGACGGGAGATAATAATAATTATCAAGTCAAATTTTCCACAAAGGATACTTTGGAGCAAACATATTTTCTACAAGGGAATACCGCCGAACTTGATGCTAGCATCCTCATTTGGCAGCCTTTTATGACAAAGTTTCATTTACAAAATAGTTATAAACTTGAGCAATTATTCGCAACTGAAAATAACGTTCCCAGTAGTCAAGTAGAAATGGTTTATCAACTAAATAATAATAAAGGCATGGATATTAAAAAATATGCTGCTTATATTCCTGGTATTCAATCACTTTTCGGTAGTGCAGTAAAAATACCATTAATAAATAAAGCAAAATATGCTATCAGTGTAAATAATGATGGTTTAAATGTTATCGGGTTAAACAATATCGCACAAAATGCTTTAAAGACAATGAATTAATACGGTAAAGCTTGATACATACGTTTAGACAAATGTTGTGCGCAAACGATATTAGCCTTGAAGAAAGTATCCCAACCAGTTGTGACGCTACTTAGGCTAAATGCAAAAGTAGCAAATTTGTAACCAAAAATTTTAGACCCTAATATTAACATCATAACACATGATTAACTTATTGATATAAAATGAGAAATGGCGCGCTCGGAGGGATTCGAACCCCCGACCAACTGGTTCGAAGCCAGTTACTCTATCCAGCTGAGCTACGAGCGCTAAAGCAAGAATCGACATTATTACGCATAGCAGCTCAAATATCAAGATTTATTTTTCACGTTATTTGCAAGCTATCTTATTGTTTTTAATAAGTTTTTATAATGCTTGCTTACACAATATTAAGACCTTGGGTTTAGCTCAAGTGCCATTATAACTCAAATAAATTTAATAAGCCAATTGCCAATTTTCTTTGCTGGGAATATTTTGCGACTTTTGTTTTTTCGGTAAAAGTGAGAAGGCTGATTTTTTTATCAATCATGCCTTTTGTTAAGCTCGGTAAACAATGCATCAAAACGAATAGCAAGTAATTAACAATCATCTATGCCTTTTCCGTTTAAAATGTGAACTTGAAACTCTTTGTTTTTTTATTCCCATAGTTAAACTTACTCTTGCCCTTCTTCTACAGACTCTATGGCTTCGATAGTTTCCCAGTCTTCGGATAAAATGTGTGCGCTACTTGGCGACCACGGCATGAACATGCCATCTTGAATGTAATATGCAATAAAGCTTTCTCTAATGTCAGGATTTATTTCGGGGGTTATTAACATTAGTCTATGATTATTTTTTGACCATGAAGATGATCTAATCAAGACACCAGCCTTTAAAGCTGTTAATGCTTGCTCGAAAGTTAATCCAGTTTCTATTGTATTAAATTGTGTTTGGTTCATTTCATTTTCCTTTTTTTAAAATTCTGCGTCAGCAGTATAGTGATAGCTAAAATTATCCAGCGCTGTAAAAGTTCCAGATAATGTTGACGCGTTATTTTGAGATATATTATCGAAAGTTGTTGCTGCTTCATCTGCTACAGTATCTTTGTTTCTCACGTTGTCGGCTGCTCCGGTAACCGGAGAGTAAAAAGTAATTGCCGGAGTATCTGTGCCGCCGGTATTTCTTAAAAACATAGGCTGCTTAAAGAACACGTCAGAATCTAGTGAGCCTGTGGATGTAGACCTAATATTTATTTGGCCGTCACCCGTTACAGTTCCTGGGGCTGTATCAATATTGTATGACTTACAGTAATAACTCATGCAACGCGCAAGCGTTTCTTCGTACTTTGGTTGGTTATACAAAGATGATGCACTATTACTTTCAAGTTTTACGTCTGCAAAATACACGTTGTCACCGCTAATGTCATTTCCAATATTGTTATAAATAATAAGTACAGCAAGATTATTTGCGCTTGAAGACGGCGTAATACCGTTAACTTTTACTGTACCTTCGTAAAACCCATCTGTATTAAATACTGTGATACTTGACAGCGGTGAGCATAACGCCCAGTTGGAATTCAAGGTTGGGTTTGACGAGCCGTTGTTCCACGCGCTAATTGGGTCTCTAGTTGCGCTTGTTAGCCCGTCAGCGGTTCCTTGCCATTCAAGCACATAAATTCTAAAAGTTGTACTTGTACCGTCTAGCTTGATTTTTGCTTGTACTGATATATCCCCACCGCCATCAGCAATTAAAGGCTTTGAGTTTTGATGGCTTAAAATCTGCATTACGCCAAATTTCACATTAGCAGTATTGACCGAAAACTTTATTGAATTTGATGATTTTTCAGGCGTAATTGTAGATTCTTTTGAAACATCAACAACGCCATTTCCGTCACTTAGCAACAGCCATCTATCAGCAACGTACGTGTTATTATTCGGTGCGGTAAAGCTAGTTCCTCTCTGCCAGACATCAAAACCGCCATTAATAACGTAGTTTTCATCATCTGTTGGCCTAAAGTATTTCCAATCAGGGTCGTTTACAATGTTATTTAGAATAATATTATTATTGCTTAATGAATTATTTACGATTGGCAATTCTGTTTGCGCATTAACGATGGTGCACTCTCGAATGTTAGTGTTAATTGTGATGTTTCTATTGCCACCGCCTAGTGTATCGACATTAACAAGGGTTTGATTATCAGCATTGAGAAAGACGCCCTCTAAGAATGTACAGTTAACAAACCGCGAATATTCCATGATTGACGTAAAGTAAGTGTCACTAATTCTAACATTTGCAAATTCGCAATAGCCAACTGAACCGTTTAAAGCTTGAAGCTGTTTTCCGGACATGTTTACAAACTTGCTTAAGCTTGAGATAGCGATTAAATTAAACGATGGTGCTTGCACGTTTGATACACAGCCCTCCACGGATATATCACCGCCAACACCAACATAATGGTCGCCAGTGGTTGAGCCTGATACGTTATTAACATTACCAATTAATAAGACGCCCGACCCTAACGGGTTAATAAGTTGAACGCCGTTAATGTTACCTTTGATTCTGATATCGTACGATGTTGACAAGGAAGAAGAAGCCAAAAACTGCCCGTCAAGAATTAAATTATTGCCGGAACAATTTGTGCCTTGCGCCACTAAAGCAAGCGTACATGCAGACCCTCCGCCGACAAGCGTAACATCTTGGTAGATAAAGTTTCGGCAAGAAATACCACACCCAGCCAAATCTGGTATGTACATTGTTGCATTTGACATTTTAATATCAAGCGCGGAATTTGAGAAAAAGTTTTTCCCTGCTGTTGTTGAGTTATTGTTTATTTCAACGCCATCCCAGCTAGGCAAGCCCAAGTCACCGCCACCATTATTTTGAAATACAATAAGGCTATTTGTAATCGCAGTTTCTGCAAATGTAACGCTTCCATTACCAACGACTTCAAGATTTAAACCAGCGCCGGCATTAAGCGCAATAATAAGGTTCTGCGCGCCAAAATCAACATCTGCATACACATGAATTTTGATATTTTGACCAGCTGGATTAACGTTAAAAAGATTTGATGTTGTTGCCGTGAAATCACCAACAATGTAAATCTCGCCATCATTTTGCCCTAATGCCTGCAATGCATCGTCAAGCTCTGTGAAATCTGCGGTGCCATCTCCGCTTACTGTAAATACATTCCCAGTGAATGACGTTGTTACTTTATACCATCGCCCACCACCAGTAGTTGGTTCAATTATTGAGATATCATTTGCAGCCACGCTCGACCTTTGGTCAAATCTAACAATGCCAAAGTTTTGTACATTTGCCATTACACCATCTTGCAAATTTGTCGTATCAAACGCTTTTAATGCAGATAAGTCAACGATTGGCTCTGATACAACATATTCTCTTAAAATTTTATTTGCCATTATTATTCCCCTGTATGAATGTAATAATTGCCCTCTGGGTCTGTGTAAGGATTACCGTCGGGGTCTGTATAATAAAAAGTTTCTTCGGGTGGCGGGCTTGAACCAACACCGCGTACCAACGCCCACAAATTAACACCAAATGTAATCATGATAACCACACCATATTAGTTGCTGTAGCTGCAGTTACTCGAGCGGATGCTACAGGCAAAATTGAACCACTTAGTACCCCAACAAATTGCACAGTATTGCCGTCAAAACTCTCTAGCGTTATATCACCGCCAATGCCGACATAAATACCGCGCGCATATTCGTTATCGCCGTAGTATTCTCCAACGACTACCGCACCATACCTTGCCGCTGGTGCATCCCAGTCAATATGCTTTGCTCGATTTGGGTCAAACTTTACCGTTGCTGGTTGCTGAACACTCATAAATCACCCCTTTTACTTAATTGTTTATCGCTTCCTGCTGAGCTTCCGAAGTAATAAGCAATTATTACCCCCCATATTCCTAAAATATTTCCATACATAATTTCAAAAACACTTTTTGAACCATCAGGTATTTGATGATTAAAAAGCATATATGTCATCATAAAAACACCAATTGTCACGATTGTTGCTAATGACGGTAATATGTAATCTCTCCTACCCGATTTTGCCATTTCAATTTCTCTGTTTCTTGCGCTATCTCTATCCATTTTTGCAAGTTCTTTTTCACTAAAACCAAGCTCAGCCATCTTTGTTTTGAAATCTAAATCAAGCTTTTTAAGTTCCGCAAAAGTCTCTGGTGATGCATTAGAAAGCGCTTGCGATATCTCTTTTGCTGTCGCATCTTTATTCCCAGTCAACAAGATTGATAAAGCCTGTCCTGCCGCACCGCCCAATGGACCACCTAAAGCAAGACCTAAAGTTGGCGCGATGTTTGATATGACTTCTTTTACGTTATCCCACATAATTAATACCCTATTGCCGTCCACATGAATGACCAAGTTCCTGAGCCTCTCTCTGTCCACTCAATAGAAAATCCAACAGCAGAAACAGATGATACGTAATACATTTGTGTAAAAAGTTCAGAATCAAAAGGCATGCTTGTCCTTGGTGTTAACATTACATTTGCAGCAGCATTGGGAAAGGCATTTGCGAAAGTAACATTTGCAATTTCCACTAGGCCGGTCACCGTAACTATGCCCCATTTCATGATTAAACCGTTAGGAAGCGTTTGACTTCCTGATGTTACATTACCGGACGTGGCAACAACTTTGTTATTAGCAAAATCATCACCTGCTATGTATACGAAATTTACGCCATATGACTGCTTAGTACCTGAAATATTTCCATATACATTCACATTTGAAGAATTTGCAGTATTCGTACAGTCTGCTAATCCGCAGGTGTAAACGTTGATGTTATTACACCAATCAAATGCCAATACAGATGTATTTGCTCCTCTAAGGGTTATGTTCAAATCTTCACATAATCTCGTTGAGTTGGTACCTGTTATTATCATATTGCTTGTTATTGATGCATCTAAACTTCCGCCTTTTACATTATCCAAATAAAAATCAGATATTGTCGCGCCATTCATTGAAATTGAATTTTTTATATTTACGTTTTTTATTCCGTCGTCATTAGCGCTACCATCAAAAATAAAACCGTAATCACATGTTCCAGCACCCTCGTAAGCATAAGAACAATTAATTAACTCAGGCATAGAGGCGCTATTGCTTGCATCTGAGCCAAAAGCAACAAACCCACCACCACTAGTACCGTCAGGCGCAATGAATTTAACATCACGTACCGATAACTTAGTAATTGATGTACTCATTAATGCATTTCCGCTACTGCCTTCGGTATAATTTCTGACAATTTCAACGTAACCAAGCCCCTGAATCGTAACATTACCAGCGATATCAAATACTGAAGTTTGGCTATTGAATAAATAACGTCCTGCTGGAAATAAAATGGTTGGATTTTCTAAGCTAAGCACTATTCTTCTAGCTTGCTCAAATGCAGGTGTATTATCATTAACTCCTGAATTATCACCACCTAAATCAAGTATGCTAATCCCATCTTCATAATTAGGTAAAAATGCTTTTACTTCTTCAGCTGTTTTAAATTCAAAATCTGTCGCTGTATTCCCAGGCTCAACGGCGACATTGGTAATTTGTACGTTTGCTTGTGAATCAATCGGTAAATCAAACCCAAGCCATAAAGCGTCATCACCATTACTTCCCAGCGTTTTAGTTGCAACTGTTGGCAATGAAACTGTCGCGGTATAACGCGTCCAATCTGTAGATAACACTTGTGATGTGACTGCAGTTTCAACAGTAGCACTTGGGACTCCGCCACTTCCGAAAAACTGATAAAAATTAACTTCTAGTGTAGTAGGCGTTGTCGTGTATCGCGCCTCAAACTGTACAGTTACCTCGGTATTTTCAAGCGTCTGCACGCTTTCATAGATTTGCTTAATTCTTTTATAGGTTTCCCCTCCTGAGCCTACTGCGCTACAGTCATATTCCAAATAATAAGTTGGTGTCGCTGGCACATCAGTTTGACCTAAAGTGAATGTACGTCTATCAATTGTGACGGTTGCTTCTTCGTTGCTGCGCTCGAATATCCAGTCATCAGCAATATAAGCCTGCGTTGATAATTGGTCACTATTAAAGCTTGCGCCATGCCGCCAAAAAAAGAACTGAGGGTTACGCACATAGTTGTCAATATCAATATAAGTTGTAACTGTGCCACCACCCGTATCAATATCTGTTTTAGGGTAATTAGCCTGTGAGTAAATTAAATTACCCCCTAAACTTTTTAAGCCATCATAGACTTCAAGATAATACTTTGGAGTTTCTAACCAATAAACAAGCACTTGCCCTTTTCCGTCCAGCTGAACTGGATTTTCGTGCGGTATTAATCCTGCCGCATCTCTGTAAGTAGCCAATGGCTGGCGTGTGTCATTATCATACGTATAAACATATCCATAAGCTGCAACTTGACCATTGTTTGATATTGCTGTCCATCTTGGGTTTGGGGCTAAAATTACATCAGGCATAACATGCATCCTTTGACTTTTTAAACGGTAAGTTTGTATAATTAGAAAACAGCAACTTTTTTAAGATCAAAAAATGAATAAAGCAACTCGGCAGGAATACGCAAAATTCATCTTTTATACGTTTCTTAAACTTGCGGCCACATGGGCGATAGGTTTTGCTATATGGAAATATGATGGCGTGGGCATTGGCCACTATATTTTTTTCTGTGTTGTATTTACTTTCTTTTTCATTCGTAATCTTTATCGAAGAATCGAAGATGAAATTGAACTTAGAAAAGGGATACAAAATCACATTGAAAGAATCACTGAGCATCCTTAAATCCTCCAAGCAAATTAATTGACCCAGCAGCTAATAAATTACTAGGAAGGCCTTTTATTGGCCTTTGATAAATACTTTTAACAGCCATCTTTCTTGCATTATTCTTAGCTACTTTTTTTGCTAGCTTCTCAAGCTCTTTGTCTACTTCTTCACCATCAGCCGATAGCGCATTTATTAATTTTTTTGACGTTGTATTTCTTGAACCTAAAATCATTTTACCGACACTGGCACCATCAATTAGTGGTATCCCTGATAATTTTGCTGCAATTCCACCCAGCCCAATACTCGCAAGGTTTCCAACAAACTCATCTGTTGCCAATTTATTCAAGGCGCCCGGGTCTTTCTCTAAATCTAATGCTTTTTTAAAGGCTTTATTGTTAACCCTTCTATCTTTAAATAATTCAGACATGGAGTTTCTTGTTCTATCAGAAAAAATTGCTTTCTTTCTGGCCTCAGGAATTTTGCTGTAATTATTTAAAAGTTTGTTTATGTTTACGCCCTCATCAGCATTAAATCCAGCAAGCTCTCTTAGCGACCCAAATTCTAATGATTTTCTACCCTCGCTCGAAAGCATCGATAAAACCTCATCCATATTCTTGCCCTGCTTTAAAAATTCGTTAAAAAGCTTGTACGACTCTTTTGGGTTATCACTTATTAGATAGTTTTTAATAACTGGGTTTTTTTCTAATGACTTTAAGGCTGAATATTTTTTTCTTGCAAGCTGCCACAATGAGCCACTATCATTTTCATCAAAATCCTTATCAATACCAGACTTTAACCCCCTCATGGAATTAGAAAGAATTGGATTGCTTGAATTAGTCATTGCTCTAATTATTTTTCTAAAATCATCTGCGGCTTGAAAACTAGAGTTTTCTTTATTTAAGAATGGTCTAATTTCTTTTAATGCATCTCTTGCCTGAGTAGGTATTGCGCTTTTATCAAGGTTACCAAAATTTAATTTTTTGATACCATAAGAGTTAGCTATTTTATTTATTTCTTCTTTTGCTTTTTCAGAAACATTTTTATAACTAAAGTCTTTTCCAGCCTTATCTGATTCTTGTATTGCTTGCTCATATGCTTTTGAGGCACCTTTTTTAACCGACTCATATCCAGATTTAATATCACTTAACAGTTTTGATTCTGGTGTATCCCTTGTGTTTGGTTTTGCGTCATTTAGCATGCTTCGATACTTAGTTATAATGTCGAAAGACTTCATGCCTGTTTTGTCAGAAAAATTAGAAAGCAATTTACCTATCGATGAAAATCCAGATTCAAATAATGGCGATAATGCAGCCATAGATAACGCAGAAGATTCAACGCCTTTATCATTTCCTTCGCCATAAAGTGCACCGGTTAATAAGTTTTGTGGTGCTCTTGATAGTGCAGATTTTCCATATTTTGCTACAAGACCACCGCCTTTGATTAGCTCATCCGCAGCTTTTGATGCAGAGCTGGCAACTTTTGCTGGAACGGCTACTTCACCACCTAAAGCAAAAGGAACAAATTCACCAACATCCATGCCAACTTGAGTTACTGAGCCTTGAGAGTCCTTAATTGCATCGTAAGCATCCTTTGCACCTGATAATGTTTTCTCTGTTCTTTTTATATCACTATCACTGACTAAAGATGGTGATATTTTATTGAGTAACTTTTCGCCTTCTAACTTACCTTTGTATAAAAGATTCCCAGCAGAATAAAGCGGGCTTATAGCCAACGATTCTAAGCCGCTAACTTTGCTAGCCTTATTATATAATCTGCGCTGATAAGTTTGCTTGTTTTGTTGCGCGATAAACTCTTTTAGTTCTTGCTCAGTGAGGCCATTTCTTCCAAGTATGTCTGATTTATTATTTGGGTTAGGTTTAGGCTGATTTCTAACAAATGCGTCTAATTCAGCTTGAGTAAGCCCATTATCTTTAAGTATGTCACCCATAACTTACCACCCCTTTGGCAGCAAGAAAGGCATGTAACTGCTCTGGTGTTACACCATGACTTTTAGCTTCGTCCTTGAATTCTTTCGTGTAATGTGTATCGCTATCCTTACTGGCGCTGCCGTCATTCCCAGTATTGTAATCAACATCGCCAGCTAATTTGCTTACGTAATTATCTCGACTTTTTGTTCCATCTTGGTCTACTGGAACACCTACTCCTGTCTCAAACTCTGCTTGTAAGTATCTGTTCTTTTGGTTGTTATAAGTGGCAGTGATTCTATCCAAATATGATTTTGGGGTTTCTCCCTTACTTGGAGTAACCATTCCTAGAAGGTTTCTAAATCCTTCATTAGTTTTAGCAACATTCATGATACGTGATGCTGTCTCAGCAAGTTCCGTCATTGCATTTAAAGAAACGCCAGCATCACTTAATATCTTCTCATCTTTGGGCGTAGCTTTTCCCTTCAAAAATGCAATCGTTGATGCGTCATATTTTTTAAGCATACCTGGTGCATTCATATAGTAAACAGCACCTTTCATGATTTCATTGGAAGCTCTCGAGTACTGAGGCCATGCGTTAATCACTTTCTGTAAACTGGTTCTTGTCGCTGATGTTGGTTGCTGAAATAAGCCAGGGAATTTGTCTGACGTATAAGGTATCCCTTGGCTTCTTGCTCTTAACGCAGTAGATTTTTCCATATTTGCTAGCCGCTCACGCAAATAGCCATACCTTTCCCCTAATAAATTAACTCTTTCAGGCTCTAATTCTGCCCTTACATTTGTTGCTTTGGCTAACGAATTAAAGTAATTTTCACGTGCAGGTGCTAATTTAGCCTGGGCTAGTAAGTTTTCTGTTTGAGCTGCTTTTTCAAGCGGGTCAGAAAATGTTTGTTGTCCTTGTCTTGCACTTTGCCAAAAAGTCATAAACTACCCCTACAGTGCTTTAATTAGTTTATTGTTGTCATAAATAGACGCGCCAGCACCTACTAAGCCACCAAGAAGATTACCTGCATCTTTAAGTAATCCTGAATCATTTTGAGACTCATATCTTCCTGCTTCCATTTCATCACGTCCTGCTTCTTGTGCAGCACGTAATCCAGCTTGTGAAAGCTGATTTG
>PAMH01000042.1 GCA_002707205.1 Legionellales bacterium
ACAAGAAGAAAATGAAGCCAAGATAAAAGAAATAGAAGCAGCAGCAAATCAAAGGATTGATGAGGCTAATTCAGAGAAGGCATTTGCTATTGAGGAAAAAGAGCAGTTAATTGCTGACAGCCAAGACTTAAGAAATTTATTAAAAGAATCAAGACAACAAAATGCAGAGCTAGAGAAGAAACAAATTGATATTAATCAAAAATATGCAGCGTTAGAAGCTAAGTTGTTAGCAATAGAAGAAGCTTATAGCTCATTTAAGCAATGGGCAAATGATGCCGTATCTAATATAGATAACAAGAGTGAGAAATTGATTGCCGAATTGCAAAGTCAGCTAAAAGACTTAGAAGTAAATAAGAATGAGACAATATCAAATATTAAAGAAAACTCAGAAGAAAGTAGACATAAGTATATTGCAGAGATTGATGCATTAAAAGTTGAAAAACAGAAGTTGCAACAGCAGATTGTAAATAAAGAGGAAATCATTAAAGATTTTTCAAAAAAGGTTGAAGGTATGATGTTGCAAATTTCTAATGGTCAAAAAACGGCGGAGTATTTTAGCTCAAATTTAATAGAAGATAATAAGCAGCTTGAAAACAATCTTAATAATAGCGCGATGAAATTAGAAAAAAATCTACAAGCTAATATGCAGCATATCATATCGACAATAAATAAAATGATGCAAAGATATTTTGATGAAATCACTTTGCAACTACAGACCGAAAAAGAGGTGGCTGTTGAGCTAGCCACCTAATTTTGATGATTAACAATATTATTGAGAATTAAAATGAAAATAATTATTATTGGCGCAGGTATTGGCGGATTAACTTCAGCCATTCTATTAAAAAGAGAAGGGCATGAAGTTGTTGTCTATGAGAGAGATAAAGTACCGAGAACAATAGGTGCGGGATTAGTATTATGGCCTAATGCCTAGAATGAGTCTATAAATAATTTTGTGTAAACGTATAGTCAGGTACACTAGGTTAACGATAGGAGAACCTGATTATGGCAGTAAAGACAAATGAAGTAGACCCGCAAATTGTTGAGTATTTTCTTGACAAGGTAAAGACATCGGATGATATTTTCGGTGATAGCGGGGTTATGAAGGCTTTAAAAAAAGCATTAACTGAGCGGATTTTAGAGGGCGAGCTAACAACAGAGCTAGGCTATGAAAAGCATGCTTGTGCTGGAAAGAACACAGGTAACTCACGTAACGGCTATAGCAGCAAGCGGTTAAAGACAACTGATGGTGAAATGGAAATTAATGTACCTCGTGATAGAAATAATGATTTTGAGCCGCTATTAATTCCTAAAAATCAGACGCGCTTTCCCGATATGGACGAAAAAATAATCAGCCTATACTCCCGCGGTATGAGCACACGTGATATCCAGGAGCAGCTACTTGACCTGTATGGCACTGAGGTATCACCAACACTGATTTCAAATGTGACCAATGAGGTTATAGATGAAGTAAAAGCATGGCAATCTCGCCCTTTAGACAGGTTATATCCCATTGTTTACTTAGATGCACTGGTAATCAAAGTCCAGCAAGATAAGCGGATTATTAATAAGGCTTTTTATTTAGCGCTGGGCGTCAATGTTGATGGTCAAAAAGAGCTTTTGGGTATTTGGGTTAGCCAAAACGAAGGTGCTAAGTTTTGGTTAAACGTATTAACCGAGCTAAAGAACCGTGGTGTTGAAGATATTTTAATCGCGTGCGTTGATGGTTTAACGGGCTTTCCTGAGGCTATCCATGCCGCTTATCCCAATACCCAGGTACAGCTGTGTATCGTTCATATGGTACGTAACTCTCTGCGCTACGTTGGCTGGAAGAAACGTAAAGAAGTGGCGGCAGACCTTAGAACGATTTACACGGCAAAAACCCTTGAAGAAGCGGAGCTTGCTTTAAGCAGTTTTTCTGAAAAGTGGGATAGTGAATTTCCATCGATATCGCGCAGTTGGCTAAATCACTGGGAATCTGTCACACCATTCTTTGATTACCCCGATGAAATAAGAAAAGTGATTTATACCACGAATGCTATTGAGTCTCTTAATATGAGTATTAGAAAAGTCATCAAGAATAAGCGGGTATTCCCATCTGACGAAGCAGCACTAAAATTACTTTATCTGGCACTTAAAAATATTTCAAAAAAATGGACTATGCCAATACGAGATTGGGGTGCAGCGATGAACCAGTTTATGATTATGTTTGAAGACCGCATTAGCGGCCGTACTTAAAAATAACGGGGAATTTTATTTTTAATTTTAATAAAACGTGCTAAGGTGACATTGTCGGTTCTAGTGGAGTCGGCAGTAAATTAAATAATTTGGCTATGCGCATTTACACAAATTAATTTACAGACCCTAAAAAAAATTAACTCAACAAGTGAATTAATTAAATATGGTTTATTTCAAACACCAATCACAAAAGAGCAAAAGCCAGTGACAATTGACCATAATCCACTATTATCTATTGTATAATGAATATTTTTCACAGTGAAACAATTTGAGGTAACGATCCCAACGCAAGATCTGATCCGCGTTTTTTTTATGAACACCATTCTTTATTAAGCGGCCTGCACTAATTCAAATTGTTCAGGCGACTTGTAATTTATAGAAAAATGTCTTTTTTGTCTATTACCTACATAATAACGACATCTGATTTTCTCTAACTTTGCTTGTGTTTCTCACATTTTTTATTACCTTACGGTCAAAATTCTTTGGTTAGGTTAATTGTGAGTTAATTTGCGCATGTATGTTTATTGATTACTTAATATTTAAATAATAATTTCATGTCAGAATAAGCAGCACAAGATTATAAAAATAAGAGTAAAAAAACATGAATCAAAAAGCATTAAATCCTTGCTCACTAGATCCTATTTTTCAAAAAGAACATCAAAGAAAATTAGCTTATATCAATGGCTATAAAGGTATTCCTGGCTATCATCAAGATCTGGATTACTATCGAGTTTATGCTTCAGTGAATCAAAGGAAAAATTTTTTCATATCAAAAACTAATAGTATAAATGATGAAAATACTCACTTAACTGGTATTTATAAGTTAGCTGTTACTTATGACGAAAGCACAGATGACTTACAGTTTTATGCAAGCTATGATCCTGCTTGTAATAATGACGTTGAATTAAAAAATGCTGAGAGGCAGCATGAAACCTACGCACTTAATCATAGTGACTTAGTGCATGGTAAGCCAGTTGTTTTTTCTGGATATGCTGATTTTGATGAACTTGGCTGTTTACATTCAATTAGTAATGAGTCTGGACACTATAAGTTAAATATTGATGAATCAATTAATTTCTGTAACTATCTAATGAAAAAATTTAATTTGAACGCAATTATGTTAGAAGATCATAGTCAAGAACCAGGTAAAGCTGTCTACAAAGTAAAGTTAAAAAATGAATTAATCTCAATCAACTACGTTGAAACTGAAAAATATAACGCGCCAATCATCATTGAAGCTTGCAATCATGGATATAATGAACTCATTGAGTTATCAACAAGAAATATAGAAATAAAATCGCCGGAAATAACTAGTGTGTTAACTTTTTCTGATCCTTATGCGGCTACAATTTCGGGGCATTGTACTGGTTATAACATGACGATGGGTTACTGTTCTAATATAGTTTCTGAAGTTCCATCACCTGAAATAGTAAGTCAAGCACCTGAAGTAGCAAGTCAATCACCTGAAAACCAATATATTGGGGAAAGAGTGCCTCTGGGTAACAATGATTTTAGTCGTCGAAATGGGCGTCCATTAAAAGTGGAATCTGACTTTTTGCATAAAAAAACTTTAAATCAATTTATTGCTGAATATATAGCAGAAAGAACAGATAGTGATAACGAGATTGTTGTACCATTACCTTCACTTGGGTATACATTGTTAATACCAGAACAAAGCTTAATGAATTTACCGTCAGTTTCACCTTCAGAGCAAAAAATATCGATGATATCAGGTAAATCTCCTTACTCTATTAATAACTCAACTTCTGCCATTGAAGAAAAAACATCTCAAAAGCTATTTGTGCCCAGAAAATACTCTATTTTCAACGATAGTAATAGTGTAGATAATATGTCTATCACTGAAGAACTGCCGTTAAAAATAATTAAACACATGAGATAATTTTTAGTTATCAAATAAACTGCCTTTATATGATAGTAAGGCAGTTAATATATTGTTTATATTAAAATTTATAGCAATCATATATAGTATTAATTTTTGTTGGACAACAAACTATAATTATTTTTATGGTATTATTTGTAAATATTTTATGTTGAATAATTACAGTTAATCATCTAAAAAAATTGTAATCAACGATATGTATTATTTGGTGTAAATGTAGATTAATAATATTTAAAGCTAATAACTCATCAGATGCATCCAAATCTCAAATAGCATCAGTGATATAATTTAAAAAGTAAATTATGGCATGTCTTCTATAAGCCCTCCCTCCAAAAAACCTTGTAAAAAAGATATAGAATTTATACAAAGCTTACTTGGAGGGTTAATTTGAGATTTATCAAGGCTTAGACATAGTATGAGCTGGTGTCATTTTAACTCCTTCAAAATTAAAAATACTATTACCAGAGTCTGGTTTTATCTTTTTGGCTTTTTCAAAATTAAAAATACTCATATTAGAGACTGATGTCATTTTGGCTTCTTTAAAATTAAAAAGACTATGATTAGAGGCTTCGGTTTTGGTTATTGGTATCCATCTTTCTTCTACTTCTACTTCTACTGCTACTGCTGGTCTTTTTTGTGGTCGACTTCCTTGTGATGAAATTTCTTGCGGTGTTTCCATGGTTTTTCGTTTTCCTAATTGAAAAAAAGCATTTTCATTACTAGGGTTTACTTTCGGGGAAGTAGTATTATTGTAAGGGCTAGGTACTTTTTCTTGGTTTAAAGAATCAGGAAGCGAATGGCTTCCAGGATATTTTATTGATCTATCTTTTAGAATCTTTTGTTGCCTATTGTAAGTACCACGAGAGAGTGATAGTGCTTCAGTTCTTTGACTATTAAAATTATTAAAATCATCTTGCGTGAAAATAGTATCATTGTCAGAATTTAAAAAATCAAAAAACGAATCGTTACTAGAAGATTCTATTAATTCATTTTCTAGAATCGTTTTTGGCCCATTGCAAGTATCAGGAAATAATGATGGAGCTTCAGTTTCTTTAGGATTAATATCATTAAAAAGATTATTATAATTATTAGAAAATTCAAATATTTTTGAGCGATCATGGGTCTGTATCATGGTTGTTCCATCAGCAAATACTTTGAGTGTACCCTGTTGAGGTAGAGCTTTAATAGCCTTATGAAATTTTTCCTCTTGAGTTATTTGATAATAAACTTCATCTTGACTAACTAGTTTTTTTGGCATATGAATTATCCACTTATTGTTGTATTGTGTTACTTAAGATACAGCTTTAAACTTAACGCAACATTAGCATTTTTTTTATACAAACTTACCTAATTTTAGATATAGAATTAGACTCAGTTTTAAATGTTGGGCAAAATAGAGGATTCTGAATGGTGTTGTTATGCTATGGATTAAAAAACTAAAAGCATTAATACAAGGTAAGCTAGTCTATTTATTGAAACAAGTGAGGAATATATAATGACTTTACAATATCAAGGGGCGTGTTTTTGTAAAAAAGTGAAGTTTGAACTAGAGGATGAGCCGTTGTTCACTCAGTACTGTCACTGTAATAAATGTAGAGAGATTGCATCATTGTCTGATAGAACTGAAGACAAAGTAGGGTATAGTTTTACAGCAGCTTATTTTAAAGATAAATTTAAAATAACCTTAGGGAGTAACCTTCTTAAAAAGCAAGCAAGAAATACCGCTGATTTATTTCTTTGCTCAGCTTGCAATAGCCTAATTTATGGGATTTCTCAAGACCCGAGTAAACAGGCGGCTATTGGAATAAATGCTAATAATATAATGTTTTCAGATGGTGTATTTCCTTTATCATTTAAGGCAAATAAACATATTTGGTATCAAGATAGAATTGGTGACATCAATGATGATTTGCCAAAATATAAAGATGCGCCAATTGAGCAATTTGGCTCTGGCCAGTTGTGGGAAAATAATAAATTGTAGTTTTTATTTGAAGATGTTTTTGAGTGTTTAACTGATATCACGTGTATCAGTGAATAAATTAGAGGTTAATTATTGCTTGCGGATAATAGATAAATACTCTATGATTAATGTACAGTAATCAAATCGTGAGAATAATAATATGCGAGGTGGTGTGAGAGCTGGCGCAGGTAGACCCAAGGGTAGCGGTAAATTTGGTGAAAAAACTAAA
The DNA here is from genome assembly GCA_002707205.1 of Legionellales bacterium. Lineage (GTDB taxonomy): Bacteria > Pseudomonadota > Gammaproteobacteria > UBA1113 > UBA1113. Next base: position 6,325 of record PAMH01000042.1, read on the forward strand.
CCTATTCGTGTGCCTGAATGTATTGTTGAGGAGGTTTTAACGTTTATTGAGTATAAAGGCTATAAGTTGCCACTATATTCATGTTCCGTGTCCGCAGGGTTTCCTTCGCCTGCAGATGATTATACGGACAAATCATTGGATTTAAATGAGCATCTCATTAAAAATCCTTCTGCAACTTTTTTTGTTCGTGTAAATGGCAATTCTATGATTAATGCGGGTATTCATGATGGTGACACGCTGATCGTTGATCGTAGTATTGAGCCTACAAATAATAAAGTTGTTGTTGCTGCCGTTGATGGTCAGCTGACAGTAAAACGGTTATTAAAAAAATCAGATGCAGTATATTTAATTCCTGAAAATGATGCTTATTCGGCAATTGAATTAACAGAAGGGAATAATGTTAAAATTTGGGGTGTTGTGACTACAGTTTTACACAGTGTGTAATTAGTGTATGTATGCCTTAATCGATTGTAATAATTTTTATGTTTCTTGTGAGCGTATTTTTAGATCTGATCTAATTAATAAGCCTGTTGTGGTGTTATCAAATAATGATGGTTGTATCATAGCACGTTCTAATGAAGTGAAGCAGCTCGGTGTGCCTATGGGTGCGCCGTTATTTCAATATCGCACATTGCTTGAAAAATATCATACGACTATTTTTTCATCTAACTATCAATTGTATGCGGATATTTCACGACGAATTATGATGCTTATTAAGCAGTATGCACCCTGTATGGAGGTATATTCAATTGATGAAGCTTTTATTCAATTTGAAAGTCGCACTGATTATTTCGCATTTGCATCTCATTTGAAAAAAATCATTAAACAATGGATAGGTGTACCTGTTTCGATTGGTATAGCACCCACTAAAACGCTAGCCAAAGCTGCAAATTATGTTGCAAAAAATAATACAAGTAATGGCATTTATATCTGTTTATCTAAGCAAATCTCCTTATTATTAAAGCAAGTACCTTTGAGTGAAATTTGGGGAGTGGGACGTAATATGTTGGAGCAGTTTAAGCGTGCAGGTATTACAACAAGTTTAAATTTGCAACAACGATGCTCACATCAAATACAAAAAAAATATGGTGTTGTATATCAAAAATTAGTCATGGAGTTGAAAGGGCAGTCATTCTTACCACTGGAAAATATACAACCTAAGCAAAAAATTATGTCTTCCCGATCATTTTCTTATGAAATTATTCATTTTCATGAACTTGCTGAAGCAATAGCAAATTTTATTAGTACTGCGACAAAGAAAGCACGTAGCCAAAAAAGTATGGCAACCGGATTACAAGTATTTGTAAGAACAAATCGGTTTAATCAAAAAAGTCCACAATATCGGAATTTCATTGAAATGAATTTTGATACCCCAACTAATGATACGGGACATTTAATCCATATAGCAAAACAATTATTGAAGCAGATTTATAGGGAAGGATATCGATATAAAAAAGCGGGCGTTTCATTGACGGGATTAATTCATGAATCAGCAGTACAGCATCAATTATTACCCTGTATTATGCCAGCACCAAGAAAAAGACTAAGGCAACTACTTGATAATATTAATCAAAAACAAGGTCGTAATGCCGTATATTTTGCATCACAAGGTAACCATAGAACGTGGATGCCAAATTGTAATTGTCGCTCCCCACGCTATACAACGCAATGGAATGAGCTATATTTAGTTGATGCAACTTATTAACATGATATCACTTATTGAAAAGTGTAGTTTAGGGAAAATAAGAGAATAATTAATGTTGATATAATTTGCATATGTATAGAATAATTACTCAAAATTTCAGGAGTAAGAGATGGGATTATTGATTGATGGTATTTGGCATGACCAATGGTATGATACAAAAGAAAATCAAGGAAAATTTAAAAGAAGCGAATCAAAATTTAGAAATTGGATTACGACCGACGGTGAAGCAGGAAAAAGTGGTAGTGCTGGATTTAAAGCAGAGGCAAATCGCTATCATCTTTATGTTTCTCTTGCATGTCCATGGGCACATCGAACTTTAATTTTTAGAAAGTTAAAAAATTTAGAACATATTATTTCAATTTCTATTGTTCATTGGTTAATGCTTGATAAAGGTTGGACCTTTAATCATGGTGAAAATGTTATTGCAGATAATATTAATCACACCAACTATTTATATGAGCTTTATTTAAAAGCTGATCCAAAGTATTCTGGTCGTGTAACAGTACCTGTTTTATGGGATAAGAAAAAAAATACCATTGTATCAAATGAGTCCGCTGAAATTATTCGTATGTTCAATAGTGCTTTTAATGATATCGGTGCAAATGAATTAGACTTTTATCCTAAAGCCTTGCAAAAAGAAATTGATTCAATTAATGAGCGAATTTATCATGATGTGAATAATGGTGTATACAAAGCCGGTTTTGCAACGACCCAATCGGCGTATGAGCATGCAGTTGAAAAACTTTTTGATACATTATCGTGGTTAAATAACATTTTATCACAACAAAAATATCTGGTGGGTGAACAAGTAACAGAAGCAGATTGGCGATTATTTACAACACTGATTCGTTTTGACGCCGTTTACCATGGTCATTTTAAGTGTAACCTAAAGCAACTTAAAGAATTTAAACATATAAACAACTATGTTGTTCAATTATATCATTATCCAGAAGTGAAAAATACAGTAGACTTTCACCATATTAAACATCATTACTATCAAAGTCATAAAATGATTAATCCAACAGGTATTGTACCAAAAGGCCCCGAAAGTTATTTTTGAACACGCGGTGTTTTGCATGGAATTTTATTTAAGATATCTTTTGTTTTTGCGGCATTTATGAGAACAATATTTTACATTGTGCCAAACTTTTTCCCATTTTTTTCGCCATTTGAAGGGTCGATTGCAGATAGGGCATATTTTTTCAGGTAAATCTTTTTTTTTCATTGCTCGTTTTTTAAAATTAAGGCATATCTTATGATATACCCAAATAACTTAGAATGGTAAAGTTTTAATAGAGTTTTTTGATTGTCAATGCAGATTTAAATACCAGTGTGAGATAACCTTGAGACTGTGGTTTAAGGTGGTTTAGGTATATAATCAAATTTATTTGTTTAAAACAAAATGATAAGACACAGATAAAATGATAAGTTGTACGATAACACTATTATAGGCAAGCATCATGAGTAAATTTATAGATATAAAAATTTTAAGAAAAAATTTAAATTTTAGGTATTTATTTATTGGGCAGTTTATTTCATTTTTTGGGACAATGATTACCGGTGTTGCTTTACCCTATCAAATTTATCACATGACCCATTCTACGCTATGGGTTGGATTATTAAGTTTGTCACAATTAGTACCATTACTGTTTACCGCACTTTTTGGCGGTGTTTTAGCAGATCGCCATCATAGGAAGTTATTGTTAATTAGTGCTGAAAGTTTGCTAGCCATAGGATGTGTGTTATTAGCATTGAATGCCGCAAGCGCGACACCAAAAATTTGGGTTTTATTTATTGTTGCTAGTGTGATGTCGGCATTTAATGGTCTTCATCGGCCAGCATTAGATAGTATTACACAACAAATTGTTGATAAGAAAGATTATCCTGCAGTTGGCGCTTTAAAAAGTTTTAAAACAGGTGTTGGTATGATTGCGGGCCCTGCTGTAGCGGGTTTATTAATTAGTCACTTTGGGTTATTAACAACTTATACGCTTGATTTGATGACATTCCTTATTTCATTAGTTGCATTATTACTCATGCACCATATTCCTGCACCACTAAAAAATAATGATGAGTCAACATTAGCGGCCTTAAAAACTGGTTTACGTTACGCGGTTTCAAAACAACATTTAATGGGTTCATATCTCGTAGATTTCTCTGCGATGATATTTGGTATGCCTTTGGCATTATTTCCTGCCATTGCTGAACAATTTGGTGGTGCAAGTACTTTAGGATTGTTATATTCATCACCAGCCGTTGGTGCGCTTATTTTTTCTTTCATAAGTGGTTGGACAATTAAGGTAAAACGTCATGGTGCAGCTATTGCTATTGCTGCGCTATTGTGGGGCATTGCTATTATTGGTTTTGGTTTTTCAAAACATTTGTGGCTAGCTTTGTTATTCTTAATGTTTGCTGGAGGATTTGATGCGGTTAGTGGTATTTTTCGTAGTATTTTATGGAATGAGACAATTCCAAGTGAGTTACGAGGTCGGCTGGCTGGTATTGAAATGATTAGTTATCTTAGCGGGCCAAAATTAGGAGATACTGAATCTGGACTTATGGCTGCTGCTTTTGGGATTACTTTTTCAGTAGTATCTGGTGGTATACTGTGTATTGTAGGTATAGGTCTGTGTTGTTATTTTCTACCTAAATTTTGGAAATATCAAAGTACAACGGAATAAATTGCTGTTGAAAAAAGAGGAATATTCAATATGAAAAATTATCCCAAAGCACTTGAATTTTCAAAACGTTTCAATTTGGCAGTGCCAATTATTCAAGCACCAATGGCCGGCGCAGATAATAATGATTTGGTGATGAAAGTCAATCAAGCGGGCGCTCTAGGATCGCGGGGTATGGGATACATGCAGGTCGAAAAATTACTTGATGATCTTAACGTATTAAAGACAGAAAATATTACAAACTTTAATGTTAACTTATTTGTCCCTCAAAAAATAACACAAGATATTACATGTCATGATTTTAATCGAAAAGTTGAAAAACTTAAAAAATATTTAATATGTATTTGTGATGAATTAGAGATAGATTTGAATACCCTAAAGTTATTTGATCCACAAAAAAGATTTGAAGAGCAGTTCGCTGTTGTACTTGATAACAACATACCTATTCTCAGTACAACATTTGGTACTTTATCATCATCTGCAATTATGCAATGTCATAAAAAAGATATTTATTTAATTGGCACTGCAACTACACTGGATGAAGCTAAAAAACATGAAGCGTTAGGATATGATGCTGTGGTAATGCAAGGGATCGAAGCCGGTGGACATCGAGGTGGATTTCAAGAAACAAGCTTAGTAAGTCAAATGACATTAGATTTATTGATTGAAAGTGTTTTGCCTGAAATAAAAATTCCAATCATAGCTGCTGGTGGTATTAGAAGTGTTAGTATTGCAGATAATTACTTAGAAAAAGGTGTAAGTGCATTACAAATAGGTACGGCATTTTTAGCATGTGAAAATTGCACGTCAATTTCTAATGCATATCGAGAATTATTACACTCACAGAAAGAAATTATAAATATAACACCAGCGATATCAGGAAGAAATGCCCGTGGCATTCAAAATCAATTATTTATATTATTGGAGAAATATTATAATGATTATCCTGAAGATAGATTAATGTATCCTTTTATCCATTTAATTACAGCACCAATAAGAAAAAAAGCTGCATTGCTCAATAATGCTCAATATATTGCTGCATGGTCTGGAGAAAGTTCTGATAATTTGGATAAAAAAACGGTGGCGGAATTTGTCAATACATTTTTGTAATTTTAAATAAGCAGGAAAGCACATGAAGTTCAGTGATATGTCATTATGTAAATTATTAAATTTAAAAATGCCAGTATTCCAAGCACCTATGGGCGGCGCAGTGACGCCTAAATTTGCAAGCTGTATTGCTAATCATGGTGTACTTGCTATGTTACCATTAGGTAATTGGCTGATAGAAAGTTGTGAAAAATTAATTGATGAGACTTTAGCGTTAACAGAACATACTGTTGGCGTGAACTTGATTTTAGCATGGGATCAAAAAGAACGTTTAGCCTTAGCTTTAAAAAAGGGGATAAAAGTAATTTGGTTTTTCTGGGGAGATGCGAGCCAGTATATTGATGAGATACATGCACATGGTGCAAAAGTTATTGTTACAGTTGGAAAACCTGATGAAGCAAAAAAAGCAGTAGAGTCAGGCGCAGACATTATAGTCGCTCAAGGTTGGGAAGCCGGTGGACATATTTGGGGTGAGGTTGCAACTCTGCCATTAATTCCAGCTGTGGTTGATGTGGTTGGAGATAGCGTGCCGGTTATTGCTGCAGGTGGTATTGCTGATGGACGGGGTATGGCCGCAGCATTGGCCTTAGGTGCGCAAGGTATTGTTTTAGGTACTCGATTATTAGCAAGTTATGAAGCGGGTATTCATGAACAATATAAACAATCAATTCTTAATGCAAAAGTTAATGATACAGTTTTTACTGACTTGTTTGATAAAGGTTGGCCGGAATCACATATGCGTGTATTGCTCAATAGTACTTACAATATGTGGTTAGACGCTAATAAACCAGCTTTTGGTGAACGTCCAGGAAAGTCTGATATTATTACTGAATTTAGCCCAGATAAACCAGTTGAGCGTTACAGTTATTATTTGCCTTCACCTGTGATGAAAGGCAATTTAGAACCACTTGCACATTATATGGGGCAATCTGTGGGGCTTATTCATGAGCAGAAGTTTGTTCATGAAATATTAGATGAAGTTATAAATGATGCGATTAAGCGTATCAATCAATTACAACAAATTAAGGTATAACATGGCAAGTAATTCTTTTGGTCAAATTTTTAAAATTACCACTTGGGGTGAATCACATGGCAAAGCAATTGGTGTGGTTATTGATGGTTGTCCAGCGGGACTAGAGATTTCAACTGATGATATTAATTTAGCATTGGCACGGCGAGCCCCTGGAAAGAATTTTTATACCTCGCCCAGAAGTGAGACAGATCTCGCTGAAATTTATTCTGGTGTTTTTGAGGGGATAACAACTGGTGCGCCTATATCGATTATTATTTACAACAAAGATGCTGATTCAAGTAAGTATGAACCTATTAAAGATTTATTACGTCCGGGACATGCTAATTTTACCTATCATAAAAAATATGGTGTATTTGATTATCGTGGTGGTGGACGAGCATCAGCAAGAGAAACAGCATGCCGAGTTGCGGCAGGTGCTGTTGCGCAAAAAATTTTAGAGCAAGAGAAGATTGAAATATATGCGTATATAAAATCAATTGGTCATATTGTGAGTAGCGTTAGTTATTTAAATCAAGATATGAATGTAGAAAAAATTTTTAAAAGTCCTGTGTTTTCTCCAGATCCAGTTGCTGCTGAAAAAATGATGCAAGTGATCACTGATATAAAAAAAGAAGGAGATTCATTCGGTGGTGTTATTGAGTTTGTAATTAAAAATATACCAGCAGGGTTGGGTGATCCTGTGTATGAAAAAATAGAAGCGAACCTAGCAAAAGCTATGATGTCTATTCCTGCAACGAAAGGAATTGAAATTGGGGAGGGATTTATGGCAGCTCAAATGAGAGGCTCAACACATAATGATTTATTTTCTAATACAGATAAAAAACCAACGCTTACAAATCATGCAGGCGGTATTTTAGGTGGAATAACAACGGGGATGCCAGTTGTTGGACGAGTTGCATTTAAGCCAACATCAAGTATTAATAAGTCTCAAAAAACTATTAGTTATCAGGGCGAACAAGCAAATTTTGATTTACCTGCAGGCTCAAGACATGATCCTTGTGTTGCCATAAGAGCTGTACCCGTAGTATCTGCAATGTGCCAACTTGTGATTGCTGATGCGCTATTATTAAATCGATGTTCAAGGTAATTTTAAATGCAGTTAAAAGTTGAAAAAACAAATACAAAAGTATATTTTACAGACATTTTTACTTCTTCATTGTTGGCACAATGTTGCAAAAAAAAATTTGCGAAAGTTATTATCTTAACTGATGAAAATGTTAGCAGATTATATAAGGACAAAATATTAAGTTATTTCAACATATATAACATTCAAATACATATTATTCAAATTCCAGCAGGCGAAGGTTCAAAAACACGCGAAGTTAAGATGTCTATTGAAGACCAAATGTTTCAATTAGGGTGTGGGCGTGATACTTTGATGCTTGCCTTTGGTGGTGGCGTTATTACTGATTTAGCAGGATTTGTTGCAGCAACTTTTTGTCGTGGAGTTCCAGCAATTTATATTCCAACAACATTACTTGCAATGGTGGACGCATCTTTAGGTGGAAAAACTGGCGTTAATACTATTTTTGGTAAAAATACAATTGGGACATTTACAGAGCCGCAGGCTGTGTTCATGGATATGCATTTTATTTTTACTTTGACTGATTTTGATTACTGGGGTGCTGTTGCTGAAATAATCAAACATGCACTAATTCATGATATTAATTATTTTCAAAAAATTGAAGATAATTTTGATAAGCTCATCAGCAAAGATTTGATGTACATTTCAGATATCATCAAAAAAAGTTGTGAAATTAAAGCAAGTATCGTTGCTGAAGATTATAAAGAGGTAGGTAAAAGAGAAATTCTTAATTTTGGACATACGATTGCTCATGCACTTGAGTTTGTTAGTGAATATCAATTACCTCATGGTATTGCTGTTGCATACGGTATGATTGCTGAAGCTTATATTGCTAATAAATTAGACTTACTAGCTGGTGAGGCATTTGAGCGTATCCAACATATAATTTCACTTGTTTTATCTCAATTAAATTTTAAGATTACGTTTGAGCATCATAAAATAATTGAGGCGTTAAAATATGATAAAAAGAACCGAGATGGATCTAATAGAATTGTTTTATTAGAGCGCATCGGTTCAGTTTATGTTGATCAAAATACTTATGCACACGTAGTGAATATAACTATTATAGATGATGCTATAAAATATTTATTTACTTTTTTATCGCGGTTTTGCTGATGAATTAGCATATTGTAAGTAGAGCAATATGAAACCAAAAATAGGTATAAGCAAGTCAGAGTAAAATATAATACCTGCATTACCTGCTGAAAAATTATCAGCGGTTATCATTTGATAAATATGCCCGCCAGCAGCGCCCCACAAAAATAAAGCAGGCGCAATCATTGTTGCAGCGCGAAATCCAATTGAAGACCAAAAGCTAATAATACCAATTACGCCAAAACCAAGACTTGCAAATCCAACTTCTAATTGGAATGGACTGGGTGACCATCCAATAAATGCAGCTGCAATATTGCCAAAAAACACATGCATCATGAAATTATAAAGATAACTAAAGCCTATATTGAATAATAAAAAATAAGCAAATAGTTTATCAATAATTATTACTTTAGATAGCTGATTTTTACAACAAAGAATTGAGGCTGTTCCAAAAATAAGACTAAGCAAAAAAAATGACAAAGTAAAATTTTCAATAAAAAAGATAATAGCTGCTTGCATAAATATATCCTTATTGATTTAATTTTTCAATTATAATCAATTTTTTAAAAATTGTCAGTATGGAAACTTTCATCTAAACTTAAAGAACAAGGTTGTGGTGGTTTGGGTATACTGGATTTATAGGATCATTAATAATGAAAGTTGCTTATTTTACAAACGATCAAGTGCCGCAGTTTTCAAAAGAAAAAACAGTTGTAATAATTTTTTCTGAGTTTGCTCAACTTGAAAAAAGTGAAGAAAATTTTGATTGTATAATCGTTGCTGATTCTAAGATAGAAAATACAATTAAGATAATAGAAAAAATTAGAAAAAATATACAGTTTTATTTATTACCTATATTTACCAATATTGAGAATGCAGAACAGCTTCTGTCGATATGTGATGGTGATATCACACGAGAGTCTTGGGATGTATTGGTAAAAAAAGCACAGGCAATTAATGAATTAAGAAGCTTGTTGGTTTTGCCTACGGTTCCATTTGACTTAGATACAAAAGTATTACAATACACTTTTACCAGAGAAAACATCATTATTACACCTAGACTAGATTGGCAAACTAAAGCTTTATATGTTTATCCCTTATTAAAAATATTAGCTGTGAAAACAAATGATGATTTGGCATTATTAAAAAATTTACAAGATAGAAATTTAATTGAGAAAGAAACTTTACACGATCGTTTGCATTGTTGTTCCAAATGTCACTATGCGCACATTAACTACATTGATACTTGCCCAAGCTGTCATAGCATTAATATTAAAGAAGTAGATTTTTTACATTGCTTTACATGCGGACATGTTGCAGCCCAAGATGATTTTACACGAGGTAATCGTCTTAAGTGTCCACGCTGTCAAGCGGTATTAAGACATATCGGCAGCGACTATGATAGACCCATTGAAAATTATCATTGTCTTGATTGTGAAGATAATTTCTCAGAAGCTGAAGTAATTGCAAAGTGCTTAATGTGTCAGCATAGCAATACATTAGACCGATTGGTTTCACAGCCAATTTATAGCTATAAAATGACAGAGCTTGGCAGGTTAAGTACAGCGAATAATAGTATAGCTGATATGTATAATGTCTTTGATATTTTAAATTACTTAACGCCACAACATTTTAATCAACAATTAAATTGGATATTACAGCTAGCTGAGCGACATCTTGAAATTAATTTTGGGATTCTAGCGTTTGACATTATTGGTCTGGATATTTTTGTACAAAAAGAAGGTAGATATGCTGGGCATATGTTATTAGAAGAGTGCACAGAGCGAATTCGACAAACAATAAGAACTACTGATTTTACAACGAGAACCAGTGAAAATCGACTCTGGTTATTGGCACCACAAACTTCAGCAGAGGGCAGTCAATTATTAGGCAAGCGATTACGTGCAATAGCAGATTTAACACAGCAACACGATGGTATTAAATTAACTTTTAATATCATCGTATTATTTTCTGGTGATATTAGTTTAAAAGATGAAACAGCAGAAACATTGATAATGAAAATTAATGAGGATTTAGATGCATGGAGGGATTAGAAGCATTACACATTATTTTTCATAATATTTATTATGTATTATCGAGTAAAGATTTACTCGGTTTTGCTTGGACGTTTATGCCATTTATTTTGCTGCTGGAGTTACCTTTTCAATTATTCGTTTTTGCTGGCATTATACATTATTATTTACGTATTAAATATTCTCCTCCGGCGATCATGCCAAGTTATCCTCCTGTATCGGTTATTATTCTGTGTTATTCAGAAGGTAGAGAAGTTGAAAAGTCTATTCTTTCGATTGCCGAGCAAATTTACCCCGCAGCAATACAAATTATTCCTGTTATTGATGGTGCAGCTGATAATATTGAAACATATAAAGCAGTGCAACGTTTAATGCCAATAGTAAAGCAGCGAGAAAAACGAGAGCTTTATCTCTTGCCGAAGTGGAAGCGTGGTGGACGTGTTTCATCCCTTAATAGTGGTTTATGCATGGTCAAACATGAATATTTGTTAGTCATTGATGGTGATTCTTCATGTGATAATGATGTTTTAAGTAAAGCCATCCGCAATTTTTCAGATCCCGATGTGATAGCGATCTCTGGCGCTCTGCGTATACGTAATGCAAAAAATAGTTTAGCAACACGTTGTCAAGCGATGGAGTATATGTTAGCAATTCAATCTGCAAAAATCGCCTTGAGTGAAATTAATGCTGTAAATAACATCTCAGGTGCATTTGGCTTTTTTCGAACAAAAATTTTAAAACATATTTATGGTTGGGATAGTGGTTCCGCTGAAGACTTGGATTTAACCATTCGTATGAAAACCTATTTTGGAGATCATCCAAATTTTAAAATTGCATTTGAACCTGAGGCAATTGCGTTAACTGATGGGCCGAGTACATGGTTTGACTTTTTTAAGCAAAGATTTCGCTGGGATGGTGATTTATTCTATATTTATGTTAAAAAACATAAGTTAAATTTTAGTCCAAAGAAGTTGGGGTGGGTTAATTTTCTGGTAATTTTATGGACTGGATTAATGTTTCAAATAATTTTTCCGTTAATTATTATTGGATATTTAACTTATTTATTTATTAGTCATACATTAATTGTGGCAGCAACATTATTATTCATTGCCTGGCTATATTATCTGATAAGCACTACGATATTATATATTATGCACATATTATTTGTTTCTGAAAGGAAAAAATACGACTTGAGTTTTTTTTGGTTATTGCCACTATTCCCTTTTTATACTTTTTTTATGCGCGTTTGGGCAGGTATTGCAACTATCAGTGAAATATTTTTACATACTCATCAAGATACATCCATGGCACCTTGGTGGGTATTAAAGAAATCAAAGTTTTAAAATATGCAGTTTAATTTTAAAAAAAGAAAACAAATAAATCCAAATAAAGAAAACTTGGCACAAGTTAATTACGCCCCAAGTAAACGTTATTTTCCTAAAATGAAGTGGTATTTAATTTTATTAATTGCAGCATCTCCACTGATTTATTTTATTTCACATATTTTATATAAAGAAATTAATATTATTGCTCCAGGGTATGTCATTTATGATAAGTTAGTAATTAAGACGCAAGGTCAAGGTATTGTCTCCAATATTTTAGTTGAAGTGAGCGAAGATGTAGAAACCAGTCAGATGTTGATGAAGCTAAGTAATAATTTAGTTAATTTACAAATTGCACAGATGCAACAACAATTACAATTATTAAATACCAGAAAAAAAGATCAGTATCATTATATTATGCAACAATTATATGAAAAACAAAAAATAGCAAAAAGTACAGTTAAGTTTGCAAATGAACAACTTGATATCGTTAATCGTGTCGCACAGCAAGGTGAGGCAGGTTTAATTGAGCAGACTAATGCGAGAGGATTTTTAGCGAATGCCTACTATCAGTTACGTGACATTAACATTCAAATTGCTAAGGAAAAAGATAAGTATTTAATTGATGAAAAATCACCCGAAGGATATATTTCTGAAGAACATTATCTTAATGATGAGTTAAAAAAGTTACTTTTACAGAAAAAAATATTAGAAATTAAGTCACCCGCGAGTGGTATGATTATTAGTTTGTTAGTGTCTAAAGGTGAGTTTGTTACAAAGGGGCAATCATTACTAATCTTGGCTACCAATAAAGCACCTTATATTATTAGTTATTTATCACCTAAATTCAGTAAGTATGTTAAGAAAGGGAAAACCGTGATGATTAAATTTTCAAATGGTGAAAAAGTCAAAGGTGTTATTCGAGAGCAACCGCAGTTAACTTCTAAAATTCCAGATAGCTTAAATAGCCCACTTGAAACAAGACGTATTCAATTAGTGGTTACCATTACCCCCAAAGCACCATTGAACTATTTTAATCATATCGATGGTGTACCTGTTGAAGTTTATTTTCCGAGATTTTCTGTAAAATGAAACTATTAGTCTTTATGTGCATGGTATTATTAAATTTTACAATCTATGCAACCCCAAAAAGTTTTTTTGATGATTTTAGTCAGGGCATTGATACCACACGTTGGACTTTGGTCAATAAACAATGGGGTGGAGACAATGGTGGTGTTTCATCAAAAAATGTTTATGTTATTTCAAAACCATATCCGACCTTAATTCTTCAGGCTCATGGTGATAAATATGATGGGGAAATAATCGGAATTAATGGAAAAAGAACGCGTATTGGTGCAGCAATTGCAACAAAAAATTATTATGCCTCTGGCACTTTTTCTGTTTGCGCTAAGTTACCGAAAGTATTTGGCGCAGCAAGTGCATTTTGGTTATTTCATTATAAAGAACTTACAAATGCTGATGCTGACTATAATTCATCTGAAGATCCAATAAGAAATAGTGAAATTGATTGGGAAATGCCTTCTGATGATGGGAGTAATAAAAAAATCAGTTATCAATTTGCAAAGATAAATGCTTGGGGCGGGCAGAAACCAGGTGTTGAAGATTACTTTGCTCATATCATTGATATTCAAACAGTTAATAATAACAAGAATCCCGCGGATGATGAAAAATTTCATAAATATGAAATTATTTGGCAACCAAGAAAAATTTTATCAAACGGACAAACTCAATCAGGATTTATTGATTGGCGCTTTGCCAGCAAGTGTGATCAACCTGCAAAAAGCGTTTATTTATTAAAAGGCAGCATAAGTGGCAAAGATGATATTCCGCAAGTACCTATGCAGTTTTGGTTGGGTATTTGGTTTCCTGTAAGACAGCAAGCTTATCTTGGTCAATACACAGGTTGGGCTGGCACACCAAATTTTTCACAAACCCAGTTAGAAATTAAATGGGTAAGCATAAAAACAGTACCAGAATAGACACTAGAAATTTTCACAAATCCTTGAGCAGATGAGTATGATTTAGTTATGCGGTTTAAATACAATTTTATATAATAGGCGGTTTGGTAGATTTGAATTTGGTGGGGTGGTGGCTATTGAACTTCTGTTATATTCAATTGATTTTATTGGTTTTTTTATATTTTAGATACCCCCAGATGTACCCCTTAGAATCGTGAGCAAGCTTTTGCTTGTCTATAATTTGTACTGTAGGGTGCGCACTGTTTTGAGGCTTGGGCTGATGCTTGTAGATGGGGAGTTAAGCTCTGAGCCGATGGGCTTTAACCTATCCAGTAATTTGAGGATTTCAATATGAAATATCAAATTTTGTACGTGCACAATGGTGTATTGTATGTACCAAGGTATATCATAGCTGTTGTGTAGTACATGATTAATAGCAGGGCACCTTACACTAAAATGCAGTTTAAACTTGAAAGCAAATAGCAGTAAATAATCAAGGTAATGCGCAGGAGTAATTGACATGAAAAAAGAGTATGAAATAGTATGTACTAAAAAATTTAGTACACTGGAGTCCCGCGAATTGATTACTGATGTGGGCTATATAGAGTCAAATTCTTCTAAAAAAATCGTATGTGAAGCTTGTGAAAAAATATTTTCATCGTGGGATGACTATGGTAACAACTTCTTTTGTAAAAGACTGAATACAAAGCAAGAAATTTTAAAGCATAATAATGAAAAGCTTTGTATTATCTTAAAAAACTTTGATTATGATAAGTTAAAATTATTTTTATTATCAATTTTGTGGCGCGGAGCAGTCTGTACACATCCATTTTTTGACCAGATAAAACTAGGCTCTTTTGAAAGTGGACTTAAGAAAATGATTTTAAACTCTGATCCTGGTTTAGCGCAAGATTATGGATGCACCATATCTAAATTTAATTCTGGTGAAGGTGATATTTTGCATCCACCACTTAAAATTAAATTTATCAATAATATTAATGGGTATAAAATATTTTTCTTTAACGCAGAGGCATTTGTGAAAGTAGATCAAAGAAGTTTAAAGGGTTGCAAATCTCTTATATTAAGTCCAAATCAACCATTAATTATACCTTATGGCGATCCACCTGATTTTATACAGCAATTGAATAAGGCAAGAGCTTGAGTTAATGTTTACAAAGTATCATTTAAAAGTGACAATAATTGATATTTATTATTTTGACTAGCATATTGATTAAAAAATTATCTTTTCGTAGCTACAATCCCTAGCTATCTATAATGTTGAAACCATATTCTCATGTGATCCCATTTCTGCAATTTTATATAACTAACTGATTTAAAAGTGTTTTTCATGTGATCAACTTGATTGTTACTATTAAATTATTTACTTCTTGTATCTAAAATTCATGTGATCATATAACCTTGATTTCAACTAACCATATGATTTAAATAATTTTCTCATGTGATCCTCTTCCTGCAATAAGTGAAATTTTAATGTTACTTTCCTTCCAATTATGTTAAATTTCATGTGAACGTCATGTGATAAAGAAGGGTTCAACGGTATGACAGCAGAAAAGAAATGGGTGGATTTCGCTTTATAATTATTAGAAAAGAGTTTGAATCCTATTCCGCATGAACTCAATGAGTTAGATTGGAAAACTGATGTTTCAAGTAAGGGTTCTCCAAATTTAGCTAAACATATTTCAGCTTTCGCAAACGATACCAATGGAGGCTATTTGGTTTTTGGTATAGATGATCAGGGGCGAATAAATGGCCTTGTTCAGAAAAAAATCAAAGATATTATTAGCAAGATTAGTAGTATTGCTAGGGATGGGGTTGAGCCTAAAATATCTATTGATCATGCTGTAACGATTTATAAAGAAAAAACATTATTATTTATCTGTATTAGAGAATCAAAGGAAAAGCCAGTTCATTTACGCGGTAAGGGATTCGAAGAATCCTATATAAGAAGTGGGGCATCGACCCATAAAATGTCGAAACAAGAAATAGGCTGGTGTTTGTTAAGATCAAAGGTACCAAGTTTTGAAGAGCAAGATGCTGATGCTCCTGCGTTGTCATCTGATGTTTTAAGTAAACTCGATGTAACTGCGTTTTTTAACCTATTAAAAATACCTGTCCTTGGAAATGTCGATACAGTAATACAAAAGTTGGAAGAATACTGCCTTATTAAGCCTGAGAATCAGCAATATGTGATTAATAATTTAGGTGTATTACTTGCAGCACAAAATATGTCCCATTTTTTTGGTCATGAAAGACGAGGAATCAGGGTCATTTGTTATAAAAGTTCGTCAAAAATTGAAGCAACCAAAGATAAAACCTTTGATCGAGGTTATGCTATTGGTTTTAATGAGATACTTGATTATATTCAAGAGTAACTACCTAGAAGCGAAGTAATTAAAAGTGCCCTTCGAGAAAATGTTACTATTTATCCTGTGGTTGCAATACGTGAGCTTTTAGCAAATGCAATTATTCATCAGGATTTTAGTATTGAAAGTACTCACCCTAAAGTTGAAATTTTCCCTGATAGAATGGAGATTTCAAACCCAGGTTCGTTAATTGCAAAAACATCCATTGATAGGTTATTTGGCTCCACTAATCCTAGAAATGAATTGTTGGCTAGAATAATGTATAAAACTCATATTTGTGAAGACCGAGGCAGTGGGTTAATAAGAGCTTTAACAGGTATTGAACTATATGGTTTACCGCCACTCAAATTTGAAATTAGTCCTACATCCTTCAAAGTAGTACTTTTCGCTCCTAGAAATTATCAAGATATGAGTAAGCAAGAACGAATAAATGCATGCTTTCAACATTGTACCTTAAAGTATTTATCAAATGAAAAAATGACAAATGCAACTTTACGGCAACGATTAGGGATCGATGAAAAAAATTATTCACTTGCTTCGCGTATCATTAAAGATGCATTGGAACAAAATAAAATTAAAGTTGGTAACCCAGAGATTAAAAATGCAAAATACATTCACTATGTACCTTTTTATGCTTGAAAGTAGTGTTCGCTGTTCGCGAACAACAAACAGTAAATTGACGGAGATTGGTTCAATTGCAGGCTTAACAATGCATAACCGGGGGCTTGTTTGGTGGAGGCGGCGGGAATTATTCGGCACATCCTTGTACCTCACCCTCGCTGTGGCTCGGGCTGGTTTCGCCATTCAAAATTGTTCCAGACAATTTTGTGAACCCGCTACGCGGCTTCGCTTCCCTTTAGTTATGCGGTTTAAATACAACTTTATATGATAGGCTGTTTGATAGATTTGAATTTGGTGGAGGCGGCGGGAAT
>PAMH01000043.1 GCA_002707205.1 Legionellales bacterium
TTGTTGTACCATCACCAGCAATGTCAGAAGTTTTAGATGCTACTTCCTTCACTAACTGTGCTCCCATATTTTCAAATGGATCTTCTAACTCAATTTCTTTTGCAACAGAAACACCATCTTTAGTAACTGTTGGTGCACCATATTTTCTATCTAATACAACATTACGACCTTTAGGGCCTAATGTTACTTGAACTGCATCAGCTAAAATATTAACGCCGCGCATAATTGCTCCGCGTGCTGATTCTGCAAATTTAATGTCTTTAGCAGCCATATTATTGAACCTCTTTAAAATGTTTAATAATTATCCTTCGATAACACCCATGATGTCATCTTCACGCATAACAACCAATTGAACACCTGCATGTTCAATTTCAGTGCCTGCATATTTACCAAATAATACTTTGTCGCCAGCTTTAACGGCTGGTTCAACAACTGTACCATTTTCTAATGTTTTGCCTGGGCCTACCTCAAGGACTTCACCTATCATTGGCTTTTCACTGACTGTGTCAGGAATGACGATACCACCCGCTGATTTTGTTTCAGCAATGCGTTTTACAACAATGCGATCACGTAAAGGACGAATTGTACTCATGGTGCTGTTAACTCCTATTTAGAAAGTTATCGATATTTTACTTATATTTATCAGGATAATTTTATAATCATTTAATGTACAATTATAAATTGTTCCTAAAAATATCAGCTCATTTTTTATTCATGGTCAAGAGATTCTCAAACATTAGCATTTTCATACTAACTATTTATGATTCAAGACCTATTAACCTGTGACAATTAGTTATATGGGGAAGCTTTTATAAAGTTCAAGCATAAATTTCATAAAATTATGTAATTTATGTGTTTTGGCATTAAACATGGAAAAAATGAAAAAAATACTTGACCATAATTTCATGTTTTAACAGCATTGAATATCAATCTACTTCTCATCCTTATCAACAACCTGATATTCGCCATCAACCACATTACCTTTATGTAAATCTTTATCTTTATCTGAATGTGCATGTTCAGCAGTGCGTTGATGTCCATAACGGCGAGAAGATAAACGACTAGCAAAATACTGAAAAATTGCAGGTAGCAGTAATAATAGACCAAAAACATTTGTAATAAAGCCTGGAATAATTAATAAAATACCCGCAAACATTGATAGATTAAAAGCTTTCAAGCTTTCAATGTTACGTGAACGCATTTCTTGAGTTAACACTGAAAATCCTCTGCCACGCAAGAGGCTTAAACCGACAATAAAAGAACCAAGACCAAATAAAAGCGCCGCTGACAAGCCAAAAATTGTAATAAATAAACCGTATGCGAGTAATTCAAGTATGGAGTATAAATATAAAATTCTCATGTATGCACAAGCCATTTGTAATATTGTGTGTGTTATTGTATCGTATTTGTTCACTTTTTGAAACCAACATTTTATGTTATACCTATAAAACTCAAAAGCTAATAGAACTCAAAAGGAATGTTGAATGCGACTTTATAACTTCAAAACCATTATCATAATTCTTGTACTTGCAACTTTAACCGCTTGTTCTTCAAATGAACAAACAAAAGCCTTATATCACGCACTATTAACAAATACTGACGGTAATCCTACAGGCAAAATCACTTTAGTTGAGTTTTATGATGCACGTTGCAGTACTTGCCATAAAATGGAGCCTATATTAAAACAAGTTATGCAGGCTGAACCTGAACTGAGAGTTGTATACCATCAAAAAGCCGTATTAGGAGAACTTTCTGTTTACGCAGCAAAAGCAATGATTGCTGCGAAAGGTCAAGATCGATTTTTAGCTTTTAGAGAGTTACTAATGACCAGCCCTAAACCCTTAACAAAAAAATTAATTAAGCAATACGCGATACAGGCACAAATGAATCCAAATCTACTGGAACAGGCCATCCAAAGTATCGATGTACAAAAAGCTTATGATAAGGAACAAACACTTGCAACGGCTTGGGATGTAGTAGGAACACCTACTTATTTTATTGGCATTCCAAATCGACAACCGGTCAAATTAGTCGGTTACCAATCAAAAGAAAAGTTAATACAAGTTATTAATCAACAATTAGGAAAATAACATGTTTGAATCTTCACAAATTATTTTAACAACTTGCCCTGATGAAATCCTGGCAAAACAACTCGCGCGTGCTTTAGTGGAAAAAAAATTAGCTGCATGTGTCAAAATTATTCCAAATATTCAATCTATTTATTTTTGGGATGAAGCATTAGTCGAAAAAAATGAATATCAGTTATTAATCATGACTCGAGATAGTTGCTTTGATGAAATCAAAGATTTATTAAAAGAAATTCATGTTTATGACGTGCCTGAAATTGTTAGCTTATCAATACATCATGGTTCAACTGAATATTTAAACTGGATTAAAGATTATGTACAAAACTAAACTAATATTATTCGCCACTTTATTTGCTTTTTTTTCATGTTTATCTGCGCAAACACCGATACCTGTTGACAATGCATTTAGCTTTTCAGCCATGGTTAAAAATAAAAATACCATTATCGCACATTGGAATATTGCACCCGGTTATCACCTTTATCGTGACCGATTTTGTTTTAAAATGCTTAGTCCGCAAAATGCACATTTAAACAATATTAATTTACCTCGTGGTATCTCCAAAGAAGATAATATTTTAGGTAAATATCAAGTATTCAATAACCAATTAAATGTGAATATCCCTCTCAATAAAATTAAATCTAACAAAGTCTCATTATTAGTTTGTTATCAAGGATGCTCAAATAGTAACTTCTGTTATCCGCCTGTTACTAAAAAAGTTACGCTTGACTTAAATAACATTGGTGAATCCGTCAAAGGTATTGCGACAACTTCTGTTACGCCAAGTAAAACAACAACAGAAGCTAATTCTCAACAAGATAAAATCACTTCACTTTTAACACATGGTTCATTTTTTTTGATACTACTCAGCTTTTTTAGCTTTGGTATTTTACTTTCATTTACCCCATGCGTTTTACCTATGATACCTATTTTATCAGGTTTAATTATTGGCCATGGAAAAAATATTACAACAAAAAAAGCATTTCTATTATCATTAGTTTATGTGCTTGGTATGGCAATCACGTATGCAATTGCTGGTGTGATTACAGGTATCGCAGGTCAAAGCATACAAACTGCATTACAAACACCATGGGTTATTATACTATTTAGCATACTCTTTATTTTACTTTCACTCTCACTATTTGGCTTTTACGAATTAAAATTGCCAGCGCAACTTCAAGAAAAACTAACACGCGCAAGCAATCATCAAAAAAGTGGTAGTTATCTTGGCGTTGCAATAATGGGCATTTTGGCAACTTTAATTGTTTCTCCTTGTGTTACAGCACCACTCATTGGTGCACTTGCTTATATTGGTAATACTGGTGATTCAATCTTAGGTGGCAGTGCGCTTTTTGTTATGGCATTAGGGATGGGTTTACCACTATTGATTATTGGCACATCTCATGGAAATTTATTGCCAAAAGCAGGACAATGGATGAATACTGTGAAAAGTATTTTTGGTGTACTCATGCTGGTGGTTGCCATATGGATGCTCTCACGTGTTCTGGCTATGCAAATAATTTTATTATTAAGCGCAAGTTTATTATTAATTTGTTCAGTTTATATGGGACTCATGCAAGCTGCACTGAGTGGATGGCAAAAATTATGGAAAGGTATCGCTTTTATTTTTGCAATTTATGGCATTATTTTAATGATTGGTGCCGCATTAGGTGCAAGTAATTTATTGCAGCCACTTGCACCATTAAAAAGTTCACAATCATCAATTTTAACAATACAACCAACTGTATTCCAACCGATTAAAAGCCTAGATGATTTCAAACAAAAACTTGCATTAGGTACACAAAGCGATCGTATTACTATGTTAGATTTTTATGCTGATTGGTGTATTTCTTGCAAGGAAATGGAACATAAAACATTCAATAATCCCCAAGTTTCAAATGCATTAAAAACTTTTAATGTTCTACAGGCTGATATAACACAACAAGATAAAATAGATAAGGCATTAATGAAAGAATATGGTGTGATTGCACCGCCAGCTATTTTATTTTTTGACCCAAATGGCCATGAAATAAAAAGTGCGCGTATTGTCGGTGAAATGAATGCAAAGAAATTTCTAAATCACATAATAGCATTACAGAACTCTGTTAGTGCATTTAATACAAATAGTGCATCTCAAAGACAAGCACCCAAACAAAAAAGTGCATTGCTAGAAAGTATTGAACAAAGACAATAAGGAGCATGGCATAATTGAGTCAATTTGCAAAAAATTATGCCTCACTGTTACAAGAATAAGCTTGAATTATCAGCTATGCGAGAATAAATGCCATAAGCACTTTGAAATGTGAAAGTTTAAAATCACATTTTAAGGTATTTTAGGTATATACTATATTTATACCAAGTAAAATACAGCATAATGGATTGCTCGATGGAAGACACACCCCCAGAAAATATATCAGAATTTCAACTATTATCTAACCAAATACAAGATATAGTTGAAAATTTACCCCTAGTTAATCCACCAAAAGCTGCTGCACAACTCTACGAACAAATGGAAAAAATTATCAACTGTTCTGTATCAATAAATGAGAAGGTTGCACTACTTGCAATATTAAATTCCACAGTTGATAAAATTTATGTATTACTCAAAAAACAATTATTACAGGTTGCTCCACTACTTGCTATACAGAAACAAGACACCATTCATTTAATTATTCAACTATCCATACGTTTTGCAACAATGTATGCAAGTTTACTCAATGCAAAAAATAACCTACCTGACACAATAGAGAATAATAAAATTGCAAAATCTAATGCAATATTCAATGCCATGCATTATTGTCTTAATACACTGGTTATTTGCTATGAACTTTATATGGAACTTCCCAGCAATCTGTGGACAAAATTACATACCCTATATCGTGTTGCTGAGAAACTAAATCTTCTCAATGTAATGATTAATAATCAAGCTGGATATCACAATATTGATCAGCTTTACAAAACCTGTCTATTACTTGCAACTGCATCCCCTTATCAATTAAGACGACGCGACATCGAAGCACTGTACCATATCGTTGGCAAATGGGCAGATAAAGTGATACTTGATAATAACACGAATGAAGCCATTTATCTGGTTGATTTATCGCTCGATTCACCACCAACCTTCAAAGCACTTTTTCCTGAAAATTTTGATAAGCAACATGTTAAAAATCTTAATACCGAAGTATTTATTGAATCAATAAAACATATTATTCATCAACATAGCGATGAAACGGGTATACAAGAAACGGCCTTATCAAAAAATGTTTTTGATTATATTGTGCGTTCATGGCGTGGTGTAAATCAACGCGGTGCTGAACGAATCAAAAAAAATGGCAAAGTTAATGTATGTATTGGGTTAGCAGCAACACATTATTTTGTTAGTGGCGAGAAATATTTCGAACAATTACAAGCTGAAAGTACTTTGCAATTACAAGCTATCAATAATCAAACAACTAGCCATGATAAAAACACCCTGCCATTTGAAACAACACAGGAAAAAACTGACCCTTGGAATACTGTTTTTAATACAGAAAACTCAACAAAAAAAGAAAATAAAATACAGTATAAATTATATGATTTTAACTTTGTTGATGAAAGTAGCAGCGGATTTTGTCTTATTACCAAAGAAAAACAAATTCCAATGTTACAAACAGGTGAAATTGTTGGCGTACATATTCCTGATGCGGAATATCAACATCAATGGCGCATCGGTATTATACGGTGGTTTAAATATCATATTCAAGATGGTATCAGCATCGGTGTTGAAATACTTGCACCTAATGCATTAACTGTTGCTGTTCGTGTTGCTCAAAAAGACACAAAAGATATTCATCGTGCACTTTTATTACCTGCAATTGCAAATAATAACCGACCAAGTACCATTCTATTACCCGCCAAAGAATTTAATTCTCAAGTTGGAATCAACGTTTTTTATGGTCAAAATACTTCTCATATTATTTTACTAGACCCTGTAAACATTAACAGTCACTTTTACCAATTTACTTATCAAACACAAGCAACCGCAGCTAAAAAACCAATATCTGAATTTAATAAAAAACACAGTGATGAACAATTAGATGATATTTGGGATGATTTATTAAAATAAAATACCTCACGCAATATTTGATGTGCCACAATGAAATACTTACTAATATCACTGGAATTACTATACATAGTTTATTATTGCACATCAAAAATTACGTTTAAATTTATACGACTTCCATGTCATCAACTTTCTGATAGCCTCGTGGTAGTTTATTTCCTCGTCGTCCACGTTCTCCCATATAATGGGCTAAATCAACAAACTTTAATGTAATATGCCTACGTCCTGCAAAAATCTTTAGTGACTGCTGATCACTAACAGTAACAATCGCACAAACATACTCATCTCCTTTTTTTAAGGATTCGACAGGAATGTTAATAATCTTGTTGCCTTTGCCTTTATTCAGTTGTGGTAATTCACGAAGTGGAAAAATCAATAAACGTCCTTGATTAGTCACTGCTGCAATATAATCTTTTTCTACATTTTGAATATATTGCGGCATCAACACTTTTGCATCTTTAGGTACAGTTAAAATTGCCTTACCATTACGATTCTTTGTATAAAATGTTTCTAAACTAGTGATAAAACCATATCCTAAACTGGTGGATAATAAGCACTTTTGTTGATTATCTCCCATCAAAACGCCTGCAAATGTCGCGCCAGATGGCGGTTTAATTTTGCCAGTTAATGGTTCACCATGACTGCGAGCTGAAGGTAGTCCATGTGCTGCTAATGCATAACTTCGACCCGTAGAATCTAAAAATAATGCTGGTTGGTTACTTTTCCCCATAGCAGACATCAATAATGCATCACCTGATTTATAATTCAAACTACTTGCATCAACCTCATGCCCTTTTGCCTGTCTGACCCAACCCATTTTTGATAAAATCACGGTACAAGGTTCAGCTGGCATCATATCTTCTTCTTTGATAGCTTGCGCTTCTTTACGCGTAATAATTGGGGAGCGTCGTTTATCACCATAAGTTTCAGCATCTGCTGCAATTTCTTTTTTTATTAATGTCACCAACCGTTTTTCTGACGATAAAGTTTTCTCTAATTGTTCTCTTTCTTTATTCAAGGCATCCTGTTCAGCGCGGATTTTCATTTCTTCTAACTTGGCTAAATGCCTTAATTTTAAATCTAAAATCGCATCTGCTTGAATGTCAGTTAATTGAAAACGTTTAATTAATTCAGCTTTTGGATTTTCTTCATAACGGATAATAGCAATGACTTCATCAATATTAAGAAATGCAATCATTAAACCATCTAAAGTATGTAATCGTTCTAATACTTTATCTAAACGATACTGCAATCGACGCTTAACAACACTGGTTCTAAAAATTAACCACTCTTTTAATAAAGTCACTAGACTCTTAACTTGTGGCTTATTATCAATACCAATAACATTCATATTGACACGATAAGAGCGTTCTAAATCTGTTGTTGCAAATAAGTGATTCATTAATGATTCGACATCTGTTCGATTTGAACGAGGTTCAATCACTAATCGCGTTGGATTTTCATGATCAGATTCATCTCTTAAATCTGCAACCATAGGCAATTTTTTT
The DNA here is from genome assembly GCA_002707205.1 of Legionellales bacterium. Classification (GTDB taxonomy): domain Bacteria; phylum Pseudomonadota; class Gammaproteobacteria; order UBA1113; family UBA1113. Next base: position 7,696 of record PAMH01000043.1, read on the forward strand.
GCTTGCATTTGCTGTGCAATTTGTTCTAAAACTTTAGCACCAGAAACTTGATGCGGTAATGCGGTAATAATAATGTCGCCTTTTTCCAGCATATAAACTGCGCGCATTTTAATTGAACCCGTACCTTTACGATACATCTCTACAATTTCGGTTTTAGGTGTGATAATCTCCGCGTCGGTTGGAAAGTCAGGCGCCTGTATATGCTCGCAAATATCTTCTAAACTGGCTTTAGGCGTATCCAATAAATGTAAACATGCCGCTGCAACTTCATTCAAATTATGTGGTGGAATATCAGTTGCCATTCCAACTGCAATACCTGTTGTCCCATTTAGTAATAAATTAGGTAAACGTGCCGGTAACACAACAGGTTCTTGCAAAGTTCCATCGAAGTTAGCTGTCCAGTCGACTGTTCCTTGACCAAGCTCGTGCAATAATACCTGAGAGTATGGTGCAAGTTTCGATTCTGTATAACGCATGGCGGCAAAAGATTTAGGATCATCGGGCGAACCCCAGTTACCTTGTCCATCTACTAGTGGATAACGATAAGAAAAAGGCTGTGCCATAAGAACCATGGCTTCATAACATGCACTGTCACCATGGGGATGATATTTACCTAAAACATCGCCAACTGTTCTCGCAGACTTTTTATATTTTGCGGTACTTTTTAAACCTAGTTCAGACATTGCATAGACAATGCGCCTTTGTACTGGCTTCAAACCATCACCAATATGTGGCAAAGCGCGATCCATAATCACATACATCGCATAGTTTAAATATGCATCTTCACTAAAAATACTCAGCGGTTTTTGCTCTATACCTTCCATCGATAATTCTGTTGTCATTATTGCCTCTTAATACTATGCTAATCAATCATAGGTGAAACAAGATCACCTTTAGTTTCTAACCAAGTTTTTCTATCACTTGCTCGCTTTTTGCCTAGTAACATATCCATTAATTGATCTGTTTCCTCATCACTTTCAATGGTTAATTGTACTAAACGACGGGATTCTTTTGCCATTGTAGTTTCTCGTAACTGCAGAGGGTTCATTTCACCTAATCCCTTAAATCGCGTTACATTGATTTTCCCTTTTTTATTTTCAGCACTAATACGATCTAAAATACCTGCTTTTTCATGCTCATCTAACGCGTAATAAACATCTCTACCTACATCAATTCTAAAAAGTGGCGGCATAGCGACATAAACATGGCCAGCGACAACTAATTGTCGAAAATGTTTTAAAAATAAAGCACATAATAAAGTTGCAATATGTAAACCATCAGAGTCTGCATCCGCTAAAATACAAATTTTACCATAACGCAAACTGGATAAATCTGTTGAACCAGGATCTATACCAATTGCTACCGCAATATCATGTACTTCTTGCGAACCTAAAACTTGTTCTGAACCGACTTCCCAAGTATTTAAAATTTTTCCTCGTAAAGGCATAATAGCTTGAAATTCTCTATCACGTGCTTGTTTTGCAGAACCACCCGCAGAATCCCCTTCTACCAAAAATAGTTCACTACGAGAAGAATCTTGACTCGCACAATCAGCAAGTTTTCCGGGTAACGCAGGGCCTTGGGTTACTTTTTTACGTACAACTTTTTTACCCTGACGTAATCGTTTTTGTGCATTATTAATTGCAAGTTCTACAATTGCTTCAGCTTCTTTAGTATGTTGATTTAACCATAAACTAAATGCATCTTTCATAACACCTGAGACAAATGCAACCGTTTGTCTTGAAGATAAACGCTCTTTTGTTTGTCCGGCAAATTGCGGATCTTGCATTTTAATCGAAAGAACATAACTTAAATTATCCCAAACATCCTCAGGACTAATTTTAACACCGCGTGGTAATAAATTTCGAATCTCACAAAAATCTCTAATTGCATCACAAATACCACTGCGTAAACCATTGACATGAGTACCACCTTGCATTGTTGGAACAAGGTTTACATAACTTTCAGTGACTAAATCACCACCTTCTGGTAACCATGTAATCGCCCAATCCACCGCCTCTGTCGCTGCAACAAAATGCCCAACAAAAGGCTTTTCGGGTAAAGTCACTAAATCACATAGACTTGCGTGTAAATAATCAGCTAATCCATCTTCATAATACCATTCAATACGTTCATCCGTAGATTCATCATAAAATGTCACACGCACTTTTGGGCAAAGCACCGCTTTTGCACGCAAGGTATGTTTTAATTTGGAAATCTGAAATTTAGCGCTATCAAAATAATGCGCATTGGGCCAGAAATGAATACTGGTGCCAGTTTCTCGCTTAGCAACATCACCAATCACTTTTAGTTTTTCTGTCACATCACCATTAGCAAAAGCAATACGATGTAAATTACCATTCCGCTTAACCTGTACTTCAACCTTCTTAGATAATGCATTTAAAACAGAAACACCTACACCATGCAAACCACCCGAGAATTCATAGTTTTTATTTGAAAATTTTCCGCCAGCATGTAAACGCGTCATAATCAATTCAATGCCTGAAATTTTTTCTTCAGCATGTATGTCTACCGGCATACCACGACCATCATCACTAACTTCTAAAGACCCATCTTTATATAAAATCACATCTAGCTGTGTTGCATGACCTGCAAGTGCTTCATCAATACTATTGTCTATTGCTTCATGTGCCAAATGATTCGGATTTCGTGTATCCGTATACATGCCTGGTCTTTTTTTAACTGGATCTAATCCACTTAATACCTCAATAGCATCAGCTGTATAATTATTACTCATAAATCTCTCTAAGTTTGTTCGCCCCTGCATCGTATCTATGCAAAAATTACGATAGGACCATGTGAAACCGCTAACTAAGGTTGTGATAAATGCCTTGAAAATAATATCAAAAAAGCATGAAAAGTTAGCCCTATTGTTATAATCCTAAATTTAATTAATAAAATCTACTATAATTGCAAAATAAATTTATTATCGATATCAAGGATAAGAAATTCATGTTACAGAAACAACTACAAACTTATTATTTATTTCATCAACGATTATTCACAAAAATTACTCACTTAATCGGCGTGCCATTGATTATTTTTTCATTATGTATTGTCTTTAATTGGCTAGAATTAACTATTCATGGTATCGGTTCAGCGCCAATGACCTGGCTAATTATTTGTCTACTTACATTATTTTATTGTTTATTTGATTGGCAAGTAGCTTTAATCTCAGGCACATGGATGTTAAGTTTAGCCATTATTGCTTTTTTCTGGTTGGGTATTATTCCAAGCATGCGAGGTTTTTATATTGCGCTTATTTGTTTTTTTGCAGGGGGATTTTTACAATTGATTGGCCATGTATTCGAACGAAAAAAACCAGCATTTATGCAAAGCGCTTGGCAAACGCTCTACGCACCTCCGTTTGTCACGCTCACAATTATGTTTTGGCTGGGCTTTAAACAAACCATGCGTATAAATTTCGAACAAACCCTCTAACGCAGTTGCGTGATCTGCATAATCACGCTGACTTGAGTTAGTTGGTTGTTTTTCCATGATTAATATTATCTCAAACTTTTGTTAATTATTTGTACATTCCATACGAACTTAAATTGATAAAAACTAATCACGCCCCATAAAAATTTAGCTAATTATAAAAAATAAACTTTGAGACTTGTTTGAAAGCTAACAGAAACCTTGCAAAAAAGCAAAGTGATATAATGACATTTATCAGCCGCATACTTCGCATTTTAAGGTGTATTGCGTATAATACAAACTGGGGTCGTCCTAACTATTAACAACAGGCGGCTATTTAACACATTGAAACAAATGATGAGAAATAGGTTTATCAACATGGCTGATGCACAAATTAACATGATAAAACAGCAATTAAGACCTGCTGGCATTCTTGACCCAAAAATCTTAGCACTATTTGACAAAACGCCCAGAGAACAGTTCGTACCCACTGCCTATCATGAGCTCGCCTACATGGACTCAATGATTCCGCTTACAAACGGACAAGCCATGTTATCGCCGATACTAGAAGCACAAATATTAAAAGTACTTACATTAAAGCCAACAGACAAAGTATTGGAGGTTGGTACAGGCACAGGTTATTTAACGGCTTTACTTGCTCAGCAAGCGCAACATGTTTATAGTATTGATTCGTTGGCAGAAAATACAGAGCAAGCACAACGGAATATATCAAATTTAGAAATTACAAACATCAGTCTAGCAACAAATGATGCAAGTGCAGGTTGGGATAAACAACAACCCTATGACGCGATTGTAATTACGGGTAGTTTAGATTTTTTACCAAAAGAATTTTTGCAACAATTAACCCTTGGGGGAAAATTATTTGTCGTGATTAATCAAGGGCAAACGATGTATGCCTATTTGATTACTAGACTAGGTGAGCAAGACTGGACACATCATCGACTGTTTGAGACGATGATTCCACCATTAGCCCTAGCAAAAAGAAAATCGACATTTAAATTTTAAGTAGGAATCTCATGAAAAAGCAATTAACAAAAGCACTTTTTAGTTTAGGGCTTATTAGTATCGCAAATAATGTTTGGGCAGAAAATTTGCTGCAAGTTTTTCAACAAGCTTTAACCCATGATCCCACTTACCAAAAAGCAGATGCACAAAGATTATCGACACATGAAGATGTACCTATCAGTCGTTCTTTTTTATTGCCACAATTTAATGCTATAGGTTATTCACAATATAATAATCAGAAAGAACGTGTTGGTTCAACGATTAATTTACCTGAAGGGCCTGCTACCTTCGGTGCTGGTACATTTAATTACAACTCCAATGGTTATAGCTTAGATCTTACTCAAGCAGTTTTTGATTATGCGGCTTGGGCGACGCTCAGTGAGTCAAAATTATCCGTTAAATCTGCTGATGCCAGTTATGTCGCAGCACTACAAAGCTTAATGCAACGAACCTCAGAAGCTTATTTTAATGTGTTGGCTGCCCAAGATAACTTACGTTACATTGAGGCTGAGAAAAAAGCGATTTATCAACAATTAGACCAAGTAACACAACAATATAAAGTCGGCGTCGTGGCAATTACCGGTGTTTATCAAGCGCAAGCTGCCTATGACTCAATTATTTCTCAGGAAATTTCAGCGGCGAATGATGTTATCAATCAACGCGAAAATCTACGTACAATTACGGGTAAATATTATAATCGACTAGCAAGTTTAGAATATAATATTCCTTTGATGTTGCCAAAACCCGCTGATCCTAATAAATGGGTTGAAACCGCATTAAAACAAAACTGGTCGTTAACTGCATCGCGCTACACAGCACAAGCGGCAAAAGAAAATGTTAGTGTACAACGAGCAGGCCACTTACCCGTTGTCGATGCTTATGCAGAGCAAGATAATTTAAAAACTGGTACCACGCCTAATGGACAAACAAATTCAACGGCAAATGCAGTGGGTATCCAATTAGCACTACCCGTTTTCCAAGGCGGCTTAGTCACTGCACAAACTAAAAAAGCCAGTTTCGATTATCAAGCCTCCTTAGATGCCATGACTGAAGTTTATCGTTCTGTTTATAATGACACACAGCAAAGTTACAATAATGTCGTCTCAGGTATAAACCAAGTAAAAGCAGATCGCCAAGCAATAGTTTCTAATGCAAGCTCTTTAAGAAGTACTGTTGAAGGCTTTAAAGTTGGTACACAAACTATGTTAGATGTATTACAAGCACAACAAGATTTATACAATGCTGAGCGTGAGTTTTCAAATGATTTATATGCTTACATTAATGCAACGATTTCATTAAAAGAAGCAGCCGGTACATTAAGTTTAAAAGATTTACAACAAATCAATGGCTGGTTATCACAAAATCGTTCAGAATATAGTTCCTTAAATATTTCAACGATTCAAAATCAAGCCAATCAAAACTTTAATCGTAATTTGCAAGATAAAGTCCTATCAGACCAAATATTAAAAGCGGGTGGTAATTTAGAACAAATTAATAAAGATAGTGAAAAAAACACCACCCCATCACTGCCTGATATTTCACAAGACCCTTTGATCAAAGAAGAAACTAATTCAGGCGCATCAAACACATTAAATAATAAAATATCAAGCAAAACATCGACGACAGCTAATAAATCTGTTATAACGACTAGCACTAAAAATAAGCAGACTAGTTAACAACAAAATAGGTGTTGGCGTTAAAACATTTATTCACCGCTATCTTCTTGATATATTTACTCTGTGACACTTTCTAGGGAGTGTCACAGACCTCAAATAAGTCCCTCAAAAGGCGGTAATAACCTATCAATATTAACTTCTAGCACCCGCATTTTAAAATATTTTCTGCTTTAATAAAATCTTAATGAAACCTAAATAAATCCTTAATTTTCATAGATTAAACTAATCAGTAATGAATATGAGGTTGAAAAAAATGTCATGGAAACCATAGAAAATAAAGAAGTTTATCAAACATTTACAAATTATGACTCATCGTCAGCAACGAGTGATTTGCTTTTCGATACAACTGATATAATTGACTTTTTCTCTAATTTAACTGAAATTGTGCGTAGCCTTAAAATTGCAGCCTATGGCGTCAATATACTTGATGGTGTTTTAAATTTAATTGCTGGCCTAACGCAGTTAATACAAGCAGAAGATAGTAAACTAAATATTAATGAAAAACGTTTTTGGGGCGGCACAACAGCCGCTACAGGCGTTGCTGTACTTTCAGCTGAAGCATTAAGTACAACGGCTGCCTTCGCCAGTTTGACCGCAGTAGCAACGGCTGGCGTTACCCTATACTCGGGCTTAACATTTACGCTTGGTATGTTAGTCTCTCTACTACATACAATTCGCCAAACTGAAAAAGCTTACAAAAAAATGGACCCTGAATATTTAATAGAAGATAGATTAAAGAAAGTTATTGTAGTTTCAGATAAAATTGAGATCTTGCAAAATAAACTTGATTTAGAAAAAAAGCTAAATAAAGAAGATACAACAACGAAAATAAAACTCGAGAATGATGTTGAACAATTAAAAACCACACAAACAAGATTAATGTATCAAGTAATTGCCTTAAGCCTTAATGTAAATAAAGATAACAATAAACACAACAATGAAAATATTATATCGCAAGAAACTTCTCAGACAGATTCGCCTGAACAAAAAAATAATCCTAATACAAATAAATCTGCGCACAAAGAAATCCAAAATCTAAAAAGTGTTATCACTACAGCAAATATAAGAAATAATGTAAAATTGAATACTCTTGCAAAATTACAACTGGAAAAACAACGGAAAAAATACAAAAAAGATTTTTTAAATATTGCCTTATTATCCATTGGTACTATCGGTGTTGGTTTAATTTCAATCTCTCCACTTCTTCCTGTTGTGTTGCCGTTAGGTATCATATGCACAGGTGTTGCATCTGGTCTAGGGCTTGCAAAACTAGGAAAAACTTATATCTTAGATAAAATCAAAAAATCAATTACTATCAACAATAAAAAAAGTGGCATTCTCCAAAAAAAGAATATTCAAAATATCAAATCACTTAACCAAGAGGACAAAGTAAATTTATATGAACAATTAGGTAACGCGAAAATGAAACCTGAGTTTGAAAAAAATTCTCAGAAAGAGCAAAATAATATCCTAGATCATCTACTTGAAAAAACAGCTAAAAATGAAATTTTAAATGATGTTTTAGCTTCAGATAAAATGAATAAAAAGGATGAGTTAATCTCAACTAAAGAGCAAAAAAGACAAATTCAATCTTATGCCAATAAAAAATATTCACTTAAAAATCATATTTTTAGTCTATTTTACTCTCCTAATAAAGATGATATTAAATTTAAAAATAAAATGGATCACTTTCAACAATGCGCGACTATGGCACCAAGTGCTTAACTGTAAAACTGCTATCTTTAACGCTTTTTATTATATGCTAAAGTGTTTAGTAGACTATTTAACAATCGCAAATATGCTTCCAGCAATTGAAATAATGACATGCCATCATCGATTGGAGATTTTTTAACTTTCATATGCAAGCGTTCACTTCTAATTTTATTAAGCATTTGTGAAATATCTTCTTTGACATTCATCACTGTTTGTTTAAATTGTTGAGTCAGTCCATCATATTCTAACCGGTCTATTAACTCACTTATTGCATGATGCGCTTGATCTAAATTAACATGATAAAAATTTGCGAGTACCTTTGCCTTTGAATAATCTGTTTTATAAGATAACGTTAGAATAATGGTTGATAAACGACAAAGTATACGACGTATTAATATTGCTTGTTTTAAATCGTTATCATCATCATGTCGATATACTTTAAATGTTGTTAATAAATTTAAGTATTCGCTAATTGCCTGTGATAATTGCGTTGATTCAATTTTTTTATTGGTAGATAAAATATTATCAAATATTTTTTTCTCTAATTTGAAAATTTTATTTGCTAATTTTTTTAATAATTGCTTTGGATGCACTGGCCAAATAAATCTAGCAACTAAAAATGCAACTGCTATTCCAAATAGTACACCACCCACACGCTGCATAGCAGGTTCAATTGTGAGTAACGGACTTTGACCATTAACAAGCGTAATAGCTAATGCCATATTAGCTTGTAATGCAGCATAAGCATATCGACTTTCGGTACTACTCAGATAACCAAAAATCCAACCAAAGATAAATAAACTAAGTATTAAAACAGGAAAATCATAAACAAAAAAATATAGACAAGCCAAACCGATGGCGCCACCAACCATTGCCCCTAAAAATCTTAATTCACCTTGTAATTGAACATCATAAATATTTTTTTGAATAGCAATAATAAAAGCACTAATGACACCCATAATACCAATTGGCCAATTAGTTTGAGACCAAATATAAATAGCAATAACAGATGACAATCCAACTTTAATTGATGCTTTTAAAAAATCAACATCGTAGCGTAACAATGTTTTAAAGATGCTTTTCTTTGTTTTTTCTGCTTTCTTGGTTATTTGTGCTAACTGATAATTTTCATTCTGTATATTACTTTCTTTCTCACATACTCCTAATAAGGCTTGCAGTGAGTTAAGTAGACTGTAAAAATTTATGTTTTCCCAAACTTCATATTGATTTAAATCTTCATCGCTGATTGTATCCCATGCCTTTTTTGACTGATCAATTAATATTTGTATTTGATGGCATTGTGCTAAATATTGTTGTTGATCTTCAATATTTAATAATTCAATAAACAAATCAAATATATCATCAACATTCAATATTTGTTGCACAACTCTACGACCAACTTTATGTTCAGTGACAAATAAATATATATCTTTTACAAAATTTATTTGAGTTAGTTGCGCTTCAGTCATAGCATTAAAATAAATAACTTTAAACTCATTCTGAATAATTTCTTTTGGTATAATTGATTGCAATGATCTTAATTTAACAATATTTTTATTCAACTGATGAATATAAGTTATACCATCATCCATATAATTTTGTTCATGCAATGCTTTTTTTGCTTCCGATAATATTTGCATGGTTAACTGCTTATTTTGCTTAAATGTATGCTCTAACTGTTGACTTGCTCTAACAGGAAATAAAAAAAACATCACTATCCAGCCACAAACAACACCGATAGCAATTTCAATACCACGCCAAATGGCAAATTGATAAGTTGTTTGGGTATTCATTAATAATGCAGCTAAAATAATATAAACTGTTATTCCCAACACAATAAAGCCATAAGGATATTTACTGTTTAATGACAAATAGTTTGCTAGCGTAATGACAAGAAAAACTGTGAGGTAATATAAAATTTCATAATTTACAACTAATCCTGCTAAAAAATAACCAAGCGCAACGCCAACAAACGTTCCAAGTAATCGTAATAAACCGCGTTCTAAAGATGCGCCTAAAGTAGATTGCATCATTAAAATGACTGAAAATACCGCCCAATATGGATTTTCAGCATGGATGACTATTGCAATGCTTGCAGCAAGTACCATACCTACAGCAATACGAAAACCATTTTTAGCAACGGCTGTTTCTAGAAAAAGTATTTCAGAAATTTTATTTAACAACGTCATCCAGTATGTACCCAAGTGCGTGCATTAGCGCCAACCCGTAACGGTATATTTTGATTAAGATCTGTAATCCGAATGCGTACAGGAAATCTTTGCGCGATACGAATCCAATACTCTGTTGGTTCTAGATAAGCTAAAGTTGATTCTCTGACATTACTGGATGCCTGAAAACGATTAATCCCCCAGCCAATGGATTCAACTTCCCCATGAAATTTTTTTCCTGGATACATGTCTATCCAAACTGTGACTTTTTGTCCTACTTTAATGTGACGTAATACCGTTTCTCGATATCGGGTAATTACCCACCATTCACTATTATCAACTAATGCAAATAAACCCTGCCCTTTACGGACATGATCTCCAACACGCGCATAAAAATTTGTGACATAACCTGAAAATGGGGCATAAATAATTGTATGATTTAAATTATATTTCGCTTGATTCAACGCTGCTTGAGCTTCATAAATCCCTGACTTATTATACTTCTGTTGCGCAATAATAATTTCTTTTTTTATTTTTTCAAGACTAGCCAACACTTCTGCTTGTTGATATTGTAAGTCAGCCACTTTAATTTGTGGCGCATCTCCCTGCTGATATAACGCTTGATATCTCATCAAGTGATCAGCAATTAATGCAGCTGCAGCTTGTTTGCGCGATAATTGATCTTTTAAGGTATTGATACTGATCGCTAAATTTTTATAATTAATTTTAGCTTGCGTTAAGCGGGCTTGCGCTTGCTGATAAGCATATTGATAAGGACGCTTATCAATATCAATTAATTCTTGTCCTTTTTTAACATATTGATTATTCTTTCTGATATATAATTGAGTGATAGGCCCACTAACCTGGGCATTAATATTGCCAACATTGGCATACAAAAAAGCATCCCTTGAATACGCAAAAAATGAACTAAGAAAAAAATAAATTCCAACCCCTAAAATAATTAGTGCAATAATGATCAAGCGATAAATGAATTTTCTTTCTTGAAATAACGCTTTGAATTGAAGCCAAACTGTATTTTTATCCATAAATTTTTGTCCATTAATAAAATAATTTAATCTAAACTAATTAATAGTGAAATCATTTTTTGTTGATTTTTTACTTTCCTCTTCTTCTAAGTTTGCATACAATTCAATAAATTGACTTACATTTATATATGCTTTATTAACAATTGGAATATCATTACTAGACTCACGACATATTTTTCTAATACAAGCCAATTTTTTACTGTTAGTCATCTTTTGGTTCAAGATATTTTTTATCTTTCCTATCCCATGTGAATCAAACCATCCAAAACATCCTCTCTTTTGTAAATTTGGCATTTTTAAAACTTGTTCCAAAATTTCCAAAATTTTTTCATTTCTTTGCTCATCCTGAAAATTTGCTAATATTTTAATTGCTATATCAGACATACCAGATCCATGCAAAACATTGACTCCGCACTAGTTTTTTTGTTGCTGTTAGCTTGACAAATATTATATACCCAAACTACCTTAAAATGTGATTTTTAACAACAACCTAGTTTACGATACACAATGCTGATTTATTCTTTATCTTAAAATATGCAATCACAAAAAAATTGATTAAAACTTCGCATTTTAATATCATTTAGGTATAGTATGATTACACTACTTATTTTAGTAGCTACGAACGAATTAATCGTTATAAGGAAAATTATATGTCAAAACCTTTAATTATTATCACTGGTGCTAGCTCTGGCATTGGTAAAGCAACCGCAATGAAGTTTTCACAGGAAGGTCATCCCTTGCTATTATTAGCAAGAAGACTCGATCGCATTGAAGCATTAAATCTACCGAATACTATTTGTGCAAAAGTTGATGTCACTGATTTAAATAGCATCACATCAGCGATTCAATTAGCACAGGAAAAGTATGGTGCCGCAGATTGTATTGTCAATAATGCTGGCGTCATGTTACTTGGTCGCATTCAAAATCAAGATCCTAGTGAATGGCAACAAATGTTAGATGTGAATGTTATGGGTGTTTTAAATGGCATTAAAGCAGTACTCCCTGAAATGATGGAAAAACAATCTGGTACTATCATTAACATTAGCTCCATTGCAGGGCGTAAAACATTTCCAGAACACGCAGCTTATTGCGCAACCAAGTTTGCAGTACATGCATTAACTGAAAATATTCGGGAAGAATGTTCTGCGGCAAATGTTCGTTTTGTAACTATTGCCCCTGGCGTTGTAGAAACTGAACTTTTAAGCCATACAACTGATCAAAATATTAAAGCAGGTTATGAAGCTTGGAAGACTGAAATGGGACAACCATTACAACCGCACGATATTGCTGAAAGTATATTTTTTGCTTACCAAATGCCGCAGCGTGTTTGTATTCGCGAAATTGTTATTGGCCCAACTGCACAGCAGGCATAAATTAAAAACAGAGCAGGTTAAGAATAAATTTTATTGTTATAGTTATTTTTTTATTGTTATAATTTTAAACTTTCTTCTAAGGGGTACTAATCCCACCTGCTCATTCCACGAAAACCCTGTGTAGTCTATTTTTTATCTTATTGTTATAATTATTTTATTGGCTAAATAATAGCGCTTTATTATTTAAGAGCACTACTGCTCCCGACTACACGTAAACTAGTATATCGATTAAATATTAAGTGAATATTAACCTTTCTGCCTTTTGAAAAAAAAGTCTCTGGCCACGACAAAAAATAGGATAAGATAGGATTAAAGGTTGTAACTCGTTGATAAATATGTAAAATCCTTAAACCAAAAAAACAAAG
>PAMH01000044.1 GCA_002707205.1 Legionellales bacterium
GTAAAGATTTTTTAAACTCGCTTCGCTCTTTAAAAAATCCGTCACCTACCGCGGACTACGCGACTCGGCCTTCAGCCTTCCTTGTCGCGCAGCGTCAGCAACATTTCAATTGGCATTAATAGTAATACACTTCGACAAACCGTTAACTGGTTTTTTACACATAAAAACATCCGGACCGCTAATAATAAAATTATTGCGATGATCAATAAACTTTCTCTTTCTAACCTCTTTAGATACAAACCAGAATTAACACATACCTCCAGCGATGGTCAAAAATATCAAGTCACGGTTGATTCTTTATTAGCAAATCACTCCTTTAAATATTTTGGCAAGGATAAAGGCGTATCGATGTATACATTTCTTGATGATAGACACTCTTTATTTTATAGCACGGTTATTAGTGCATCTGAACGTGAAGCAGCCTATGTCATCGATGGTTTGCTGCACAACAATGTTGTAAAAAGCGATATCCATTCAACGGATATGCACGGATTTACCGAAACTATTTTTGCAGCAACACATTTTATCGGCACTAGCTTTGCACCTAGATTTAAAAATATTAACCAACAACGAATTTATGGTTTTTCAGCAAGACAAACCTATGCGAGTAAGGGCTATAAATTACTGCCCAGCAGACCAATTAATCAATCTATAATTCGTGAACATTGGGAGGATATTTTAAGGTTCATAACAACAATAAAATTAAAGGAAGCTAGTGCCTCAGTTTTGTTAAGGCGATTAAATTCCTATGCGAAGGATCATCCTCTTTATAAGGCAATGAAAGAGTTTGGCCGCATTATCAAAACACAGTTTATTTTAACTTATATTGATGAATTGCCTTTACGCCAACACATTGAAAAGCAGCTCAACAAAGTTGAACTTTCAAATAAATTTGCCAAGGCTGTTTTCTTTGAGAAAAATCAGGAATTCACTGTTGCAACACGCGAGGAGCAAGAACTTGTAGCAAACTGCAAGTCACTCATTCAAAATGCCATTGTGTTATGGAATTATTTGTATTTATCCCAGCTCATTATTAACACCAAAAACCGCAGCGATAAAATTACCTTACTCAAAACCATTCAAAATGGCTCGATGCTCACATGGCAGCATGTTAATATGCGTGGAGAATACGACTTTACTAAGTCAGCTAACAGTACAAACTTTGATATGCATAAAATATTAGCATTGAAGATGGAAGAAGTTGGGTGATGAACGCCCCATTTCGTCCCTATATGTCACTAAACCCTATAAAACCCTAGAATCTCTTTCTTGCCTTGTTGGTTTATCCCTAATATATTGTAAATGGCCTTTTGAACAACTCTACCTTCATCACGTGCTTTAAAAAACATCGCATCCAAAAATATAATCGGATAAACCGACTCAAGAGGTCGACTACGCCACTGTGTAATAACAGGAATGAGTTTATCTGTGACACTGCTTATTTTAGCAGCAGAGATATCAAGGTCATACATTTCAGCAAGGTGTTTTCGAATATCATCGTAACTCATGCCAATGCTAAATAGTCCTAATATTTTCTCATCTAAAGCCTGATTTAATACCGTTTGACGTTTCTTAACAATTTCAGGCTCAAAGCTACCATTACGATCACGCGGTGTTTCAAGCTCAAAGCCTCCTGTGCTGTGTTTCACGGTTTTAACAGCTTTCCCATTACGGCGATTTTTATCACCACGCGTTTGGTCAAGATGAGCCTCCATTTCACCCTCAAGGGTGGCTTCCAATGCGCCTTTTAACAGTGGCGTTAGCAGCCCATCTTTACCTAAAAGTGACTTGCCCTCGCGAATTTCAGCTACTATTTGTTCTTGTAGCTGCTTTAAGTCCATACCAGGAATGTCTAATATTGATTTGTTTTTTGTCATTGTCAATTCTCCTTCAGTATGATTTCTTACTACAAAACAGTATGAAATCATAATTTAGTTTAAATTGACACAGTTGCTAGAACACTCCCATATAACCAGCCTTCATTGGTAGGAATATAAGTGATATCTCCGGTATAAACCTGATTTGGCAAGCTTGATGTAAACCGACGTTCTAATAGATTCGGTGCTATTGGTAAGCTATGTTTTGAATCTGTTGTCGCTTTAAATTTACGTTTCGTTTTACAACATAATTCAAGCTGCTTTAATAATCTAGCAATACGTCTTCGACTCACTTGAAACCCCTTGTTTTGAAGTGAAAACTTAATTCTACGCGTACCATAATTACCACGTCCATCTTTGAAGATTTCTTCTATTTTTTCCATTAACGTTACGTTTTGCCTTATGGTTTGTGATGGCTTTGCACGTAACCAAGCATAGTATGCACTGCGGCTAACTTGTAACAGCTCACACATCAATGCTATGTTAAATTCAGACTTATGAACCTTTATCCAGGCATACTTTACAGGCTTTCCTTCGCAAAGTATGCCGTGGCCTTTTTTAGAATATCACGCTCCTGTGTCAAGCGTGCTAACTGTTTACGCAGCTGTTTATTTTCTTCAAGTAATTTTTCTTGATGAATATCATCTGATGTTTTTGTTTGATGGTTTGGATAATATTTATTTATCCATACACGCAAAGTAGCTGGGTCAATATTTAAATCTTTAGCTGTTCTGCTTATTGGTTGTTCAGTTTCAATCGCTAGTTTAGCTGATGATTTTTTAAACTCTTCAGGATATCGGATCCCTGAATTTTTCGATTGGCTCATTTTAAACTCCTTACAGTTCTTAATATGATATTAAAACTGTCCGGTTTAGTATAGCCACATCACTCGCTTAATTTAAGTGGGAATAAATTAGGCAATAAATCTGGCGCAGAACTCGCACAAGCATTTGCAGCCATTCCAGCAACTGTAACGTTCCTTGAGTTAGGCTACAATGATTTAGGCAATAAATCTGGCGCAGAGCTCGCACAAATATTTGCAAACATTCCGACATCTGTGACTTCGCTTAGTCTATGCAACATTAACTTGGGCGATAAAACTGGGGAAGAGCTAGCACAAGCGCTTGCAGCTATTCCGGCAACGGTAACTAGGCTTGATTTAAGCTGGAATAAATTAGGCGAGAAAACCGGGGCAGAGCTCGCACTAGCGTTTGCGGCCATTCCAACAACGGTGACCTCGCTTAATTTAAGCGGGAATGGCTTAGACAATAAAACTGGCGCAGAGCTAGCACAAGCGTTTGCAGCCATCCCGCCATCTGTGACTTCGCTTGACTTAAGCGGGAATGACTTGTCCATGGATAACATATGGCAACTGTTACCAGAAACCATTTCAACTATCGTTATTAATAAAAAAGAGCACCACTGCAATAGAAATATAATTTTGAATTACATTAAAAGCTCACTATCTTCAGACTTGTCTGCAAGCTTAATCCCATTAGAGGCAATAAAGTTACCATTTGATGTTGCAGAAGGTAATTTAAATCTCATATTTATTAAAGACAGGTTGCCAATGGCGTGCACTTCCGAATGACTTTCCAAAATGGCGAAGCGTTCATGCTTATTTTCAAATTTGGAGTGAGATGAAAAATGACGAACCAAGTATACTCGAACGCGTCTTAAAAAAAATTAGTTGAGGAAGTTCGTATTAATAGTGGTCGGACAGAGAAAACCAGCTTTTGTATTGTGGATGCGCAAAGCGTTAAAAATACGGATACCACAGAAAATAAGGGCTATGATGCGGGTAAAAAAGTTTCTGGAATTAAACGTCATATTGCCGTAGATACTCAAGGGTTACCCCACGCGATTCATGTTACGACTGCCAACGTTACGGATCGGCAAGGTGCAATTACAATGATAACAAATTCAAAACAAGACCTATCTAATGTTAGTAATTTTCTGGTCGATGGCGGTTATACAGGTGAGCCATTTGCAGCAGCAATAAAAGAAACCCTTGGAGCAACAGTAGAAGTGGCAAAACGAAGTGAGTTTCATAAGTTTACTGTGATTCCAAAACGTTGGGTAGTTGAACGTTCTTTTGGATGGTTGGAAAAATGCCGACGCTTATGGAAAAATTGCGAAAGAAAAATTAATACCAGTTTGCAAATGGTTGTGTTGGCATTTGTACGGTTGCTCGTGAAAAGATTTTGAACAGGCTCTTAGCCAGCTATAAAGAGCATGTGTATACAATAACCTCAGATAATGGCAGCGAATTTGCGCAGCATCAAGAGATAAGCACACAACTTGAAGCCGATTTTTTTTTTTGCTCACCCGTATGCATCATGGGAGCGTGGTTTAAATGAAAACACGAATGGGCTAGTACGCCAATATCTTAAAAAAGGGTCTGAATTTACGCATATAACAGACGAAAATCTTGCTCTTATAGCTGACAAATTGAATAGTAGACCTCGGAAAACACTTAACTACAAGTCATCTAATGAAATTTTTAAGAACATATAATTTCAAATACCAGGCTGTTATTAATATAGGTAAGAGTGGCAACTAGCGGCTCCTTCGATATCAATTGTTCTTAAAGTCTCGTGGTCATTTTTAGATAAAATACCCTACCAACTCTAAATTAAGGTGCTGTACAACTTTAGCTTAACGTCATAATTTATAGTACAATACAAATTGACATTATCAATAGGAGTCAGCATGACTAACGCCTCAATAATAACAAAAATTCTTGGAATAAAATATCCAATTATTTCTGCGCCAATGGCTAATGCGTCTGGTGGTTGGCTTGCGGCAGAAGTCACAAATGCGGGCGGACTAGGTTTAATTGGTGCTGGCTACTGTGATGATGAGTGGGTAATGAAAGAGCTTTCTATAGTAAAAGAGGAAGAATTTGGTATTGGCTTCATTACCTGGCGATTAAAGCAAAACCCTAAACTACTTACTCTGGCGTTACGCAAAAAACCTAAAGCAATTATGCTCTCTTTCGGAGACATTGCCCCTTTTATTGAAGAAATTAAATCGGCAGCTGTTCCTTTAATTTGCCAAATACAAAACACAGCGCAAGCAATAGATTGCATGAACAAAGACGCAGATATTATAGTGGCCCAAGGTGCTGAAGCGGGTGGACATGGGGCAACTTTAGGGGGAATGGCCCTAATTCCCTCTGTGGCCGATGCGGTTTCTCTACCTGTTGTTGCTGCCGGTGGAATTTGTGACGCACGTGGTATAGCTGCAGCTTTTAGCCTCGGTGCTTGTGGCGTATTAATGGGGACACGTTTCCTCGCCTCAAATGAATCCTTAGCATCAAACACTGTTAAAAGTCAGCTTATAGAAGCAAAAGGTGAAGATACTATAAGAACTAATGTGTTTGATTATGCAAGAGGGCTCATTTGGCCAGAACCTTATACTGCTAGAGCATTAAAAAATGAATTCACGCAAAGGTGGCATGGCATATCAAATTTGAAGGAAGTCATTTCTACTGATATCCAAAAAGCATATTATTGTGCAACCATTGAAAACAACATTAGTGAAGCAGCTGTTTTTGCAGGAGAAGGTGTCAGCTTAATTAAAGAAATTCTTCCTGCAAAAATTATAATTGAGCAATTAATTCAAAATTTTAATCAACTAAAGAGGTGATGAAATGCCACTAGTTCATATTTATTTACAAGAAGGCAGGCCACAGTCAGAACTGCAAGAAATTGGAGATGCTATTCATCGAGCTTTAATGGAGACTTGGGATATTCCTCAAGACGATCGTTTTCACTTGTTCCATGAGAAATCGGGCCATCATTTTGATATGAATCGCAAGATGTGGGGTGTTGAGCGTTCAGATGCATTGATTGTTTTGCATATTACTACTTCACCTCGAAGCAAAGAAATGAAATTAAATTTTTATAAAGCTCTGCCTAAAATCTTAAAAGAAAAGCTAGGAATAAGACCGGAGGATGTCTTTATTAGTATCAACTCCAATTCAAAAGAAGATTGGTCATTTGGAAATGGTGAAGCACATCTATTAAAATAAAATTTGACGTTGCACTTGCTAGTTGAATCCACCTTCGTGGATTCAACTCGCTAATGCAACAGCTTTTAATTATAGCTTATCTAGTAACTTCATTTAATTATTTTAAAAAATTTAATAAATGCGTTAAAATAGGTCAATAAAAATTTAATATAATAATTATGCCTAATACAATAAAAGAATTAAAAAAGATCGCCAGTGCCATACCTATTTTAGGCGCGCCTTTCGTTAATGAAAATAAAACAAAAAGATTTGTCACAGATACCTCTAAGTTTATCTTTGGAATTCTGATAATGTCTTTAGTGAAGTTAATACAGAGCGGTCAAAATAAAGACAGTATGGAGATGAGTAATGCGACAATGGATAGTTCAGAAAGCATGTCCATGAATATGTTATCAGTGTCTATGTTTCTTGTGATGTACGCTCAAATGCGTAGTGGCGCAATGATCGGAGAACTGCTAGCAAATCAGATTACAAAATGTTGTACTCAAACAAACAATCAAGAAATATCATCTTGGCGTGAGCATGAAATTCCAAAAAACTGGTTAAGTACTTTACCTCTTGCTGGCTCTTTTTTTAAATCTAGTCACGTAAAAGATATCATACACGGCACGACTATGGATGTTTGTATGTATTCACTGGGCACCATTGCAATGATGCTTTCTTTTCATGAATTTGATGATACGCCATTAGAAGAACCTGCATCAATATTTAGAATGTACCTAGGCATGGCGTTGGGGATGGTTACGGTTATGGTTGCATTTATGTTTATTGATAAAATACTATCTGTTTTTTGTTCTAAATATGAAGAAGACACCGAGAATCGCTCTTACCAACAAATTCCCTAAGCTATAATTGATGTATATCAAGTGCTAAAAATTAGCAACAGAAAGGATGCAGTTGAAAATTTTACAGTTATCCCTAAAAATATTAGAGATAGCAACTCACTTCTTTTCCTCTGAATACTGGAGTTCAGTATTTGTTTTCTTAACTTGCCCTATTGTATTTAAATAAAAACTAGGTAGTGGGTATCCTTCAAATTCAATAGTAGTTAACATCCCTGCAGCTAAATGATATAAATTATGGCAATGCATAGCCCATACGCCAGGATTGTCTGCATCAAATTGAACTTTAATGGTTGAATGAGGTTGAACTAATACAGTATCTCGCCTAGCACCATCTTTAATTGGCTCACCGTTAATTTCTGTTACTTGAAAAACATGTCCATGAAGGTGCATAGGATGTGACATTGAGTTATCATTTCTAAAGATCATTTCCACGCGATCGCCTTTTTTTACTTTTTTGGGTGTTATATTCGGCCAACTTTCTTTATTTATTGTCCATATATATCCATTCATTGTTCCCTGAAGAAGATAATTTAGAGTTAAATCAACAGGCTTTTTTTTCAGCGGAGTTAATGATTTAATTTTTCTTTCTAATTTATAATAATCTATCTGTCCCATTGTATTTTTAGACGTTGGACTTGGAATTATTGGTTTATCTTTTGTTGTTGTTAAAATTAATCCTGTTTGTTTATTAGTTCCCTCAGCTAACCCAAGTATTGGATAAGCTCCTTTTTTCAATGGTAATTTAATGAGTATATCTAATCGATTTGCGATTCCAATTGGAAATTTATTACCTCTAATAGGTTTTATTTTTTCACCATCAACGGCGATTAACTGTCCTTCAAGCTTACCTAAGTTAATTTGATAGTTTGTTGATGATGAAGCATTAATAATTCTTAATCTAACAAGTTTATTGGGCTTTGTAGTAATCACTTCAGGATTCGATAGACTACGTTTATTTGTTAAATAAGCATCATAGTTTATATCATTGAGATCTTTTTGCTTATCCTCTGATGATTTCATTTTTTCCATTTTAGTATCACGCAAATTGGTAAAAAGAACATAGGGATTTTTATAAGTAAAGTCCTCAAGAAACATCACAATATCTTGCACTTTTGGATTTTTGTCTTTTGATTCATAAATAATCAATGGCGCAGAAAGTTGTTGCTGCTCCTGCAACCTTTGATGGGAGTGCATCCAGTAAGTTCCTGATTGAACAAGTCTATATTTATAGGCTTTTTTCTCACCAGGCTCAATCGGAAGTTGTGTGATATTAGGTACTCCATCTTGATTATTAGGAACAATTAATCCATGCCAATGGATAGTAATAGCTTCTGATGATTTGTTCTCAACAATAACATCAAACAATTCATTCTTTACTCCATAATATCCTTTTGTATTGGTAGAGCCATCGGGCTGAACAAATACTAATTCAAACGCTTTAGCTTTTTTTCCTTTGTTATCGACTTGGAATTGTTTATCAATAACTTGTATTGAAATCGTATTATTATCTTTATTTTTATCATTTTTTAGCCCTGCTAAAGTTGAACCAACAACCATAAATGATAATAAAAAAAATAACAAAGTTATAAGTAAAGAGTGTTGATTAATATTCACTAATATAACCTCGCTTAATATAACCTAAATTATAGGTTAGGTAGCTTACTTATGCGTACTTTGTTACTAAGGATTAAAAATTTCATTAGGTGACTTGTAGCTTAGTGTTTTACGAGGCCTATTATTCAATTTGTCAGCTATAATAGCAAGATTGTCGTCTGTAATATGCGTTAATTCAGCCCCTTTTTTAAGGTATTGGCGTATCAATCCATTTGTATTTTCATTTAATCCACGCTCCCATGAGGAATAAGGGTGAGCAAAGAAAAAATCAGCTTCAAGTTGCACACTTACCTCTTGATGTTGTGCAAATTCGCTTCCGTTGTCTGAGGTTATTGTATGTACATGCTTTTTATAGCTAGCTAAGGCACTAGTAAGTGCAATTTTTACAGACTCACTATTTTTAGCTTCTAATTTTTTTAATAAGGTAAATTTAGATAATCTTTCCACAATGGAAAGCACTGCTTGCTTGTGATTCTTGCCAATAATTGTATCAATTTCCCAATCGCCAATACGGGCTTTATCCTCAACAATACTTGGTCTTTCATCAATCATCACCCTATTCTTGATTGGAGATTGGCGTTTAGGGCAGCCATATCGCTTTCTGTATTTTTTGTTTTGATGGCGTAAATGTTTATATAGTTCACCACCTTGCGTTTTGTTTTCAAGAATAAATTGGTAAATACGTTCATGGCTTATTGAAAATAGTTTCCATCGCTTAGCATAACCGCTAATTTGTTCAGGACTCCAATCAGCAAGCAGTTTTTCGGTAACAAATTCTGCAACTTCAGGTGTAAATTTATAATAATTTCGTTTTGCTTTTCGCCTATCAGGGTTCCGTGACATATAGGGTCGAAATGGGGCTTATTTTTGCATTAGCTTTTTTATATAACAAGCTCCCCATTTTTTTAAATTTTCTAGCACAGGTAATAATGTCTTACCGATAGGGGATAGTGAATATTCAACTTTCGGTGGTACACAGGCATATACCTTTCTAATGATGATTTTATCATTTTCAAGCTCTCTCAACTGAGTGGTTAGCATTCTCTGGGTTATTTCGGGTATCTCACGGCGTAATTCGTTAAAACGTTTTGTGCCACCTTCAAGGCTAAATAAAATTAAAAGTTTCCACTTTCCGCTCAATACTTTTAAGGTGGCACCTATTGGACAATTTTCGACAATTTTTTTTTCCATTTCTCTACTCGATATTTTATTAGTATATAATTTGATACTATAGGCTATAAATGTGCGTACTTTTATTTAGTATACTATAGCAGTATAATATTTCCAATATTTGTACAAGAATCAAAATGTAGGTGATATAATTTAATGAAAAAACAAAGTGTTGCCATATTAATACTTTTCTTAATGGTGCTAGCTCAGCTAGCAACTGATCTCTATTTACCTTCATTTCCAGCTATATCTTCTGCTTTGAATGTGAATCTCAGCTCAGTACAGCTAACATTTAGTGTATTTTTAGCAGGGTTTGCTATTTCTCAGCTAATATATGGGCCACTTTGTGACCGTTATGGCAGAAAACCTTTTTTGATAATCGGTGTAATCTTATATTTTTTGATGGCTATTTTATCGGCGTTTTCAACCTCAATTACACTATTATTAATTTCAAGAGCTATTCAAGGAATAGGGGCCGGCGCTTGTAGCGTGATTCCAAGGGCTATTATGAGAGATTGCTTTTCTGGACGTGAATTAGAAAAAATAACCATTTATCAATCTATTGTTTGGTCGTTTGTCCCCATATCAGCGCCTTTACTAGGCAGTTATGTTCAGCATTATTTAGGTTGGGAATATAATTTTATACTGCTTGCAATTATTTCATTGTTAGCCTTAATTATGTGTTTATTTTTTCGTGAAAGTATCGCAGAAAAAGAAAATCGTTTACATGTTTCTTATGCAGTGAAGCAATACCTTAGTATTATTAAAAATAGAAAATTTTACTCTCCGCTATTATGTGCTGTATGTATAATTAGTTTTCTAACTGCATTTAATGTATCGGCACCTATTATTATCCAAAAAACAATTGGGTTATCAACCATTCAATATGGCTGGTCAGTGTTTATCGTAGCGATAGCTTTTATGGTTGCCTCTATCATAAATCGTTTCTTATCCTCATGGATAGAGACTAAAAAAATAGTAATCAGTGGGTTTATTCTGATATCTATTTCGGTTTTACTTATGTTTGTTTCTTTGTTATTTTCTCATTTAACAATATATTTATTTTTGGTTCCAATTGTGTTGATTCAAATGGGTTCGGCATTTATTTTTCCAAGTAATGCAGCAAAAGCTATGCAGATTTTTCCTGATAAAGCAGGGAAAGCAGCTGCTATTTTCGGGTCGAGCATTTTTTTAGGTGGGACAATCGTCAGTTTTATTATGTCGATTCTGCCAGAATATAACCTTTTATCATTAGCCGTAGTGTATTCAATTATGTTGTTTGCTATGGCTATTTTTTATCGTATGCAATTTTTGATTCAACCAACAGGAGAAAAGTTATGAGCTATAAAATACCTAAAATTCCAAGAAGAGTAGTTACAGGTCATCGTGATGGTGTTGCGACTATCATTGAAGACAAGCAAGTGACGCATGTTATGAAGAATGAAGCTGGCTTCATTATTTCTGATCCATGGGCAACTGACAATATGCCTGTAAAGCAAGAACAATCTGCTGAAATTTTCGATGAGTTTTTTCCCAAACTTCATCAAAATGGAACCTTATTTCGTTATGTGTATATCCCACCAGATTCACAAACAAAGCAATTCTTCCCCGAAAAAGAAGGGCAGCCACATCCATTAATGCACAAAACTGATACTTTGGATTACATTATCATTTTATCCGGCGAGCTTTATTTAATTATGGAAGATTGTGAAACTTTATTAAAGCCAGGTGATATTGTCATACAGTGCGGTACTAATCATGCGTGGAGTAATAGAACGAATGAGGCTTGTATCCAATTAGCTATTTTATTAGACTCAAGGGGTGCTTGAAGATTAATAGCAGGCAGCTAGAGAGGAATGGGTCCAAAATACCTAATATTTCCGAGTATTCTTATTCACTGTATATGTATTTTATGATAGGATAGGGCTTCCAAAGCAAATTTAGGGATGAGCATCTTATGTCAGAAATTATCATTTATAAAGCCAAAGATGGGCATGTTGAGCTAAATGTTAGCTTGTCTGAGGAAACAGTCTGGCTCTCGCTTAAGCAAATTGCAGAGCTGTTCGGCCGTGATAAATCCGTAATTTCCAGGCATCTATTAAATATATTTAAAAACAATGAGTTAGATAAGAATTCAGTTGTTGCAAATTTTGCAACAACTGCTGCTGACGGTAAAACCTACCAAGTTGATTATTATAACTTAGACGCCATCATTTCTATTGGGTACCGTGTGAACTCCTCTGAGGCTACCCAATTTAGAATTTGGGCAACATCAATACTGAAAGAACATCTGATTAAAGGCTATACCACTTACGAAAAACGCATTGCTGAGCGCGGCGTAAAAGAACTTCAACAATCCATTGAGTTGCTGCAAAAAACACTAACAAGAAATGATATGGTTAATGATATTGGCACTGAAACAATCCAATTAATCATGAGCTACACCAAAACATGGCATTTATTGCTAGCTTATGATGAAGACGAGTTGGCACTACCAGTACACGCTAAACAAACAACTACTATGTTAGATTATGAAACGGCAATGCATGCCATCGCAACTTTAAAATCAGATCTGGCAGCCAGAGACGAAGCTTCCAACTTTTTCGGCAATGAGCGTGAACAAGGACTTCAAGGTATCTTAGGTAATATCGAGCAAACTTTTGGCGGAGAACCTCTCTATAAAACTATTGAAGAGCGTGCTGCACATTTATTGTATTTTATTATTAAAGACCATCCTTTTAGTGATGGCAATAAACGTATTGGTTGTTTGATTTTTTTGCTTTACCTTAAATTACAGAGTACGGCAATTAAGCTCAATGATAACGGATTAGTCGCGCTTGCTTTATTAATTGCAGAAAGCGATCCTCAACAGAAAGAGCTGATGGTTCGTCTTATTGTCAATCTTTTAACGGATTAAATAATAAGATGGTTACAAAAAAATCAAATGAATATGGATTTATTAAACCTTTATTTTCGGTTGCCGATACCTCAAATGTCATGGGCAAGGTTTTATTAGAATTCACAGATGACAATTACAACAAAGAGTTAGGTGGCAAGTTAATTGATGCCGATAATGATGCTGAGGCTATCGAAAGTTTTCTAAATGAATATAGAGAATCCCCAGAGACGTTGCGCTCATATACAAAAGAAATTGAACGTTTATTATTATGGTGCATCTACGTCAGCAAAACCAATATTTCAAGCTTGAGACGAGATCATTTAATTGCCTATCAAGACTTCCTAAAGCACCCTACTCCTAGAAAACAGTGGTGTGGCCCTAGTGTATCACGTACTAAAAAAGACGGTTCAATAAATTCTGCTTGGCGCCCTTTTGTGAAAGGCTTGGGTGCCAGCTCATTACAGAAAACCATTCGTATACTAGATTCGTTTTTTAATTATTTAGTACAAATGAATTATCTAATTGGCAATCCCTTAGCAGTAGACCGTCGCCGAAAAAAGCGTAATCAAGCAAGAGTACAGATTATTGATCGCTATTTAGAACTAGATGAAATTCAAGCTACTTTAAGTGCCTTATCTCAATATCCTGCCAATGATGATACAAAAGAGTTTCAAGTCATACGCGCTCAGTATATTATATTATTGCTATTTTACTCGGGGTTACGTATTACTGAGGCAGCTAATCATGCCATGGGGAATTTTATTCAGCGTGAGGGAAATTGGTTTTTGCGCGTTGTAGGCAAAGGGAGTAAATTAAGAGAAATTCCTATGCCAGATGAATTAAAGGAAGCACTCGCTGATTTTAGACTTAAAGTTGGCTTGCCCTCACCTGAACCTAAGTTTCGAGAGAAAACACCACTAATTCCGATGCAAAACTTAAAACAATCCATCAGCCCCAGGCGAATTGATCAAATTCTTAAGTGGGCATTTAATTTGGGAGCTAGTCAATTTGACCCCAACCAACCACAAAAAGCCTCTAAGCTGAGACAGGCATCAGCACACTGGCTTCGCCATAGCTATGTAACGTATTTATTGGATTCGGGCGCGCCACTTAAAGTTGCGCAAGAAAATGCGGGGCATAGTGATATTGGTACCACAATGCACTATCGACATGTCGCTCAAACAGATCGATTTGAAGCTACCCGCTTGCTCTCTCTAAAAAAGAAAGTGAGTTTAAAAGGTAAGGGTAAAACATAGATGTCAAGACTTGCTATACTAACTGCTGATGAAATTAAAGCTTTTGACAAACCACCAAAATTTACAAAAGCTCAACGAGAAAAATATTTTCATATTAATGAAAAATTGAGTGTTTTATTAAAAGCTTTACGCGATCCTAACTATAAATTATGTGTTACGTTACAATGGGGTTATTTTCGTGCTTCAGGTCGTTTTTTCTCGATTAAAGATTTTCATTTAGGTGATGTGAGATACATCTGCAACAAATTGAACCTACCTTACAATGCAGCTTATTTAAAATCATATCAAAACAAACGAAAAACAATTTATCGACATCAACAAGCAATACTCAAATCAATGAATTTCCGTCCATTTGATAAGAATAGTAAAGCCTGGTTAGAACACCAATTAATTAATCTCGTAACTAAGCAAATGCAGCCCAGAGAAATTATTTATCATTTAGCTTCTCAATGTTATCAACAACAAATCGAAATACCCAGTTACCATTATTTGTCTGAATCTATTACACAGTTTTATAATCAAGCTGAGGCTGACTTTATAAAGAACATTGAAAACAATATTAATTTAGAACAAAAACGATGTTTGAGCAAATTATTAAGTGATCATAATGGATCACCGCTAATATCTCAATGGAAGGTGCAAAATCAAAAGCTGCAAGTGAAGCACATACAAGCAAATATTGAATTATTTTCTGAAATCAAAAAATATTTTTGCTTGATATTACCTTTAGTTGAAAAAATAAATCTTCATTTCAGCAGTACTGAGTATTACGCTACGTGGATTAATAAAGCCAAAATAAGCCAGCTCAAACAAATGCCTAATAAATCTAAACTCTATTTATATCTAACAGCATTTATACAACATCAATTTTATTTGCGACAGGATATTCTGATAGACATCTTCCTAAAATCAGTACAAGCCATGCGCAATCGTGCCAAAAAGAAAAGACTTGCAACAGAACAATCTCAACGTAATGAGAAAAACCTTCTGATTAATAAACTGATCGATGAACAAGATCGACTTGAAGCACTTATTATAGATATCACCTCAATTATCCATGAAGCATCATTGACAGATCAAACGAAAGTTGCTGAAATTAAATTGCTGTTACAGCAACATCAAGCCATACAGTATAAAATTGCTCAACAAAACCCTTCTGATAACAAAAATAAACTCAAACAATTATTAAATGATGATGCTTATTACGATTTGCTTGAAGATATTTCTGTAGCACTGCAACGCAGAGTAGCTAATATCGTCAAAATTGTAGACTTTGACGAAGCAACCTCTGATAAGTCTATTATGGCAGCCATCCATTACTATAAAGAAAATGACGGTAACGTGACTCAGACCTCACCTGTTAATTTTCTTAATAGCAAACAACAGAAAATCTGTTTTGACGAAAATAATAAAATACGCGTATCTCTTTACAAGCCATTGTTATTTATTAATATTGCTGCAGCTATAAAGTCCGGCCATCTAAACTTGAAATACTCTTACCGTTATAAAGCAATCCAAGAATATTTGATTCCAAAGACCAAGTGGGATACCGAAAAATGTAAATTATTGGATATGGCTGGATTAAATGAGTTTGCTGATGTCGAGACCGTGTTATCTCAGTTGAAAGAATTAATAGATAAAAGGTATCAAGAGGTTAATGCACGCATTAATTCTGGTGATAACAATCACGTCTATTTTAATTCAGATGGTAGTTACACGTTAAATACACCTAAAATTATCAAGGAAAATACGGGGGTCATCTCTGAGCTACTTAATGAATCAGGTTTCGTACCTATTATACAAATTCTAAATGATATAAATCGGGTAGCACAATTTACTGATTACTTTAAGCATTACAGCGTAAAAAATCAAAAATTAAAACCAACGCCAACCACGATTATTGCCGGTATCATGGCCAAAGGCCATAACATTGGCATCAATAAAATAAGTGAGTCGCTATCTCGTTAAAGATTTTGGGACATCCAAGTCCCCAAAATCGACTCGATAACGCGACTGACATTGTTGC
>PAMH01000045.1 GCA_002707205.1 Legionellales bacterium
CGTGCTAAGGTGACATTGTCGGTTCTAGTGGAGTCGGCAGTAAATTAAATAATTTGGCTATGCGCATTTACACAAATTAATTTACAGACCCCGTCAAGGGGCTGTAAATAATTTTGTCTTTACTGCCATAATCAGGTTCTTCTTTAGTTAACCTAGTTTACTTGACTATGCGTTTACACAAAATTATTTACAGGCTCTTTTGTAGTTCACGCAAGTAATTTGTTGCAACCCGTAACCCTTCAGATAAATTATGTCTAATTTCTGGGCGCATGTTTTGCTCTTGTGCATCTAATTCATTTTTAGAGTCAAGAATTAAGTTTTGTAATTGATTTATCTTTTCGCTTCTCGTCATTGAGGATTCGTATATTTTATTTGCATCTTGCTTTACATCCATAGTGACTACTCCTTAATTAATTTAAGCTAGAGCTTAATTAGATTAAGTCTAGTTGATAGATTTTTTTGAAGCAAATACGCATGGTTTGCGTTAAGTTTGATCTATTGGTTTACAGCACCTAAACTCAGTAAATGAAACTATAGCTAATGTGGGGAAAGTTATGCCTCTAATCAGCAAGTTAAGGATAAAAAATCTGCACCAGCCGTTCAAAAAATCAAAGGAGTCTCCTTCATGACGATGAAAGCTAAAAATGTTAGCGCACCACGTTATCAACTTAAATTAGCGAACGTCAGTTGCGCTAGTTGTGTTAAATCGATTGAATCTGCTCTTTATGCCGTTGCTGGTATTGAACAAGCCCAAGTCAATTTTGCTGCACGTACCATTTCAATTAGTGGAAGCGCCGATCCTAAGACGGCAATTAAAGCCATTCAGCAGGCAGGGTATGAGGCATCATTGATTCAAGATGACATTTTGAGCGATAAAATGAACGATAAAGTTGAATTGAAACACATGCGAACCTTACTGTATAAGGCACTCATTGCTGGCATCTTAGGTGTGGGGTTATTTATATTATCTTGGTTACCATGGCAATTCAGTTTAAGTACTCTCACAGGCCAAATCATTTGGGGCGTTTTAGGCATTATTTCCTTGATGACTATTCTATATGCAGGCGGTCATTTATATAGGGGGGCATGGAATGCTTTTAGGCATCATTTAGCGACGATGGATACTTTAATTACCATTGGGACAGGCGCTGCCTGGATTTATTCAATGGTCATTGTTTTTTGGCCAACTTTAGTTCCTGATGCTGCTCGTCATGTGTATTTTGAGGCCGCGCTTATTATTATCGCATTGGTTGATTTAGGTGCAGCCCTTGAAATACGTGCTCGGGGTAAAACATCAGAAGCCATCAAGCGACTGATTGGATTACAGGCTAAAACAGCACGTCGAGTTGATGACAATGGTGATGAGCAAGATATTCCCATTGAAGCTTTACAAGTCGGTGATATTTTACGCGTCCGCCCAGGTGAAAAAATTCCTGTGGACGGCATAGTAATTGATGGCCATTCCAGCATTGATGAATCAATGCTAACCGGTGAACCCATGCCTGTCAGTAAAAAAAACAATGATCAAGTTTTTGGCAGCACTCTTAACAAAACTGGCAGTTTTTTAATGCAGGCCACTAAAGTTGGCAAAGAAACAATGCTCTCGCAAATTATTCAGTTAGTTCAACACGCGCAGAGTACTAAACCACCTATTGCAAAGCTCGCCGATAGTGTCTCTGGGTATTTTGTGCCAACGGTTTTAATCTTAGCAGTAATCACCGCCGTGATATGGTTTAACGTTGGTTTTTCTGCTGGCTTTATACTCGTCGCAAGCATGACCGTGCTCATTATTGCTTGTCCTTGCGCACTGGGTTTAGCTGCCCCGATTTCAGTGATGGTTGGTATGGGTAAAGCGGCTGAATACGGTGTATTAATTCGTAACGGTGAGGGGTTACAGCGTGCTGGTGAACTGACTACCTTAGTACTGGATAAAACTGGCACTATCACAAAAGGCCAACCCGAGGTTGTTAAAATAATTACAACAACCCACTTTAATGAGTTGACCATTTTGCAATATGCTGCAAGTATAGAGCAATTTTCAGAACATCCTTTGGCACAAGCTATCATTGACTATGCTAAGAAACAATCCATGAATTTATTGAGTGCTGCAAATTTCAATGCCATTACTGGCCAAGGTGTTTTCGCAAACATCGATGGAAAAAAAGTATTGTTAGGTAACGAGCGGCTAATGATTGAAAATCATGTCAATATCGATATTTTATTAGTACAAAGCAATAAACTTGCTAGTCTTGGACAAACCCCGATGTTTATTGCTATTGATAATCAACTTGCTGGTATTATTTCTGTAGCCGACCCTATAAAAGAAGATTCTAAACCGGCAATTACAAAACTTAAAAATCTCGGCATTCAGGTCGTTATGATCACAGGAGATAATCAAAAAACAGCTCAGGCAGTTGCTAAACAAGTCGGGATTAAACAGGTATTTGCTGAAGTACTCCCTGAAGATAAAGCTAATCATATAAAGAAACTACAATCTAAAAAATCGATTGTTGGCATGGTCGGCGATGGCATTAACGATGCGCCTGCATTGGCACAAGCTGACGTTGGTTTTGCGATTGGTGCAGGCACAGATATCGCGATTGAAAGTGCGGATATCACACTAATCAGCAATTCATTACAAGGCGTATTAAACGCCATTGCTATTTCTAAAGTTACCCTGCGTAATATTAAACAAAACTTATTTGGTGCCTTTATCTATAATAGCGTTGGTATTCCTGTCGCCGCTGGTATTTTATATCCGGTGCTGGGTTTGTTACTTAATCCAATGATTGCCGGTTTTGCTATGGCTGCATCTTCCCTCACAGTTGTTTCTAACGCTAATCGTTTGCGTTTATTCAGCATTAAAGGACAGAAATCATGATTAATGTTATTTTATTTAATAGTATTGCAGCACTGCTAATTATTTTAATTATTGTCTGGTTTTGGCTTATCAAGAGTAAATCAACGCAAGTACAAGTGGATGAAATAACTGTCTACGTTAAAGACAGCGCATATTCACCAAATCGTATTGAAACTTCGCATTCAAAATTAACAATTAATTTTATTCGTGAGGATGCATCACCTTGTTCTGAATATGTGTTATTTGAGGAATTAAATGTTCACGAACAGCTTCCACTAAATAAACCCCATAAAATAACATTAACTAATCTTAAATCAGGAAATTATCGTTTTACTTGTCAAATGGGTATGTATCAAGGTGAGTTAATTGTGACTAATCAATAAATACCAAAAGATTTGTATAACAACTGCATGTTAAGATGTTATGTTGTATGTTCTTAATTTATAACCTAGTGTGTTTTTCATAACCAAGATGCAGCTCTAGCCCATGATATTGCCGCTTATGGAATTTGTTGATAATAATCATTCTCAATATTATTGTTATCTTTAGAACAAAAGATAGAAAGCATTTTATCAATAAACATAAATGCAACCATGACGGTTACCATCCCTAATGCCATTCCTAAATACATTCTAAATATTGATGCAGGTTCCTCTAGAGGAGTATCATCGAATTGATGAAAAGAAAGCATCATGGCAATAGTACCAAATGAGTACATGGCAGCATCCATAGTGGCTGCATGTATGATATGCTTAGGATGACTAGACTTAAAAAAAGAGCCAACAAGCGGCAAAGCACTGAGCCAGTTTTTTGGGATTTCATGTTCACGCCAAGATGAGGGGGCTTCATTATTTTCTTGTGTGCAACATCGTGTAGTTTGATTAGCTATTAGCTCTCCTACCATTGCGCCACTACGCATTTGGGCATACATAACAAGAAACATGGAAATTGATAACATATTCATAGACATACTTTCTGAGTTTTCCATTGTTGAGCTACCCATTTGCATATCGCTACTTACTTCCATTTGATTTTGAGAGTTTTGTATTACCTTTACCAAAGACATCATCAGTATGCCAAATGTGAATTTAGATATATCAGTGACAAATCTTTTTACTTTGTTTTCCTTCGCAAAAGGTGATCCCAAAATAGGCACGGCACTGGCAATCTTTTTTAATGCTTTAGTCTCATTAGACATGTTTCACTTCCTCAAAACTTTATTGGATGAACTTAGATGTGACGATTTTTGATAGGTTAAGCTGAACATCTCTGTTCTCCTTTTGTACTTAGTGTGTGGCCATGGTTGCTTTTCCTGCCCTATTTTAGGGTGAAGAATTCATATTATATAAAAATTATGATAAACTAAATAACTTAAGATTTTATTAAATAAGAGCTTAAAAGGGTATTTTTTAATGGAGTAAAAAAACATGTATCATTTAGATAGAAAAAAAATGATTCTATGTTGTTTTAGTTCCATGCTTTTTTTGGGGTCGCATACGGCTATTTCTATGCCATTAACATTAAAACAAGCTGAAACAGCGGCCTTATCTCAATCTCCAGAAATTAAATCTTCACAAGCCAAAAGTCGAGCATTAGAGCAATCTGCTATTGCTGCAGGCCAATTTTCTGACCCAAAACTAATGCTAGGAACATTAAACGTTCCTGTTGATACATTTAATTTTAGTCAAGAACCTATGACACAAATACAAGTTGGTTTACAGCAAAGTTTTCCTCGAGGACATAGCTTACATTTTCGTTCCTTACAAAAACAAGATTTATCAGCGGCCGAATCAGAATCAGCGCAAACAATGAAGTTAATGGTGTTGCAAAATGTTAGACTCAGCTGGTTAGATTTATACTATTGGCTTAATGCAAGAACAATTATTTTAAATCAAGAAAAAGTTTTCAAACATCTATTAGAAGTAACCGAATCAATGTTGGCAAATAATCAAGCTCAACAAAAAGATGTTATTCGTGCGCAATTAGAACTATCTGAATTAGACAATAGATTATTGGCTGTAAAACAACAATCAGATATTGCACGTGCAAATCTTGCTAGGTGGATAGGACCTACATTGGCATATCATGCGCAACCAACACGACTGCCAACATGGCCTGCTCCAGGACGTTATAAACAAATTCAGCATGAAATTAAAAATCATCCAATACTTAAAACCGATGCCGCATATGTGGCGGCTGGAAGTGATAATGTTAAATTAGCAAAGCAGCAATATAAACCAGGATTTACCGTTAGCATGGCTTATGGATTTCGGCAAGGCAACGACTTGGATGGTAGTAAAAGACCTGATTTTCTATCTGCACAAGTGAGTATGGATTTGCCAATATTTACTTCTAATCGTCAAGATAAATCTTTAAAGGAGAGTCAAGAAAATTTACTGTCCAATGAAGAAAATCAAATGAGTGATTATCGGCAATTACAAAAAAGTATGAGCTCAGAATATGCTGTTTGGCAAGAAAGGAAAAAAAGTACTATTTTATACCAGCAAAAATTAACACCGGAAGCCAAGCAATATGCCGAAGCTACTATGGCTGCATATCAAAATGCTCAAACTGACTTCCCTACTTTAGCAAGAGCTTATGTAAGAGAGCTAAATACAGAATTAGAGGAATTAAAAGAAGTTGTAGATCAAAAGAAAGCGCGCGTTAATTTATTATATTTACAAGGGAAGTGATATGAGGAAAATGATTTTTTTTATTATTATACTGATCATAGCTTTTGCTATGGGGGCACTATCAACCAGAAATAATAATAAATCAGGCTCAGCATCTCAATCTCAAAATGAAAAAAAGAAAGTATTGTATTGGGTTGCACCTATGAATCCATCTTATCGAAGTGATAAACCAGGAAAATCACCTATGGGTATGGAATTGGAGCCTGTTTATGCTGATGGCAATGCGGATGATACTAATAGTGTCAAAATATCTGCTGCAGTTATTAATAATTTAGGTGTCAGAACACAGCATGTTCAAGTAAGAGATTTATCACGCATAATTGATACGGTGGGTTATGTTACTGTTGATGAAAATAAAATTGAGCATGTGCATACGTATGTTGATGGATGGGTACAAAAGCTGGATGTAAAAACAACCGGTGAGCATGTGAATAAAGGTGATTTATTGTTTGAATTGTATTCTCCAACACTTAATAATGCACAAGAAGAGTTTATGCTAGCACTAAAAAATAATAATTTAACACTAGTTAATGCTGGCGAAAAAAATTAATTACGCTTGGTATGTCTCAGTCACAGATTGATGTTTTGAAAAAAACTAAAAAACCGATGAAAAGAATTAAGGTTTATGCAGAAAAAAGTGGGATTATTTCAAATTTAAATATTCGCGAAGGTACTTTTATTAAGCCGGATACAGATATAATGACGATTGAGGACTTATCACATATTTGGGTCATTGCTGAAGTATTTGAACGACAAGCTGCCTGGGTTAAGGAGGGGCAGGGTGCTATCGCTAGTTTATCCTATATTCCAGGAAAAAAATGGCAAGGTAAAGTTGATTATGTTTATCCCGAGTTGGATGCCAAAACACGCACATTACGTGTTCGCTTAACTTTTCCAAATCCAGATTTAACCTTTAAACCTAAAATGTATGCAAACGTTAAAATTTTTAGTAAAACCATTAAAGCTGCATTATCGATACCAAGGGAAGCGTTAATTCGTACTGGCGACGGCGATAGAGTCATTGTTTTTTTGGGTGACGGGCGCTTTAAAGCGGTACCTGTTAACGTTGGCATTGAATCAGGAGATTATTACCAAGTATTATCTGGCTTAACGAAAAAGGATACCGTCGTCACCTCAGCACAATTTTTGATTGACTCAGAGTCTAATCTTAGAGCGGGAATGAGCCGCATGGAAGAGGCAGATAACAAAAAAACTAATGTTGCACCACAAGAGTTTGTTGGTATGGGACTTGTCCAAAGTGTTAATGAAAGCAATCGGATGATTACGATTAAACATCAACCTATTCCTGAACTTGGCATGGGGAAAATGAGTATGGAATTGGCCGTAGAACAATCGATTGACTTATCTTCAATTAAAGCCGGAGATGAAATTCATTTTGTACTAACAGGAAGCACAGAAAAAGACTTTAAAATTATAAAAATACATGTGGTAGATAAAGCAAAACCAAAGCCAAAGGATTGAAAAAATGATTGAGCGCATCATAACATGGTCAATTAAAAATCGTTTTTTATTAGTGATAATCACCTGCCTATTAATTGCAATAGGTTTTTATGCC
Source organism: Legionellales bacterium (assembly GCA_002707205.1). Lineage (GTDB taxonomy): Bacteria > Pseudomonadota > Gammaproteobacteria > UBA1113 > UBA1113. The sequence continues at coordinate 7,130 of PAMH01000045.1, forward strand.
TTGGTAAAAACACCTATAGATGCCATTCCAGATTTATCAGATGTGCAAGTTATTATTAAAACCTCATATCCAGGTCAGGCGCCAGAAGTTGTTGAAGATCAGGTGACGTATCCCCTGGCAACGGCAATGCTTGCAGTCCCAGGTGCGGTAACTGTGCGCGCATATTCTTATTTTGGAGATTCTTATGTCTATATCCTTTTTAAGGATGGAACAGATTTATACTGGGCTCGTTCACGAGTATTAGAATATTTAAATCAAGTTGCAAGCAAACTCCCTCCTGGAGCTAAACCTGAATTGGGTCCAGATGCGACTGGCGTTGGTTGGGTTTATCAATATGCTTTAGTAGATAAGACCGGGCAGCATGATATATCGGAGCTAACAACATTACAAAACTGGGTTTTAAAATTTGAATTACAAACCGTACCAGGTGTTTCTGAAGTTGCAACTGCAGGCGGTATGGTAAAACAATATCAAGTAACATTAGAGCCAAATCGTATACGAGCCTATGACTTAAGTTTACATCAAGTTAAAAATGCTATTCAAAAAGCTAATAGTGAGGTTGGTGGTTCAGTCATAGAAATGGGTGAAGCAGAATATATGGTACGTACCGATGGATATATCCAAAATATAAAAGCACTGGAGAATATTCCCTTAGGTGTTAGCAAAAAAGGAACACCAATTTTGCTTGCCAATGTTGCCAAGATAAGCATGGGGCCTCAAATGAGGCGAGGTGTTACTGAACTTAATGGGCAAGGGGAGACAGTTGGTGGGATTGTTATTATGCGAATGGGAGATAACGCATTAAAAACAATTAAAGCAGTTAAACTTAAATTGGCTCAACTTCAAAAAAGTATGCCTGATGGTGTTGAAATTATTCCGGTCTATGATCGTTCTGGCTTAATTTATCGAGCGATACATACGCTGAGCTGGACATTATTAATTGAATTCCTTGTGGTAGCAGGAATTTGTATGTTGTTTCTATTTCATTTTCGTTCATCATTAGTTGTTGTGCTAAGTTTACCTGTTGGTGTCTTATTGGCACTTATCATTATGTATATGCAAGGCATTAATGCAAATATCATGTCGCTAAGTGGTATAGCAATTGCTATTGGTGTGATGGTTGATGCAGCCATTATTATGGTTGAAAACATGCATAAACAAATTGAAGAAGCTCAAGCAAATAATTTACCTATTGATAGGTGGAAGATGGCTACAGATGCGGCAGTAGAAGTTGGGCCGACATTATTTTTCTCTTTGTTAATTACAACCGTTAGCTTTTTACCTGTTTTTGCTTTACAGGCACAAGAAGGGCGCATGTTTTCACCCTTAGCATTTACAAAAACATATGCAATGGCGGCAGCGGCTGGTTTATCTATTACGCTAGTACCTGTTCTCATGGGATATTTTATTCGAGGTAAAATTCTTCCGGAAAATAAGAATCCGGTAAATCGAATGCTATTAAGAGGATATAGCCCCATTATCAAACTCATATTACGTATGCCAAAAACACTGATTATTTTAACGCTGATACTATTTGTTCTGACTTATTGGCCATTATCAAAACTTGGATCTGAATTTATGCCGCCCTTAAATGAAGGTGATCTCATGTATATGCCAACAATGTTGCCTGGTGTATCTATTGGAAAAGCACGACAAGTTTTACAACAAACAGATAAGTTGATTAAACAGCAGCCAGAAGTTAATAGTGTTTTTGGAAAAGTGGGTAGATCTGAATCTGCGACGGATCCTGCGCCATTAACAATGATAGAAACAATTGTTCAACTAAAGCCAGAAGCAGAATGGCGAAAAGGTATGACTATTCAAAAAATTAAAGAAGAGCTTAATCAATTGGTCAATATTCCAGGCGTTACAAACGCATGGGTAATGCCAATTAAAACACGTATTGATATGTTAGCGACAGGTATTAAAACACCAATAGGAATTAAAGTTACTGGGCCATCATTGAGTAAAATTCAACATATTGGCAAGAATATTGATAACATATTAAAACAAGTGCCAGGTACCGCTTCTGTTTATGCAGATCGCTCAGTCGGCGGCCGTTATGTCAATATCGATATTAATAGAGCTATAGCTGCACGTTATGGCTTAAGCATAGACGATATCCAATCTGTTGTGAGAACAGCTATTGGGGGAATGAATATTACGGAAACTATTGAAGGTAGAGAGCGTTATCCGGTTAATTTACGCTATCCACAAACAGAACGTGACTCAGTAGATAAAATTAATTTACTACCGATTGTTACGCCAACTGGCGCGCATGTACCACTAGGAGATGTCGCTAATATTAAAGTAGAAAATGGACCGCCAGTGATTAAAAGCGAAGATGCGAAACTAACTGGTTGGATTTTAGTTGATATTGATAATATTGATGTAGGTACGTATGTTAAAAATGCAAAGGCAGCACTGGATAAAAACTTAAAGTTACCAGCAGGTTATACTTTGATTTGGTCTGGGCAGTATGAATATATGGAGCGAGCAAAAGCAAGGTTAATGTTATTGATACCATTAACATTAGTGCTGATTTTACTACTGCTCTATATTCACACTCATGATTTTATTGAGGTCCTGATTGTAATGGGCACTTTACCCTTATCATTGATTGGGGGTATCTGGCTAATGTACTGGTTAAATTATAATATGTCCGTTGCCATTGGGGTTGGATTTATTGCATTAGCTGGTGTTGCTGTTGAGACGGGGATGGTGCTGCTTAATTACTTAAGTCTTGCATTAAAGAAACAAATAGAGCTTGTTAAAAAAGCGAATCGAAGTTTTACACATGAAGATTTAGTTCATGTGATACAGGAAGGAGCTTTACATCGAATCCGTCCAATTATGATGGCGATTACCGCAACTTTTGCCGGATTGTTACCTGTCATGTTTAGTCGTGGTACAGGCTCTGGGGTGATGAGGCGCATAGCGGCCCCAATGGTCGGTGGCTTGCTTAGTGCAACTATTCTGACCTTGATTATTATTCCCGCGGTTTTTTACCTATGGAAAAAACACACACATGTGACTAATAATGCAGAAGAAGGATAATCGATGATGTATTCCTATTTTGAGACGATGAGGCGCTTTAGGTTTTCATTATTTTTAGTTTCACTTTTTGTTTTTTTAATCGTTTACCCGCTTCTGCATTATAAATTTCAGGGGCAAATAGCTATTGTTGAGTTTATTTTTATGCTATTAGCGATGACGGGATTGAATTTATTAATGCATACAAAGAAAGCGTTAAAAATAGCAGCATTTTTATCTGTTTGTATTTTTTTTGAAATATTATTTTCAGGCTATACAAACAATCAGATGCTATTAAGCGTAACCATTATTACCGAATTATGTTTTTTTATTATTATATTCGTTAGTCTTCTAAACTATGTTTATGCCCAGCAAACAATAACAATTAATAAATTATTAGCAATAGTAACAAGCTATTTGGTTTTAGGCATTGTATTTGCACTGATTTACACTTTGATTTTTACATTTGCGCCAAGCTCTTTTCAATATACGATAGGTAATGGTTTATCTGAATTAAAGCAATTTCCGCACCCGCGGTTTTTCAGTGAAGCATTATATTTTAGTTTTGTAACTTTAAGTACATTGGGTTATGGAGATTGGGTGCCCATTTTTGGTGCGTTAAAAATGTTGTCAGCATTGGAGGCTATTATAGGCCAATTATTTATAGCCATGTTGATAGCTCGGTTAGTTGGTATTCATATTTCGCAAAGTGTTGCTAAAAGAGGTGAAAGACATGATTGAAATCATTCCCAATTATCATCCTATGTTGGTACATTTTACAATTGCGCTTATTACAACTTCACTAGTTATGTTTATTTTGAGCTTTGTATTATCACCATGGGATAAAATCAAACAGGAATGTTTAATTACTTCAAGATGGTGTTTATGGTTAGGCGCTATTGCTACTGTTTTCACAGTAATTGCGGGTTTTCATGCTTATTTTACTGTGGCACATGACTCAGTTTCACATGAGGTAATGAAAATACATCGCAATTTAGCCTTAATAACAATGATTTTTATTTTGTTTTCAGCCACTTGGTCTGTACTTTTATTTTTTAAAAAAAAATCTCAAGTGTGGGTTCAATTGATACTTTTATTTGCTATGTTTAGTTTGCTTGTAATTACAGGATGGTTTGGGGCTGAACTTGTTTATCGATACGGTGTAGGAGTACAGTCATTGCCAGAAACTTCAGATAAAGGACATAAGCACTCCAACGATATTAAACTGCAACCCTCATTAGAGTCTCATCATGGTTTAAAGTGAACAGAAAAAAGGTTAACTAAGCAATTTAATTTAGTCTATAATTTTATTGGCTCTTTGCTATATTGACGGAGGTTTTGGTAGTGATTATTCATCAACGCTCCTTGTTGACGGCATTTCTGATTTTTTTACTATCATTTATAGTAATTGGTGTTGCTTTTGCAGGGCAAAATGCAGTAAAGGATAAAAATAATAAAAAGATTTTAATTCAAGTCACTGATAAACAATTTCAAGTTGATAACAAAGGACAAAAAGTTAAGGCTTTTGAGATATTATTTGTTCAACCAGATGGTTCTGTTAATAAAAAAGGATACTTTGGCGTAAAGGGTGAATTATTTAATGTTATTGTTGAGAATAAGTCGTCAGAATCTATTACCATCCACTGGCATGGGTTAATTGTCCCTAATAATCAAGATGGTGTTCCTAACGTCACACAACTTCTAATTAGGCCAGGTGAAAAAAAGGCCTATAAATATCGGCTTCTTCAATCAGGGACTTATTGGATGCATTCCCATCAAGGACTACAGGAGCAGCAGCAACTTTCAGCACCACTTATTATTTACGAATCAAAAACTAAAGATCAAAAAATACAAGATATTGTTATGTTCCTTGAGGATTTTACTTATAAAGATCCTTATGTTCTCTTTGCCAATTTACGTAATACGAAAATGAAAAAAAGTATGTCTTCAAAAAGGAAACAGCAAGATTACAATGATGTAACTTATGATGCTTATTTAACAAATAAACGTAGCCTATCTAATCCTGAAATTATTGTTACTGATCCTCAAAAGATAGTTAGATTAAGAATTATTAATGCGTCTTCCTCAACAAACTATCAAATTGACCTGGGTGAGTTGGAAGGACAGTTAGTCGCTGTTGACGGTGAAAAAATAAAACCAATTATAGACAATAAGTTTCCAATTGGTATCGCAAATCGATTAGATATACTTGTTAAGTTACCGCTAACAAGAGGTGTTTTTCCAATACTTGGGTTAGCCGAAGGGACAAATAAACAAACAGGAATAATTTTGACAACAACAAAAAATAAAGTAACAACGCCAGGTCCTATATCTAAAAATATAATGGGACAGATAGATTACTATAAGCTAGAAAAGCAGCTGAAATCATTATCCCCATTGACGAAAAAACCGGTTGATATAACTTTAAGCTATCTCCTTCAAGGAACGATGAATGGATATATATGGACAATAAATAAAGAAAGCTGGCCGAATATTACGCCAAAAATAGTCAAGAGAGGTGATCGAGTTGAAATGATCTTTAGAAATGATAATTCAATGTCACACCCTATGCACCTTCATGGTCATGTTTTTCAGGTAACAGAAATTAATGGTAAGCCAATTCAAGGTGGCGCTAGGCGAGATACTGTTTTAGTTCAACCTAATACAACCATTAAAGTTCAATTTGATGCAGATAATCCTGGTGTATGGGTTCTACATTGTCATAACTTGTATCATTTGGCGGCTGTAATGCTAACTACTATTGAATTTGAAGGATATCCACTTCCTGAATTTTATTTAAAAACCATAGGGCAATTCAGGGAAAAATAAATTCTTAATTCCATTTATATAGGAAAATAAACTATTTTTTATTGGTTTATACTCCAGGATTTTTTCAAACTTTGACATGGCTACTACATCCAACAAAGTATGAGTCACAAAGGTAATTTCTGGGATAACAGTGTTGCAGAAAGCTTTTTCGGTACGCTAAAAACAGAACTTGTACATCAAGAAAATTTACAACCAGAAAGGAGGCAAAGTAAGCAATATTTAGATATATTAAAATTTTCTATAATCGTAAAGGAATTAACTCAGCTAATGATTATCTATCACCAGACGAGTATGAAGCGGCTATGAATTTGTAATAAAATTTTGTCTGGGAAAGTGTTGACAGGTCAAACACTTTGGTATTTTTGGTATTTTTATATCAGTTTTAATAACAGGGTGGTATAGGGCTGAGCTGGTATGTTATTATGGTATTGGTGTACACTCATTATCGAAAGCTGAAAAAAACGGACATCAGCACTTGCATGGCAATGAATAATAGGCATTATTGGAGGCACCCAGCAAGAAAGGGCATGATGATGGATTGTAATAATATTGAGTGCTTTTTATGCGTATTGAATTAGTTCTGATACAAGGATAATGTAATTACCATGAATGCAAATAACATAGAGAAAATAGCTATATTTTATAGTAAGTTATACTCATCCAGTCTAAGCGTTCGAGCCCTATTAGCTTTGGTTATTTTTTGTGCCTGTCCATTATTATCTCAAGCGAGCTCTATGAAAGAGTTTATTTCTTATGTGTCGCGGACTAACCCTGCAATTTTATCGGCTCAATCTGAAGTTGCTAAAGCTGATGCAAATTATGCCCAAAGTCGTAGGCCGATTTATAATCCAAGTTTAGATGTTGATGCGGAACGTGTTAATCAAGAATCTTTTGAGGACACTTATACAGCAGGTATAAACCAGACGGTTGACTTATTTAATAAGCGAGGCGCTAATGCGGCAGTTGGTCAGCATGGACTTGCTGAAGCAAAGGCAAATTTATTGGCGGAGCAATTAAATGTGACAACACAAGCCTTAAAAGCTTTAGCTAAATATAGAACTGCTCAATCCGTAGTTAATCTGGCAAAACAACGAACTCAATTACTAGCAGAGTTTAAAAAACAGAATGTTAGAAAATTTAAATCAGGAGATATTGCTCAAGATGCCTTGGATCAGGCTTCTTTAGCTTATGCACAAGCGATTAGTCAGCAAGCAGATGAAGAAATCATCTTGATGAATGCTTACCAAAATTTAATTGCAATTACACACACATCACCAAATACTTGGCCTATAATGCCTGACAAGTTACCAACACCATTACGTATATCTATTGCAAAACAAGAAGAGTGGTTACGGAAACTGCCAGTAATAGAAATTTATGGTGCTAAAGTTGCTACAGCAAAGGCTGTAATTCGAGTGGCCCAAGCAGAAACAAAACCAGATCCGACAATCGGTTTTCGTGGTGGAACGGAAGATAATGAGTTGTTAATAGGCGGTAGTTTAAGTATTCCCCTATTTGTACGAAATAATTTTGAGGATCAGGTTCATGCCGCAAATCACCAAGCCATTGCTGTGGAGCAAGAGCAGATGAATATTTACCGGCAAAATAAAGCGAGGTTACAAGGGGATTTATCAAAATATAATACTTTGTATAATGCCGCGGGGCAATGGAGTCAAGCATCGAAGCATAGCTTAGATGGCGGCATAGACCTTCTCAATCGTTTATGGTCGGCAGGTGAGCTTAATACGACAGATTATTTAGTGCAATTAAAACAACGGATTGACAGTCAAATTTCTGGCGTGGAGTTGACAGGTAAAACATGGCAGATGTGGTTTTCTGTGATGGAGGCTTCTGGACAATTAAAGACCTGGATAGATAAAACCTAATGAATAAAGTGAGGTAACATGAGAGCAGGATGGCGCTATATAATATTAGGATTACTATTTATTTTGATTTTAAGTACTTGTATAAATAAAGAGCAGGTATCTTTGGGGGTTAAGAGTACCGAACAGCCCAAGCAGCCCAAGCAGATTGATGGAGATGAAACATTAATAGAAATTAGTTCTGAGGGCCAAGAAGCTGCAGGCATTAAAACACAAATTTTACGCGCCAAATCGTTACCTATCTATATCAGCGCCCCTGGTGAGGTTCTTCCTAATAATGATCTTACTGCGCTTGTAACGCCTAGAATACAAGCTCAGGTTGTGCAACGTCTCGTTAAAGTTGGTACTCACGTTATTAAAGGGCAACCACTGGTGAGTTTATCGAGCGTTGATATGGCTAAAGCACAAGCAGAGCTTTTGTTAGCACAAAAAGAGTGGGCGCGAGTTAAGTTATTAGGTAAACAAGCCGTATCGGCTAAACGCTATCAAACTGTTGAGGTGGCTTATCAGCAAGCATATTCAAAGTTACTTGCTTACGGCATGACGCGCGCGCAAATTGATGAATTTGTCACGTCAAATGATACTAACAAAGCAAATGGAGAGTTTGTTTTATTAGCGCAACAAAGCGGTACTGTTTTTTCGGCTGATTTCACGCAAGGACAGATGATAGCGCCCGGAAAAATACTCTACACTATAGTTGATGAAACAAGTCTTTGGGTTGATGCTAAATTATCCAATGGAGACTCTGGAAAAATTAAAAAAAAATATAAGGGAATTATTAAAACAGCAACACATCAGTTTCCCGCAGAAGTATTGCAAGTGCATCATCAGCTTGATGAAACTACGCGAACACGCATTATTCGTTTAAAAGTGGCTAATAATAATGATCAACTGCATCCAGGCGAGTTTGTGACTTGTTTAATACAAACAGGAAAAACGCAATCTGTACTAGCAGTTGATCAAACTGCATTGATGCAAACACCTGATGGCGATTTGGCAGTTTATATTGAAGTAAAGCCTAATTACTTTAAGGCACAAGAAGTTAAGGTTACTCAAAAAATAGGTTCATGGCGAGTTATTAAAGGTATAAAGGAAGGTACCCGCGTTGTGACAGGCGGCGCTTTTTTTGTACACTCCGAATCGTTGAAAAGTGGTTTCAGCACTCACAATCACTAGTGTGGAAGGGATTCATACATGTTAAATACCGTTATTGATTTCTCTGTTAAAAATCGGCTGCTGGTTGTGTTAGCTTTACTAGCTTTAACGGTAGGTGGATGGCTGATATTGCCGAAATTAAATTTAGATGCATTTCCTGATGTGACTAATGTTCAAGTGCAAGTTAATACAGAAGCACCTGGCTTAGCCGCAAAAGAAGTTGAGCAATTGATTACTTATCCTGTTGAAGCGGTGATGTATTCGCTTGCTGATGTGCAGGAAGTGCGTTCTATTTCAAAGACTGGATTGTCTGCTGTCACTGTCGTATTTAAAGAAAATACAAATATTTACTTTGCGCGCGAGCAAGTTTTTCAACAGCTTCAGAAAGCCAAAGAAGAAATNCCTAATGGCGTAGGCACACCTGAAATTGGACCTAATACATCGGGGCTTGGTCAGGTTTTTCAATATATTTTAACAACGAATAATTCAGCATTATATGATGAAATGAAACTTCGTAGTCTTAATGATTGGTTGGTGAAATTGCAATTATTACCAGTTAGCGGCGTTACAGNCGTTTTATCTTTTGGTGGAAAAGTAAAGCAATATCAAGTACAACTCAATCCGCAAAAATTATTAAGTTACAAAGTCAGCGCTGCAAATGTTGTGGAAGCCATTAAAAATAATAATCGCAATTCCGGGGGCTGGTATCTTGATCGCGGGGATGAGCAACTAGTGATCCGTGGTGAAGGCTGGCTACAAAGTGGCGTTAAAGGATTACACGAAATTGGTAATATTTCCATTAAAGAAGTTGATGGTACCGTGGTNCGAGTTAAAGATATTGCACAAGTCACATTTGCACCTGAAATACGCCAAGGTGCTGTGAGCATGATGCAGCGCGATAAACAGGGGAAACCACAGGATCTAGGAGAAGTTGTCACCGGCATTGTGCTTAAACGCATGGGAGCTAATACTAAAGCGACTATCGATGGCATCAAGAAACGATTACCTGAGATCCAAAAAGCTCTGCCTGAAGGTGTAAAAATTCAAGCCGTTTATGATCAAGCTGATTTGGTCAATAAAGCAGTACATACCGTAGTCAAAGCGTTAGTTGAAGCATTTATATTAATTTTAATTATTCTATTTTTATTTCTATATAATGTGCGAGCTACACTATTAGTTTTAATATCTATTCCTATTTCTATTCTCATGGCCTTAATGCTGATGGCACAATGGGGAATATCAGCCAACCTTATGTCTTTAGGAGGGCTGGCCGTTGCAATTGGTATGATGGTTGATGGCTCNGTTGTCATGATGGAAAANATTTTTAAACATTTAACCCAGCCTAACTCTAATTTGAGTCAAAANATTANGAAGCAGAATGGCACTGCATTACGTATTCAGGAAGCTGCGAGAGAGATCGCTCGCCCTGTTTTTTTCGCAGTATTAATTATTATTGTGGTTTTTATGCCCATTTTTAGCTTGCAAGGTGTCGAAGGGAAATTATTTCACCCCATGGCCCAAAGTATTGTTCTTGCTATGATTGCTTCACTTTTGGTTGCGTTGGTAGTAATTCCTGCATTAGCAACTTATTTTTTCCGCCGAGGCGTTAAACATAAAGAAAGCTTTGTTTTTCGTNCTATTGAGAAAAAATATAGAAAACTTTTAGAAAAGGTNTTACAAAAACCAAAAAAAGTAATTGCAAGTGTTATAGTTNTCTTTGTTATTTCGTTNGGGTTGATACCNTTTTTAGGNACAGAGTTTGTGCCTCAGTTGGAGGAGGGCACCTTAAATATNCGAGCAACCCTTGCACCATCTGTTAATTTGACCACAGCGTTAAAAGTAGCCGATAATCTTGAAAAACGGTTAATGACGTTTCCTGAGGTNACTTATGNTTCTAGTCGTATNGGGCGCCCAGAANTAGGCGGTGATCCAGAACCGGTTTCCAATATTGAGCTTTATGTTGGTNTAAAGCCAATTTCACAATGGTCGTCTGCGCGTACGCGGCAACAACTTGAAAGTTTAATGGAAAATAAAATGAACATATTTCCTGGGTTGTTATTTTCTTTTTCACAACCTATTGCCACCCGTGTTGATGAATTACTTTCTGGTGTAAAAGCNCAATTAGCAATTAAGTTATTTGGACCTGACTTAGGCATACTAGCCAAAAAAGGTAAAGAAATTGAAACTGTTGTAAAGGCNGTTAATGGCACAANAGATGTGGCAATGGAACAAATTACTGGTGAGCCACAATTGGTTATTAAGCCAAATCGCGAGGCTTTAATGCGCTACGGTATANCTGTTGGGCANGTGATGTCTTTGGTCTCTAATGAGATTGGCGGACAAACGGCGGGACAGGTAATTGATGGAAATGAGCGATATGATATTTATGTTAGGCTTGCTAAAAAATACCGTAACAGTGGAAATGCTATTGGTAATCTTGTGTTACAATCTGCTAATGGTGCGTGGGTAAAACTAAAGAACGTTGCGAGTGTGCGTATTGAGTCAGGCCCTCCGCAAATACGTCGTGATGATGTTCAGCGTCGCGTAGTGATCCAAACCAATGTTGAGGGGCGTGACATGGGAAGTGTTGTGCGTGATATTAAGCAGCAATTACAACAAAATATCAAACTCCCACCTGGTTATACAGTTACTTATGGGGGACAATTTAAAAATCAAGAGCGCGCCCAAGCGCGGTTAATTATTATAGTGCCTTTATCACTCGCACTTATATTTTTATTGTTATATTTTGCCTTTCAATCAGTGGGCAGAGCATTACTCATTATGGTGAATGTGCCGCTGGCTTTAATCGGTGGTATTATTGGGCTGTTTATTTCCGGGCAATATTTATCAGTTCCTGGCTCGATTGGTTTTATTGCGTTATTTGGTATAGCCGTGTTAAATGGTGTTGTGCTTGTTAACGCGATCAATCAGAATGTACAAGCTGGTATGGAAGGTTATCAAGCTGTTTATCAAGGGGCATTATCGCGATTACGTCCTGTTCTATTAACAGCGCTCATTGCAGCGCTTGGTTTAATTCCTATGCTTTTAGCCAGAGGCGTTGGCGCAGAAATTCAAAGACCCTTAGCGACAGTGGTAGTTGGAGGGTTATTTTCATCAACGTTATTAACTCTCTTTGTATTGCCGGTCCTATACCAATTATTTTTTACGAAAAAACCACCAGAAAATCAAACGACAGCTTCTTTGAGAAACTAATTATATTAGAAATATTGTGTAATTTTGCTTTGACCAAGCAATCATACAGTCTGATGACGTTAAAATTCTATCTCGCGAATGTGTTCACGAGCGCGAGAATAATACAGAATTGACATTCTGTAAAAAATAGTTGCATTAGCGAGTTGAATCCACCTAACCGCGAATTACCACGGTGCTGATAAGCTCTCTTATCGGAAGTGAGTAGTTATTTGAGATTCTGCCAAAGATAAGCAAAAATAACAGAAAAATCTGTCATATGGAGAAGTTAAAGCCTCCAAAGTTTTAGCTTAGTTAGATAGGGTGGTAATGAGGTTATTATGTACCCGCAACAAAGCGCAACTAATAAAGGTTGCGCTTTGTTGCGATATATTCATAACAAACGCTGCGCGACAAGGAAGGCCAAAGGCCGAGTCGCGTAGTCCGCGGTAGGTGACGGATTTTTTAAAGAGCGAAGCGAGTTTAAAAAATCTTTACGTCACCGTCAGTCACTTGAGAGGCTGC
>PAMH01000046.1 GCA_002707205.1 Legionellales bacterium
ATGTTTGGCTGGGCGATTTATCATCAGCTAAGCGGGTTATGGCGCAATTACCAGGCTGGTTTGAAGATTATAATGAAAATGCACCCCATAAGGGCTTGAATATGATGTCGCCAAGGGAGTATATTTTTAATCGCAGCAAAGCTGCATAAACCGGATCGGTTTTAGGGGGCAACTCCACGCCAAACTAAATACCCCTTGATTAGTCCTTGCAACACAAAATTAATCAAGGGGTATTTAGTTTGACGCTTACTATTTTTGTCTAAAGTGTGAATTTCTAGGCTGAGCTTGAGTTTAAATTTATAACAACATGAATTATAAAAAATTTTTCGGAAATGAAACTAAAAATCACTATTAGTCAATACGTTGAGAGCAAGCAGGTATATCTATAAGTGTTTGATTAAAAGTTTCACAGAAAAAAGCGGATGTTGTATAATCAGCGCAATTCTTGGAAGATTGATTCCTTATCCAAATACACATTGGGAGGAATAAAGCTATCATCAAGTATGAATTGTAGATCAAAACTGAAATAAAGATAAAGATAATAAAAAACACAAAAATTCGTTTATTTCTTAATTTTAAGCAGGAGGTTTTTTTATGGGTCTAGATCATGAATCTTCGCCTGATATAAAGAGCAAAGGCAAAAAAGTAAGGAATGATGAAGCATTTAGTCGTTCTATTATAGAGCATAGAAATAGGGTTAGTGCAGCGAAACCCATGAGTGAGCCTGCTGATGTTCCTTATAAGGATGCCCTGCTTCCATTGTCTCCTTCCAAGAAGATCCCCATCAGAGTTTATAGGCCGTACTCACTAAGGGATAAAAATACTCTTCTACCCACAATTTTTTATGTTCCTGGTACAGCGTTTGTTGCAAGCGAGATTGCGTTTACAAATATAATTTGTTCTCATCTAGCAAAAAAATCAGGGTGCCAACTAATTGTTATCAATCATAGCTTAGCTCCAGAAAATCAGTTTCCTTATGGGTTATATGAAGCATATGCTACTCTTAAATTTTTATTATCATCACCATCTTCTTTATACCATATAGATAAACAGAAAAATATATTAGTTGGTTATAGCTCTGGCGGTAACATTGCTGCTTCAATGGCTTTAAAGGCAAGTTTAGATAATCTTCCTTTATCAAGACAAATGCTAATCAGTCCGATAGTTGATCTTTCAAGAAGTCTTAGGGCTTTTCGTGATGATTTCGAAGAAATGGATACTACAATAACTGAGTCATTTGTTGAGTGGTTTTTGGAACTATATGTCCCGAGTGGTATTAATAAGCAAAATAAGTGGTTATCACCATTCTTTCAAACCGATAATACATGCAGGAAATTGCCGCCAACTGATATAGTTTTTGCTGAGTTTGATAGGTTTAGAAGTGATGCAGAGGCTTACTATAGTAAGCTTTCTACTTGTGGCGTTCCAGTTAGCGAATTTATGATAAATAATGAAGACCATTCGTTTTTATGGTATAAGCTTGAAATAGTTAAAACTCTTGGGAATAGAATTAACTATGTCTTTAATGAATCGATAAGTGCGAGTCTTAGAAATTCTAATATGATGATATTTATTAATCCTAATAAGAGTGAAATCAGCGAAGACTTAGAAAATGCTGAATTGCAAGTTGTGGAACAAAAAATAAGATCAAAGTTATGATTTTTTTGATGCTTTTAAAATATAAAAGCTGGGGGCTGTTTTATTAACCCATTCCTGTATGGGTTCAGGTAAGTTGTATTCTTTTTTTGAGATGTTACACTGAAATTTATTTTTTTCCAAGATTTTTATAATATATCTTAAGCGGGTATTGTCTTTTAGTTTGTCTTGCTCGTGAACCTCAATAATAACTTCTTGTATATAATTGAGTTTGTTTGAATTTTCTAAGTCTGCTATTACAAGGTGTTCGGCTCCTTCTATGTCAATTTTTATGAAATGTTGTTTTTTATTATCTATAAAATTAGATAGTTTGTCCGATTTTACTTTTATTTTAGAGCTATGACTTCTTTGCAGTCCCCAAGATTTGAATATTGAATTTCCTCTTGAGTCAGATTCATCGTTAATAAACTCTCCATAAAAATCAATGTCTTCTGTTGTTTGTGAAAGAGCTATGTTTTCAATATGAATGTTTCCCACATTATTTTCTTTTATATTCTTTTTTAATAAGTTAAAAGCATTTGGATCTGGCTCAAATGCAATAATTTTATTTGAATAATTTCTCCTGAAAAATAGACTAGATATTCCTATATTACTGCCGGCATCTATTATTATTGAGTCATTATCTGAAATGTTAAATTGGTAGGTGTTTTCAAAAAATACTTCATTTAAAATGTCTATTGCAGATTCTTTGCTGCTATAAAATATTGTAAATCCACAGCATTTAATGATTTTTTTTGCTTCATTTATTTTTATATTGGTTTCGTTATTCATTGAACTTATGTCCCGTATATTTATTTAGCATGTCTTTTGCCATTACAGGAGTCAATGGCTTTATAAGCAAATCATCCAAACCCGCATCTATGAGAATATGTTTTTCATTTTCACTAAAATTGGCTGTTAATGCAACAATGAAAATGCGATGTTCATTATTTTCCGTTGCTCTTATTTTTTTTGTAACCTCAATTCCACTAATGTCTGGTAATCCAATGTCCATCAGAATCAAGTCATACATATTATGTTCTACAATATTTAAAGCTGAAAAACCATCTTCTACGGAATTTACTATACACCCAAGCTTTTCAAAAGTTATAACAGCGACTTTTCTAGCAACTATAGAATCTTCAACAACTAGTATTTTAGCATTACTCATAATTCATCCTTTATTTCATAGTATTCAACAAAGTCTTCTGTTAAGGGAATCTTAAAGGGTATTGTGCAAATAAATTCTGTTCCTTTTTGGGGTTCACTTAACAAGTCTATTTCTCCCTCTATATCTTTCATAAATAGTCGCACAATTCTAAGTCCGGAACCTATACCTTTGTGATCTCCTGTATTGCTTAATGTAAGTCTAGTAAATTTTTCAAAAATATAGTTTTGTTTTTCCTTTGGTATTCCTATACCACTGTCTTTAATGGTGAATCTAATGACAGCTGTGCTTTGATTCATAGCAATAAGACTGATCATTATTTTAACGTAACCTTGATGGGTGAATTTTATTGCATTGCTTACTAAGTTTAGTAATATTCTATATAACCTGTATTGATCTCCTATTACCACAGAAGGAATGTCATCGTCCAATGTGCTTTCTAAAATAAGTTCTTTATGCTTGACTATTGGAGTTTCTATCGATATAACGTTGTTTATTATTTTCTCTATGCTGAATTTTGTATTCGTAATTTGTAGATTCTTTGATTCTATTTTTGAAAAGTCGAGAATGCTATTGCAGTAGTTTAATAGCTCTTTTGCGCATTGAGTAATGTCGTTTAAAAGCTCTTTCTTATCGTTATCATCTTCTGTTTTGATGTGGCTATACTAAACCGGACAGTTTTAATATCATATTAAGAACTGTAAGGAGTTTAAAATGAGCCAATCGAAAAATTCAGGGATCCGATATCCTGAAGAGTTTAAAAAATCATCAGCTAAACTAGCGATTGAAACTGAACAACCAATAAGCAGAACAGCTAAAGATTTAAATATTGACCCAGCTACTTTGCGTGTATGGATAAATAAATATTATCCAAACCATCAAACAAAAACATCAGATGATATTCATCAAGAAAAATTACTTGAAGAAAATAAACAGCTGCGTAAACAGTTAGCACGCTTGACACAGGAGCGTGATATTCTAAAAAAGGCCACGGCATACTTTGCGAAGGAAAGCCTGTAAAGTATGCCTGGATAAAGGTTCATAAGTCTGAATTTAACATAGCATTGATGTGTGAGCTGTTACAAGTTAGCCGCAGTGCATACTATGCTTGGTTACGTGCAAAGCCATCACAAACCATAAGGCAAAACGTAACGTTAATGGAAAAAATAGAAGAAATCTTCAAAGATGGACGTGGTAATTATGGTACGCGTAGAATTAAGTTTTCACTTCAAAACAAGGGGTTTCAAGTGAGTCGAAGACGTATTGCTAGATTATTAAAGCAGCTTGAATTATGTTGTAAAACGAAACGTAAATTTAAAGCGACAACAGATTCAAAACACAGCTTACCAATAGCACCGAATCTATTAGAACGTCGGTTTACATCAAGCTTGCCAAATCAGGTTTATACCGGAGATATCACTTATATTCCTACCAATGAAGGCTGGTTATATTTGGCCGTGGTTATAGATCTTTATTCACGAAAAATTGTCGGCTGGTCTATGGCTAATAATATGAAGACCAAGCTGGTTAATGATGCCTTGTTGATGGCATTATGGCAACGTAAACCACCACGCGGGCTTATTTGGCATACGGATAGAGGTAGCCAATACGCATCACATAACCATCGCACTATTTTACAGCAACATGGAATAAAACAAAGTATGAGCCGTAAAGGCAACTGCTGGGATAATGCTGTGTCTGAAAGCTTTTTTCATACATTAAAAACTGAATTAATTCACCATCAACGCTTTAAAACAAGGGAGGAAGCAAAAGCCGCTATATTTGAATATATTGAAGTTTTCTATAACAAAGTGAGGATGCATTCTGCTAATGATTACATGTCGCCAATTGTTTATGAAAAGGTAGGAAATTAAGAGTAATTTTTTGTCCGGAAAAGTGTTGACACATCACGAGGTCACCGTTGCCGAAATAGCTGCAAATGCTTGTGCTAGCTCTGCGCCAGTTCTATTGTCTAAGTCGTTCCCGCTTAAACTAAGCGAGGTCACGTCGATTGGAATATCTCGGAACGCTTGCATCAGTTCTTTACCGTTTTTATCTCCAAGATTATCAAGTTGATAGTACATAGCTTAATTCTCTATTTTTTATAATTTTGACAAAAAATTCATAATATAAAAATTAAGTAAAGCTTATGAGAAAAAAACAAATTCGGGTAAAGCCAGGATACGTGCGTAGAATTGCACCCCTAGGGGATTCCACCCTGTTTTTTGTCTAATTTCTTATATATTATTCTAAGGTCAAAGTATTACCAAATCACCAAGCTTTTACTACGCTCTATACTTTTGGGTACTAAATCAAAGTCCATGACAATATCACCAAATCGTTTTAAGTGCCTTGTCCAATATGGACATAAATATGACATGTCATCCTTTGTTATCCGGTAACCTTCGTCTATAAGCTCAGCAATTATATTTGTCATGTCAGAAACATTTTGTAAGATAACTGCATTAGTAAGAATATCATTGTATTTTACAGCTTTCTCCATTTCAATATCATCATTGCTTGCCACTAGAATATCACTACCAAACAAACACCAATCACTTAAGGCATTATAAGCTTCTACTTTATTTGTTTGCGCGGTGATTGTTTCACGTAGCTCAACATCAGAAATAAAATCCAATAAAAATAGAGTTCTTATTACATAGCCAAGTTCTTGCAGTGCTTGATATAACCGATTCTTCTTACTGTAATTACTCAGCTTGCGCAATAACTTCGATGAACTCATTTTACCCTGACGTATGGATATTACAACTTGCATAATGTCGTCCCAATGTTTCTCAATTAAACTCCAGTTAATTGTGTCTGAAAACAGACTATCAATATGGTTGTATTTTGTCTCTTTCGTGGGCCTGAAAAATTTAAGATCATGCCAATTACGAATCCTTGGCATTAAGCGAAAACCTAACAAATATGATAGAGCAAACACTATTGTTGATTGCGCCTGAGTATCTCCATGAATTATATCTGGTTGTATGTCAGAATTATTTTTTAACAAGCCTTCTATTATTTCAACTGCTTCCCACACACCACAAGACATAAAGGTTGAAAATAGTAGAATATAGTTATCTGCCACATGGTGATAAGCGATACCGCCTTTTTTCTTGTATCTGTAATGGAACTCAGCAATTAGATTTTGTTCTCTAAGCTCTTGCAAAGTGCCATCACCGGCTACAGATTTTCCATCTCCCCATGCTTTTACTAACTTAAACTGATTAATTAAGTTGATCAGTTTTTCTCTGGCATTATCCAGCATGTGTGGCGCAACATGACGTTTATTAACCCATGATATCATGTGAGCGCTTAATGTACTTCGAACATGCATTGCGGTTTGTGTCGGCCCAAGTCCAGTAGCGTATGCAAAACTGGTTAATAAGTAACGTTCAATAGGATTGTCTATTTTTGGTTCATCACCTGAAATTGGCCCCAAAGAATTTGCCCAGCCACAGTAAAAATGACTGCTACACAAAACATCAATTAAGTTGCGTTTTTTCATGCGAGTTTTTAGCATTTTTTCAAGCCAGATCGCACTCCCAGGTCTTTTTTTAGGATTGCGTTTATGCAATGTTGGCTTTCCTGATTCGTCAATTGTTAATTCTGCCGTATCTGGGTATGAATCATCAACGGCTTTTGCTTTAGCCGTTAATTTGTCTTTTAAATATTGCACACACTCCGCTCCACTGCTGGGCAAATCAGTTTGAGAACAGTATTCCTCTAGCATTTCCTTGCATTGCTCTATTGGTAACAGCTCATCCCGATAATCAGCATATGATTCAGCACCAACGATATAAATATCTTTGGTTCTTAATTCATTTGCAACATGTGAGAATACACAAAGCTCTAAATAACGCCGATTAAGTAGAATTTTTCCTTTTTCCGACTTATTAATAATTTGCTTTCGCCATTGCTCTGTCGTGAATGATAAGTCTATTTCATCATCGAGGTATTCTTTCTTAACAGCTTTATTGTTTAATACAAATTGAATCGCTTCTATTAAGATATTTTCCTGAGTACTTGACTGTAAATCTAGTGTCTCAAGTAAGCGAAGCAAGACGCTTCTTTTTTTTGCATAAAACTCAAGAATGAAAGGAATATGATTATTACTATTAAGTGCTACTGCTTGGTCGCAATCTATTTTTAAAGTATCAATTCCACCATGAGCATTAATTTTCTCGCGAACAGCAGAATTTTGACTCTGCTCAATATCGTCCACCTGTATGACATCTAGTATCTCAGAAAATATGCTTAATAACTCTTGTGTTCTAAGCCGATAATACTCTCTAAGCCTTTCAAGCTTGTCTTTGCCTTTTTTATGCATTGCTATAATTGTCTTGCAAAATGTAATAGCTAGAGCATCTTTTGCGCTAGATTGAGCTTGCGCCAACAAGCATAGCATTAGCGTATAGCGTTTTGATTCAGAAAAATCTTTTAAATTACTGGCATCCAGTGATTTTGCTTGGGTAGAAAATTGTTTTAACTTTATTGGGATAATATGATTAAGGTGATATGTAACATCGCCCAAAGAAGTTAACCAGTCATGATGTTTTAATAAAGTACGGAAGTTGGTAATAGTCGGGTTTTTAGGTAAGGATTTAAGTGAATCAGGACTTACGCAAAACTCAATAATTGAACAGTTATTGAGTGCTGAATGCTTACATAAATGTGCGAAAGATCACACAAATCATGGTTATTAGATCACATCACGCGAACAAGTTTTCAGTTATCCTATAGTCAATTTCAGCAACCGGATTTTTCAATGTCTCGTCCTAAAAAAGAATTTAGTAAACTTGATTACTGTCAATATTTGTTAAGTAGCCAAACTAATTACACCCTTACAAATTATGCTGAGCATGTTGCAAAAGTTAGTCATGACTTAGTGAATCGTTTTCTTGCAACAGAAAGATTAACAGCGAGTAATGTATGGCGAGAAGTGAAAAATGATATTGTAGCTAGTGAAAACGGATATGTTGTATTTGATGATACTGTTTTAGATAAAGAGCATTCAAAAAAAATAGATTCCGTACGTTGGCAGTATAGTGGTAATGCGCATAAAGTGATCCGTGGTATAGGTTTATTAAATTGTGTTTATGTTAATCCTGACACAGAGCAATTTTGGATTATCGACTATCGTATTTTTGACCCTGATAAAGATGGTAAGACTAAAGTTCAGCATGTTAAAGAAATGCTAAACAACCTCAAGAATCATAAGAAATTACCATTTAAAACGGTATTGATGGATACCTGGTATGCTAATTATCAGTTGATGTTACATATTCATCATATGGAAAAATTATTTTATTGTCCTCTAAGAAAAAATAGATTAACCAGACCATTAGATTCTGATGAAAAATATCAACATGTATCACTATTAAATTGGGATGAGGAAAGTTATAAGACAGGTCAATTGGTTCAATTGAAAAATATGCCTAAAGAAATTCCCTTGAAATTGTTTTCTATCTCTGTTTCTCCTAACAGAATAGACCGTGTTGTCACTAATGACACCAATCAATCTTGCTCTGATGATACAAAAAATATTTGTGCTATCAGATGGTATGTTGAGCAATTTCATCGTGAAATAAAGCAGCTGACAGGCATTGAAAAATGTCCGTGTCGAAAACAAAGAATTCAGCGCAATCATATTACCTGCGCTATTCAAGTCTGGGTTTTCCTTAAGCGAAAAGCTCATCAGACAGGACAAACAGTCTATCAACTCAAGAAAAATTTGCTAAAAGATTACTTGACTAAAGAGTTGGTAGAACCTCAACTAAAATTTAGTTTTGCGTAAGTCCTGTGAATTAAATTCACTACGCTGATATTCTTCATTGGTCTCTAATAGCAAGTCTAATTGAGACATTTGATTATCTGTTAGCGTACCATATGTAGCATCAAATATGCTTTGATTCATCATCGCTCTGGCTTCTCTTGCCAGCCGGTCTAACTGCTTAAATGTGGGGAACTCAAAATTTTCTTTTTTTAACTTTTCTAGCACAATATTGATGATATCCGCAGGATAATTATGCATAGATGAAGCTTCCAACGCAATCTTTTTAGCAAAATCTTGTGCAGGGGAAAATGTTTCATTATTATCACTTGGTTGTGAGGTTTTCCACGATGTCACACCATAGTATTTATAAATTTTTTTACGGTGTCGTGTAACTGTACTAGGGTGGCAAGTATTAAAATCTGCATCATATATTCGTAGCTGATCTTTAATGTATTCAATTATTTCAGGGGGAATTTCATTTGGCTCAGGAAAATAATTTAGATTTTTAAATACCATTAACAAAACAGCATAACATAGCTGTGAATCCATATGATCTGGCATACGGTCTTTTATGTCTTGTATTTCCTGTGGTGTTAAACGGTAATCTGTGCTGATTACTTCTTTTGCAATTTTCTTCTTATCACTGTAATAAGGATAGGCAGTCTTATAGATAGGTGTCATAGTGTATTCCCTGATTGCTGGCCATTTTATTACCATCTAAAAAACGGTCGTTTTTTAGATACTAGCTATTGTTGCATAGTTGGCGTATTATCTGTCTAAATTAATGTAAAGTAAACCGTATAATATTCAACGTTACGGATCTTCATAAAAATTTTGAGATATTATACAATTTAGCCCTTTAACTGGAGGAACTTTGACCATGAAAGTTGGTTATGCACGAGTCAGTACTGCTGATCAGCATTTACGCATGCAAGAGGATGCTCTTAAGAGCGCTGGGTGTCAGGAAATTTTTCATGATATTGCTAGTGGCACTAAAACAGCACGTCCTGGACTAGCAGAAGCGCTAGCTTATTTACGTGATGGTGATACTATTGTTGTATGGAAATTAGACCGCCTGGGACGCTCTATTCAGCATCTTATTCAAACAGTAAAAGAGCTAAGTGATAAAAATATTGGGTTCCAGAGCTTGCAAGAAAATATTGATACAACAACATCCGGTGGTAAACTAATATTCCATATATTTAGTGCTCTAGCGGAGTTTGAGAAAGATCTTATTGCAGAGCGCACAAAAGCAGGATTAAAGGCTGCAAGGGTTAGAGGTAAAATGGGGGGTAGACCACCATTGTTAGATAATCGACAAATTAATAGGATGATTGAAATGTACGATGAAGGCAAAAATACTGTTGCTGAAATCTGCAAAATATACGATATAAGCCGACCATCTTTCTATAATTATTTGAAGAAAAGAAAATTACAGGTAGCTGAAAATGCTAATTAATATCGTATTGCTGGATTCTATAATTTTGTTTTAACAATTTTTAATTAAGGATTAAGTATGTTTAAAATTGCTGGGTTAGATCACATTGTATTAAACACAACAAAAACAAATGAAATGGTAAATTTTTATTGCAAAATACTTGGTTGCAATATAGAGAAAGTTCAGGAGGAGTTTGGACTAACTCAATTAAGGGCTGGTGATAGCATTATTGATCTCATTCAAACAAATGAAGATATTGTATCTTCATCTCCAAACTTGAATCACTTTTGCCTGAGAATTACTCCTTTAGACTATGATGAACTTAAAGCATATTTTGATGATCATGGCATAGAAACATATAGGTATGGAGAACGATATGGTGCCCAAGGTTATGGTAATTCTTTTTACATTAAAGACCCCGAAGGCAATGAGGTTGAACTTAAAGAGCTATCGGAAGATTAATTTATGGCCAGGGGTGCAATTCTACGGGGTCTGTAAATTAATTTGTGTAAATGCGCATAGCCAAATTATTTAATTTACTGCCGACTCCACTAGAACCGACAATGTCACCTTAGCACGTTTTATTAAAATTAAAAATAAAATTCCCCGTTATTTTTAAGTACGGCCGCTAATGCGGTCTTCAAACATAATCATAAACTGGTTCATCGCTGCACCCCAATCTCGTATTGGCATAGTCCATTTTTTTGAAATATTTTTAAGTGCCAGATAAAGTAATTTTAGTGCTGCTTCGTCAGATGGGAATACCCGCTTATTCTTGATGACTTTTCTAATACTCATATTAAGAGACTCAATAGCATTCGTGGTATAAATCACTTTTCTTATTTCATCGGGGTAATCAAAGAATGGTGTGACAGATTCCCAGTGATTTAGCCAACTGCGCGATATCGATGGAAATTCACTATCCCACTTTTCAGAAAAACTGCTTAAAGCAAGCTCCGCTTCTTCAAGGGTTTTTGCCGTGTAAATCGTTCTAAGGTCTGCCGCCACTTCTTTACGTTTCTTCCAGCCAACGTAGCGCAGAGAGTTACGTACCATATGAACGATACACAGCTGTACCTGGGTATTGGGATAAGCGGCATGGATAGCCTCAGGAAAGCCCGTTAAACCATCAACGCACGCGATTAAAATATCTTCAACACCACGGTTCTTTAGCTCGGTTAATACGTTTAACCAAAACTTAGCACCTTCGTTTTGGCTAACCCAAATACCCAAAAGCTCTTTTTGACCATCAACATTGACGCCCAGCGCTAAATAAAAAGCCTTATTAATAATCCGCTTATCTTGCTGGACTTTGATTACCAGTGCATCTAAGTAAACAATGGGATATAACCTGTCTAAAGGGCGAGATTGCCATGCTTTTACTTCATCTATAACCTCATTGGTCACATTTGAAATCAGTGTTGGTGATACCTCAGTGCCATACAGGTCAAGTAGCTGCTCCTGGATATCACGTGTGCTCATACCGCGGGAGTATAGGCTGATTATTTTTTCGTCCATATCGGGAAAGCGCGTCTGATTTTTAGGAATTAATAGCGGCTCAAAATCATTATTTCTATCACGAGGTACATTAATTTCCATTTCACCATCAGTTGTCTTTAACCGCTTGCTGCTATAGCCGTTACGTGAGTTACCTGTGTTCTTTCCAGCACAAGCATGCTTTTCATAGCCTAGCTCTGTTGTTAGCTCGCCCTCTAAAATCCGCTCAGTTAATGCTTTTTTTAAAGCCTTCATAACCCCGCTATCACCGAAAATATCATCCGATGTCTTTACCTTGTCAAGAAAATACTCAACAATTTGCGGGTCTACTTCATTTGTCTTTACTGCCATAATCAGGTTCTCCTATCGTTAACCTAGTGTACCTGACTATACGTTTACACAAAATTATTTATAGACTC
>PAMH01000047.1 GCA_002707205.1 Legionellales bacterium
ATAAGCCAGTGATCCGAAAAAGAATTAATGATAATTTTCAACGACTAAATTTTGCCTAGTTCGCAACTTCAAGTGCAATGGGTATATCTATATCTTCTGACATTCTGTATGTATTTTCGTATGCCTTAGAGAGACAGGTTCCGCCGGTAAAAATAATTTGATAACCATCTATGTTAAATTTTTGCAGTAAGTTCAGTAGTTGCACCACAAAAAAATCTTTTTCGACAAAAGCGGGATCGGGAATGTCCTCTTCTTCTGCAATATCAGGGCAGAGCGTATAATCATAATCTATCACTACTCACTAACCTTCAATAATTTTAAATTTCTGTAACTGATTTTTCTTGAAAATCGATACGATTTTTTATCTCTTGAGGGTTTATAAGTAGCATTAATGGGAATTTGTGTTGAAATGCCTGTTTGGTACTCTTTTTCAGCTAAAGTTTTTTGTGATTTTATTTTAAGACGTTTTAAAGATTCATCCGCAACTTGAACAAAGCCATTTTCTGCTGCAAGCATCGGTTTGCCAGTTATTTTATTAGTTCTTGCTTTTGCATATAATCCATAACCAACTTTAATAATCTTGCCTTCTTTGACCAACTCACGTAATGCACGGCCAACCTGATCATAACCAGCTAATTTCTTAAAATCAGAACGCAAAAAAACATTACGATTAGATCGGTTGATTTTTTTTTCAATGTTGTCTTTGAGTGATAACTTTGCCATATTAAACCTTTACTCTCCCTAAGTTTCATTATAACAAAAATGCGACAAATAAACAAACAAAAACAAGACAATCTTTAATTGTAAATTTACTGTTAACCTTATGATTAATTGTTAAATTTTAATAATTTTAACTATCGAAAAACATAATGATGTATGGCAAAAATATTAAGAACAAATAGCTGTAATTACATAAAAACCAACGAGTTTAAGTATTAGTTAGACTAAAGATAGGTTTTATTAGACAGTTTGAAATGAGTACTACGTGTGTAACTTATTGATTTTAAGTATAAAAATGGTGGCCAGAGGTGGAATCGAACCACCGACACAAGGATTTTCAGTCCTTTGCTCTACCGACTGAGCTATCTGGCCACAACATTGATTTGTATTAAACCGTTTTGTTAACGGTTAGTCAAGAGGCAAAGTTTTTTTTTTTCATATTCTTGGATTAACGCATATATTTTTGTATATAAAATTTACTTATTTGTCTCTAAAGCTTCATTACGTACCGCAAACCTTATATGATCTTGCCATTTATTATTTATTTTCAAATAATAAGGACTATAACCTTCTTTCTGAAAATTTAACTTCTCAACAAATTTAATTGAATGAATATTCTCTGGTTGTATATTCGCTTCTAATCGGTGTATTTTAAGCTCAGTAAATGCATAATGAATAACAAACTGCATGGCTTTAGACATAAAACCTTTACCCTGAAAAGGTTTAAATACATAATAACCAAGGTAACCACTTTGGAATGCTCCACGAACAACCTCATTAATATTAATAACCCCAATAAGCTTATTACTCATTTTTTCTAACATAAAAAAACCATAATTTTTATCGCCATTAATTTTAGCGAGATATTGATAATAGGCCTGGTATGTTGATGGCGGCTCTACCCAAGGATAATGTAAATCTTGGCTATTTTTAACTGCTGCAATAAAAATTTCAGCGCATTCTTTATGCGGTTCAATAATTTTAAAGTTATCAATAAATTCATTCAACATCAATATCCTTAAAAATTAATTGTGATTGATATGGCTTATCTCTCATTGCAGTTAAACGATTTGACAGTGACGAATAATGAATTTCTAATTTGTGAAAGTCAGGATCTAAAATATATAATGATTCACCTTCACTGATATTCTCTTTCCAGGTTGGGATATTATTTTCAAGCAAGCATGATTTTAATTGATTAAAATGATCTGGTATCACACTAAAAGCAATATGTGAATAATGCTTTGACTCTGCATTCATGGCATGATTATCAACACTTAAACATATCCATAAATCCCCCGCCAATAAGTGTGCTCCGTCACGCCAAGTTGCTATCAAGTTACAACCAAGTATTTTTTGATAAAAGGTGATTGATTTAGTCAGATCTTTTACAGCGAAAGTTATGTGATTAATTCCTGAAATCATTTTCGGCTCATTAAATAGTAACTTTGATTATCATAAATATATCATTATAATTAATCTATATCTATTTGACGTTACTCTGTTAATACACGTTCATTGCATCAAAGAGATAATTATTATGACTCAACATGAATGGCAACCTAGCATTAAAATCACAACGGCGATTGCTAAGCACTGTATAAACACGCAGTTTGACGAATTAAATCTTATCAATACTATAAAAGTTATTGGTGAAGGTTGAAGTAACAAAGTTTTTTTAGTCAAAAAAAATAGTATTTAGAGTTCCTCATCGAAAAATATCTATTCAATTAATTGAGCGTGAAAATATTATTTTAAATGCTTTGCAATATAACTTATCTCTTAATATCCGCAATCCCATTTATTATAGTAAACCAACAAATATATTTCCTTACCCATTCCATGGTTATAAGTGCATTGATTTACTAAATAATAAAAAATGATTATATGACGTATCAACAGATGTAATAAAAAGTATATTATCTTTTCATCATATCCCACGTATAAACCAAGATTAATAAATTAATTATTTCATCCTTGGCTGCCCAGCACTTCTCACCGATTTTTTAGAATTGATAAAATCTAAAATTTTTTTAATATCTTTATTTTCGATATAAATATCTCGCAAATCTTCAATTTCTTTTCTAGCTGATGTAAGATCTCTAAATCCATTTCTTATATTTTCAGGGGTTTTTTCTATGACTTTTTCAATAGTTATATCGTCATTACTATTATTTGCAATAACCTGCCATTTAGCAACAACGTAAATAAAAAAATAATTAGAAGCAGCTTGTTCTGATATTTTTTCAACACTGAAGTAACTATAACTTTGATAGAGATGATTAATTGAAAATACGCTTGTAATATCTTCCCAGCTATTTAACATATTCTGAATATCAGTTTTTTTCACCATTTCAAGCGCGCAAAAATATTGCTGATTTTTTATTGCTTTGGCCAACGCTGTTTCTTGTAATTTGTCTTTGTTTAACAAATTAGCTCCTGACTCAATAAGGAATTTAACACATTCTAAATGTCCATTTTTAGCAGCAATATGAAGAGGGTACAAGGCAGGCTTTACCTCGTTTATTGAATAAATATTCTCTCCGTTATTAATTAAATATTCTAGACATTTAATGCTTCCATTTTCCGCCGCAATGTATACTAGCTGTGAAATTTCATCTTTAGTTAAATCACTTAATTGTGATTTTTCTAATTCCTTAAGTTTATCTTTTTTTATGATTTCATTATCTAACATAATTCAAAAGTTCATTAAACACAATTTGGCTGATTATAACACCATTATAAAATAATTTTCGATCAAAAATCTAAAATAATTTAAATGATTTCTATCTCAAAATCATTTAATAAATTTATGGCATCCGGCAATGTAAATTTTGCTTTTTTTATATTATTTTTCATAGGGCTGATATGATAATTATAAGCTTCACAAAAGTCAGCATATTCCAAATGAGAACTTTGAAATAAACTACCTAGCAAATCAGAACCTGAAAAATTTGCATATTTTAAATGACTATCTCTAAAATCAACATCATGCAGCTTACAGGTTTGCAGCATCATTTCATCTAATTGCAAACCAAAAAAACTTGAGAGACTTAAATCACACTGATAAAATTTCAATAGCCCTGATAAAGTTATTTGTGGCCAAGTTGCCTCTGTCCAATTTATCCCAACTAACTTACATTGACTAAATTCAACATTATTAAAGCTTGAATAAGCTAATTTAACATTACTCCAATTACAGTCAGTAAACCCGCAATCAATAAATTTACAATGCTGTAATATTGCGTCGGCAAAATTTACTTTCTCAAATTCACAATGCTCAAAAACCATCTTTTTCAATGTAAGTGATGCAGCATTTATATCAGTTAATCGGCATTCAAGAAATTCATTGTTATCTTTTAAGTGATGTATATTTAATCTTTTCATGATGATATTCCTAATTTTTCAAACCGATTTTATTGGCAGAATATAAATCTGACAAAGTATCAAAATATTCAGGAAAATCTTGATACTGAAAAGGCATCTCTAAGTCTTCGCTATTTTTGATCGTAATAACGTAACGCCATTATTTCTTGCGACATAAATCTAATGTTATTTGAACAGATTAATCATAGTTTACTCATCTAATCTAATAGAAAAAGGATTAAACTTTGTTCCTATATCATAATGATCTGTTTTATCTTTTCGTTTTAAATAATTAATTATTTTATAGGTAACCGGCATAACGAGCATTTCATAAGTCACTTTAAATAAATAAGTGGTTAATATAATCTGCCAAATATTGGTGTATGGTACTAAAAATAAAAAAGCAACATGGACAAAAATTGCTGTATCTACTCCAACACCAACAGCAGTGCTCAATAACAATCTAAACCACAAGTGGCGGCCTGCACATTTTATTTTTAATTTGGCCAATATCATCGAGTTAAAAAACTCTCCCGTTAAATAACCAAGTATTGATGCACAAAACACTCGCGGTATTGCTTGATAAATACTGGCATATGCACTTTGTTCGTGCCAATAAGGTGCAGGCTGCAAGTATGTTGTAAACCAAGTTCCGCAAATAACAATAGCGTTTGCTAATAATGCTGTCCAAATCACTAACCGACTTACTTTAAAACCATACACTTCCGTTAAAATATCGTCAAAAATATAAGTCACTGGAAAGAATAATAAGCCTGCCGGAAATGCAAAACTACTATATTGTACAAGTTTAAAAGCTGTTAAATTTGATAAAATTAAAAATGTTGTAAATAAAATACCGACAACAATAATACTTGGCTTAATAATTACTATGTTTTTAGTGTTATTTTGTTCTGTCTGCATGGTTTTCTACCGTTATCAATCGCGTTGAATGTTTTATTGATTTCTATTATCGCTATTGTAAAACATGAGTATGTTTTACTCAATCTCGTATTGGCTACGGGTGTCCATGGTAACATAATGAGTTGTACCGCTCTCAACAATAGCCAGCTTCGGCCTTATAGTGAATGCGCTCAAGTCGCCTTTTATCTATCATGAAGCCATGAGCAATATCGCTCCTAATAAAAGCATTGATGATGAAATTGGAGTTGCCCCCTAAAACCGATCCGGTTTTAGGGGGCAACTCCATCTCATTTATACCTGGCCTGCAATTTTTAGAACCATTAAAAGAGCTTAAAGAATCTCTTGAACATACGATAGATGAGCAGATTATGCAGGGTAGACTTACGCTATAGGTCGCCCCACTAGTGTCCCATAGAAATGAACTTAAAAATTTAAATTAACGTAATTACTTGATAAGAATGGAGCTGGTGATAGGAGTCGAACCTACGACCGGCTGATTACAAATCAGCTGCTCTACCAACTGAGCTACACCAGCTTAAGATGTATTATTTGGTTTTTTACTTTTTAGACATTAACGTCTTGGAACCGAACTATGTAGACAGGCTACACAAATCAGCTGCTCTACCAACTGAGCTACACCAGCTTTTAGGCATATCATCTTGATGCTATATTATGTAAGGGATTATCGCCCTTTGCATCAAGAAGAAATGAAATGATACCAAAAAAAGAATAAAAGACAAGCTATTTTTTTACTTTTTTATATACGATGTCTAAATCATAGCTAAACAAGATAAAAAGATGATATTTTAATAACCTTTTTACCAAAGTACTCAAACCAATGTTATAATTTTCAGCAACTTCGGTAACCATTTTATTAAATATGTAGCTTGCTTTGGCTACGGGTAATTTTTTAGTCGCTGATTATTTTATGTCTAAATGGTGTCACAAATGATAGCCATCAATTTTTATATTAAATATATCAACGTTATTAAGCAATTATCCTCCTCAAAAATTAGAATATGGAATAAAACATCTCTGGCCACGACAAAAATTTATGATATTGTCTACTGAAAACTGGATTGATTGTAACCGCCAAATTAACCACCCTTTGATATAATTTATTTATCTTCATTACCTACGTCTCAGAACATAAGGGCTTGAATATGATGTCGCTAAGGCAGTATGATTTTAGGGGGCAACTCCAATCAAAGTGATAAAGAAAGGCTGGCTTTTTACTTGAAATCACGACTAACGCCTTGTTCCATAAAAATTATGCTGTTTTTTTAATGGGAAAGCCGTGTTAGAGACACGCCCTAGCATTGATACTACTACAAATTTGATGCTGGTGATGTGTTGTTTATGAAATTCTCTATAGCGTTAATTTTTTTGTTAGCAATTTTGTTAGGGCAACTTGCTTTTTGTGCGCCATTTGCAAAGAGTGTTAAACCTGAGACAATACCAACGGCCATAATGCCAATACCTGTAGCAGCGCCAACACCAGTTGCCGTCCCTGAAACGCAAATAATCACACTGGCTACAGTTATTGCAAAACCTGCAAACATTTCTAATGCACCAATGAGCACTTTTTTCTTTGAAAAATTACGCTTTTTAAGGGATTGAATGTGACTCCTTAAATTCTCCTGATTTGTTTTGCTTTCAGGTAATAAAGCTACTTTTAGTATATTTTTTTTTGTTGTTATTTTATTTTGTGCACTTATCTCAGACTGATCAATTGCTTTAAAAGTTGGGTTAACTTTTTTAATAAGTTGGTTTTGCTTATTTTTTTCTGTATAGCTTTTAAGTAATTTTTTTGTTTTTAAAGGATGTTTATCAACAAGATAGCTTACAAAGTATTCTTTATATTGGTTTAACTCATTTTTTATTTCATCGTTTTGTTCTTTATGGATTATCACGTTAAGTGTTGCTAGTACTTTTTCTGGTTCAATTATTTGACATAAGACGTTAAATAAATAGGCTTGATCAGCTTCACTACCAATAGAAGTATATTCACGAGGTGCATGAATAAATCCATAACCACTTTTTTCAGTGGAAGCTTGGTATGTGGAGTAATCATCAACAAGGATTATATCTTTTTTATTTAATTGCGCACACGTTCTTAAGTATGTTTCATAATACTTATTTAAGATTGGACTTTTATCTTCTTTAAGCTCTTTAAAACACAAATCTTGACCAATTTTTTTTGCTTCTTGTTCTTGCAAATATTTTCTTTCACTTCCAAGTATTTCATTTAATACATTATACATAACGTCAGCATCAGCATTTTCACTATTTTTAAAGGCAATGCGCTGTGAACCTAAAACTGATATCACGTTATGTTCACTCAAGATTTCTAACGTGGTTTTTAAAAAATGCAGTGGCTGGATATAGATTTCTAGGCCAGTAACTTCTTTTCCATCATAAGTAGAGTAGGCGTGATTTGAAGTTTTAGTGACTTTTGCCGCCATCGAACCTAAATTAATTGGGCCATCAAAATCCCAAACAACTATTTTTGTCACAGGGCTCTCCTTTAAATGCTTTATTGAGTATGACTATACCTGAAAAAAATTAAGCTTTTGTTAAAGCTTAATTTTGGTATAAACGCCGATTCTGGCCACGACAAAAATCATGGTGTTAGCTCCTGATAGGTTAGATTTTTCAAAATTTTAGCAACCTCTCTCAATTTTTTTACAGTTACACACCGATTAACAAGGCAATCAGTTAGTAACTCCAATCCATATTTAAACAGGGAATATTCAGGTCTCATTTATTTTCGCATTCTTCTAAGCCGAATTAGTTTTATTTTCTGCCGCCATTCACCCACTTTATGCGCCCAAGTAAATGCGACAGCAATAACTGCAATTAATTTACTTAGCCGCATTGGCTCAGTAAGTTGAGTATCTTCCAGATTAAATCCTCGAGATTTAAATGCTTGGAATAAAGACTCAATTTCCCAGCGCCTAAGATAAATAGCAATTGCATGCTTAGGATGCGCATTAGTCGCAACAATCATCAATTCACCGCCTTCAGAACGAGCCGCGGCCAGAAATACACTCACCCCAAAAATCTCTATAGCCATATCAAATGTATAATGACTCTTAGGGTTCACTGTTTTAAATAGCTTGTAGGCTTTTCGCCACTTGCGTCCTTTAATACAAGCCCAAGAACCTGATTTTATTCTAATATAAAAGGGGATTTTTTCATTTTTAAGCCATGAAAAAAAATAATCATTAGCAAATTCTCTATCTCCCAGCCTCCAATAATTTTTAATTTATCAAAACTTTTTAGAAATATTTGTGTTAATGCTTTTTGCGCTTTGCCCGTACTTGTAATTACTTTAGCTAACATATACCAGCATATTAACGATATAATTCATTTCGGCACTTGTTCCAATTAAAATCTTCATTTAAACTTGCGCTCCGACTCTTTGATAAGTACAGATGTAACACCCTTTGTTTTTTGGATTTAAGGACTTTACATATTTATCAAGCTGTTGCAATCATTCCAACTTTTTCCTGTTTTTTTGTCATGGTCAGAGAAGCGTAATTTAGTTATAATAGCTTTCTATATTTGTGAGTTAGCTTAATAAAGCCCAACACTATTGGAGAAATTTATGCGACCTAGTGGCAGAAACTTTGATCAACTGCGTGAAATTAACATCACGCGACATTATACAAGGCATGCAGAAGGCTCAGTGCTTGTTGAGTTTGGTGAAACAAAAGTGATTTGCACTGCCAGCGCAACCGATGGCGTCCCTCGATTTATGAAAGGCTCTGGTGAAGGTTGGATTACCGCTGAATATGGCATGTTACCCCGTTCTACCCATAGTCGTATGGATAGAGAGGCGGCTCGCGGTAAACAAGGTGGTAGAACCTTAGAAATTCAACGCCTCATAGGTCGTGCGCTGCGTTCTGCAATTAACCTAAAAATGCTCGGTGAAAATACCATTGTGGTGGATTGTGATGTCATACAAGCTGATGGTGGTACGCGAACGGCAGCAATTACCGGTGGAATGATTGCATTAATTGATGCAATCTATCATCTTAAACGCAAAGGTGTTGTAAAAGGTGATCCCATTAAACATTTAATTGCAGCTATTTCAGTAGGTATCTATCAAGGGCAACCGGTACTAGATTTAGATTATGCTGAGGATTCAACAGCTAACACTGATATGAATGTGATCATGACAGAAGAAAATAAATTTATTGAAATTCAGGGTACAGCCGAAGATGGCGCATTTGATATGGAAGAACTCAATAACTTATTAGAATTAGCTAAAAGCGGTATTAGTGAGCTTATCGAATTACAGCGCCAAGTGCTAGGATAGCATTTAACTGCGTTCAATTACCCAATTATCATTATCTTCCACAGTTAGAATGGGCGCACGTCCGCGCTCAAAACTAGCTGTCATCGATTTTTGTTTTCGCTCAGCGCTTAGAATTAACTGTTTACTTTTTTCTGAGACTTGTGTGACTAAAGCTAACTGTGAGGAGAACGTCTTCATTAATTCGGTCATGGTTTCTGATAAGACTAACAATTGAGAGCGCTCCTCACCCCCAACTTGTTTTGCATATTCATGAACTTGGTAAAAATAGCCATCCACTTTTTCACGCCAATTAAGAATAGCTTGTTCACTAGCATGAATCGAATTTTGAAACTTTTTAATATTATTGATACAACTTGTTAAACTAGCATGTTGCTCAGTATCATTTAATTCAGCTTTTAATGTGTCATTTTGCTTGGATAGTTCTTTTAATCTCAAGCTACCAAACTCAGCAATACTACTTAAAGATTCAATTTCTTGCATAAGCTCAGTAATATTAAATCCTTGCATGATGACTTTCTCCTATCCATTTGTTAGACGCCAATATGTCTAAAAATTAAGCGAAATTTATATTCCTTCCATTTGCTGCCAGTTATATGTCATTTTAACTTAAATTACAATCATAATTTATAATTAATGGGGCATGATCTGAAAAACGCTCATCTTTATAAACACTTACGTTTGTTATTTTTTCTTTTAAATTGGGACTAACAACATGATAATCAATACGCCAGCCGACATTTTTTGCCCATGCCTGACCGCGATTTGACCACCAAGTATACTCATCGGCATTTTGATTACACACGCGAAAAGCATCGACATAGCCAACTTCATCAAATAATTTATCCAACCACGCACGTTCCTCAGGTAAAAAGCCTGAATGCTTTTGATTCGCTTTCCAATTTTTTAAATCAATAGGTTTGTGTGCAATATTCCAATCACCAGTAATTATCCATTGACGTGTGCTATCAATTAATTGCTGTTTAAGTATATCTAGATAAAAATCTAAAAATTCATACTTAAAACTTTGCCGTTCTGTACCACTAGTCCCTGATGGTAAATAAAGTGATGCAACACTTAAATCTCCAATATCAATTTGAATATAGCGACCTTCATTATCCGCAGCTTCCAATCCCAACCCAACTTTAATATTATCAGGCTTATATTTGCTATAAATAGCAACTCCACTGTACCCTTTTTTAATTGCATCTGCATAATAACAATGATATCCAGTAGGATGGAAAATTTCATCCTCTAACTGATGTATTTGTGCTTTTGTTTCTTGAATACAAATAATATCTGCAGCTTGCATGATCAGCCATTGGAAAAAACCTTTTCTTGCAGCAGCTCGAATACCATTTGCATTTAACGTAATAATCTTCATAATATTTAAAAACCTCTCGGAGTAGCTACCAATGTTATTGTATAAACGTGATTTTATTGAGTTTGCCCTTAATCATCAAGCGCTGCAATTTGGCGAATTTACATTAAAATCGGGGCGTATCAGTCCTTACTTTTTTAATGCCGGTAAATTTCAAACGGGTAATGCATTGCTAAAACTTGGTCAATTCTACGCAAAAGCAATACAAGAAGCGAATCTCTCCTTTGATATGATATTTGGTCCTGCCTATAAAGGTATTCCACTTGTTTGTACAACGGCAATCAGTTTGAGCAACTTATACCAACAAAATTTTCCATATGCATTTGATCGTAAAGAAA
Organism: Legionellales bacterium; assembly: GCA_002707205.1. Lineage (GTDB taxonomy): Bacteria > Pseudomonadota > Gammaproteobacteria > UBA1113 > UBA1113. The sequence goes on from PAMH01000047.1 coordinate 11,048, forward strand.
CTAAAATGCACGGAGATAAAGGCAATATCGTCGGTGCTAAACTTAGTGGAAATGTTTTAATTGTTGATGATGTGATTACTGCAGGAACAGCTATTAACTACGCTTTAGACCTCATTCATCAGGCAAGTGCAAAGGCTTGCGGTGTAATGCTCATGTTGGATAGACAAGAAAAAGGTTCAACTGAACAAAGTGCCATTAAAGAAATCAGTGACAAAAATGCGCTTTCCATTCATAGCATTATCACGTTAGATGATTTATTAAATTATTTAAAATCGCACAACACTAATTTGCAATCATACATCCCCGCAATTGTTGCTTATCGTGAAGCCTATGGTTGCTAGCTGCAATTTATATTTAAATAGTTTGATGCTTATCAAAAATACCCACGCTCCGAGATAAAAATATAAATGGTTAAGAACCCTTACCACCAAGTTTTTCCGCATATCTATCTCGATAAGCATTAAACAGCCTCGTTCCTTCGACTTCACAAGTCGATGAAATAAGCATGGGTTTATTACAAATTTTATTATCTTTAAAATCATAAATTGAACAACCATAAGGCTCTTTATGACTATGCTTATAGGTGTCTTCAATAAGCTGAAGCATTCTTAGTTGATGTATTTTATCCATAAAAATTCTCTTTTGTTGTCTTGAGGTACTTCAATGTCGATTTTATCATAATAGGAAGGCTTTCGATTTAAAGTAGCATTGTTGATTTTATGAGCGCCATAAAAGAAGATACTAGCTTTTTAAATTTTTGCACTTAGACTTTTGCTCAAAAATTCACCCATTAATACAAGGTGTTTTCAAAGGCGAATGCTCTATACTATACTTAGGTTATGATTGGTTTAAATTGAGTAAAACTTATGAAAAAAACTATCATAGCAATAACTAGCTTCCTTATTATAACACCGCTTTTTGCAGGTACTGTGATATATGAATCTCAAGGTGCACAGGGTGAAACAAGCTTTTCAGGACAAGCAGATCCGAATACCCCTGAAAAAACTATCATCGTTAATACGCCAGATGCTAGCAATAATGCTAACAACAATATTGAACCGTCATCAAACGCGCAAAACAATGCACAAGATTTATCACAAAAACTGACGCAACAAAACCAAAAACTTTATGATTTACAACAACAATTGAGCGAAGCCCAAGCTGCATTAGACTCAGCAAAAACAAGCTTAAACACAGCGCAAACAGCACAAGAACAGGGAAAAACAACGATTGGTGGTGATCAGTATTTAGATAGTGATTTAATTCGCCATCTTCAACAAAATTTAGCAGAAGCCGAAGCAAATTATCAACAAGCATTAGATGCTTATAATAATTACCGTAACAATCCAGATGAAGTGGTTAACTAGTCTTTTCTTGATAATATGTCGTTACGCTTTTGTGCTTTATGTATCGTTTTCTTGGTTAGCTTCTAACTCTTCCAGACGTGGATCCATTTCCGTTGCAACCGCAGAAGACCGTGGTACTGCAACGTACTGTTGTTGCTCATCTAGAGGTACTGGGGCATTTGTTTTACTACGCCATGAGATAAACCCTGCAAGAAATACGCAAACAAGCACAAAATAAATAAATAATCCTTTAGGACCAAGCTGATTGATAAACGCTGGTGCTATCATGGGGCCAATGGTGGCACCCACACCATAAGAAAGTAATAATCCGCCTGCCGCAGAAACAAAGTCTTCGCCATCAATATGATCACAAGCCAAACTAATACATAAAGGATAAAGTGTGAACGTTAATCCACCAAAAATAAAAATCCCAATGAATAAAAACCACCGGTAACTATCGAGTAAAATAATAGCAATAGACATACCAAGCGTTGCAATAACAATAGACAATAATACACGGCGACGGCTAAAAATATCTGATAAATGCCCAATTGGATATTGCAAAATCATTCCACCAAAAATAGCTAATCCCATAATCAATGCAATATCTGAAAGACCGTAACCAATTTGTTTAACGAAAAAAGGCAGTAAACCATAGACAGCACCTAAAATCAGTCCCGAGCAAAAACATCCCATAACACCACTTGGCGATAATTGATAAAGTTTAAAAAAATTTAATCGTTCATGATCATCAAGCTCTGGTGACTTTTCATAAGTGCTTGTAACAGGCACAACAGAGAGTGCCGTTAAAATAGCAACAAAACAAAATGGTATTAATGTATGCGGGTCACTTAAATCAAGTAGAAATTGCCCCAACCCTTGCCCTGAATATAAAGCCATCATATAGATTGCAAGAACTTTACCGCGTGTAGATAACGTTGTTCCTGCTAGCAACCAACTTTCAATAACAATATAAAGTCCCGCAATACAATAGCCCATAATTAATCGTAAAACTATCCAAAATATGGGATTTATATACATACCTTGTGCAATACAAACAACCGTAGTAACTGAGGCAAATGCTGCAAATGCTCGAATATG
>PAMH01000048.1 GCA_002707205.1 Legionellales bacterium
AAAATTGAGAGAGGTTGCTAAAATTTTGAAAAATCCAACCTATCAGGAGATAACACCATGATTTTTGTCGTGGCCAGAGAAAAAAAGTTTTTATATATAAAACATAAAAAACTTTGCTTGATTTTATTTATTTTTTATAAGCCTATTATTATGAAAATATAACGATTAAGTTTATTCATGTATTAATCATTTTTTTAAATAAACTGGTGATATTTTTATTAAATAACGCTATGTATATTATTAAATTAATTTGATGTTTTTTTTGAACAAATATAAGTCATACAATGTAAATATAATATACAAAATTATAATAAAAGATTTTTTAGGTTTAATCGTTCTTCGGTGCACAATAATGGCTCATTACGCACCGAAGAAAATTGAAATACGAATATAATAAAATAACTGACTAACAATATTGCCAACAAACGTGCTAGTCTGAAGAAATCACTTTATCTTGTTCAACGGTTTCTGAATTTAACTTTGCATGTGTCTCTTTAAGTAAAAACATCAAGCCAATACCGGCAATCAAAGCAATGGGGATAACAGTCAAGGCATGTGTAAAATCAGCACCGCTATAAATCGGCACACCATCTTTGACAGTATGATCCCAACCAAGTGTTAAAAACTTACCGACCATTGTTTCAAAAATAGAACCACTTAACATAACAAACATATTAGTCACAGCAATTGCTGTTGCAGCTGCATAAACAGGACTTAATTCCCGCCCGATTGCAAATACAATAATCTGCGCGCCATAAGAAATACCAAAAATAAATAATAGAATATTCACAACGGTATGCGTTAAATTAGGAACATATAATATCGCAGAGAAAGTTATAGCTGCTACAATTGCACCAATCACCATTGGGTAACGTCTATTTTTAAAGTAATCAGAGAAAAAACCAAAAACTGGGCCACCAATCGCAAAACCAAAAAAGACGAGAGATAAACTAACAACGGCCTCATTTGCAGTGTAGCCATGTGCTGCTTGCAAATATTGCTTACCCCATAACTCCGCAAAAACTGACGCCGGTAAATACAACAAACACCCAACCATGCCATTTACCCAAATAAATGGATTTTTAATCACTGCAATAAAACCTTGAATCACATCAGCCCAATCAATTTGTGTATGAGCTACAGGTATATTGCTGGGACGATCTTTGATTACAAAAAACATAACCGCAGCAAGAATAATACCGCTGAATGCAGTATACATAACCATTTGATGCCAATTAATATGATTAATAATATGCTGAATAGATACAAAACCAACTGCCGCACCAATAGCACCTAAAGCTGAAGTTAAACCAGAAATTAGCGCAAAACGATTTGGCGGTAACCAGATTGTTGCGAGCTTTAATACACCCACAAAAGCAAATGCGGAACCCAAACCTATAAGAAAACGCCCAACGCTTGCAACCGTTAAATGCGTCGTTGCACCAAACATATAACTACCAATAACACAACATAAACAAGCAAAGGTTAATAACCGACGCGGACCAAAACGATCCATCAATACACCAACTGGCAACTGCATAGGTGTGTAAGCGTAATAATAAAAAGCAGCTAAGTTAGATACCACAAGAGCATTAATACTAAAGTAAGCCATTAATTCATGGGTTATAACGCCTGGTGTAATACGAAGAACATATTCATAAATATAAAAAGCTGCGCCCAAAGCACAAATAAGCCAAGGAAACAGATGCATAAAAAAAGACTTTTTTGCTTTTAGCTGATTATTGTTATTCATTCAAATACCTCAATTCTTACTTACGGCGTTTATTTATCACAGTAACTTTTGTACTTTGTTGCGCAATAAACAAAACGCACCAGAATTTGCTAAGTTAATAGCAACTACATAAACTTGAAGGGTAAAGTTTTTAATAATAAACAGGGTAACGATTTTTATATTTTCGTCAAGGGTTTGTTACAAAAACGTTATTTTTTGCTTTAAAAAAGAACATTTTCGTAACAATACTAGGCAATGTATCTCCAATGCAGAAGACGGTTTGCGCTTAATTCGCTGATTTTTCGCTTTCAGCTTTTGTGCTTTTCTTGAATCTACGATTAAAGCGATCAATTCGACCACCCGCAGTATTTGCTTTTTGCTTACCTGTATAGAAAGGATGACAAGCTGAGCATACTTCAATTTGTAATTCTTTATTTAAAGTAGAGCCAACCGTTGCTTCTACGCCACAGCTACAAATGACTTTAATTTGGCTATATTTTGGTTGAATCTCATTATTCATTACAGACCTCTTAAAAATAAAACTTTTCAAAAATGTTGTGCGATATTACATAATTTAAACGCATTTAGCAAGTATTGTGTAACTTCTGACTAAATCTCGCAGATAACTGGCGCATGATCAGAAGGACGTTCCCATTTTCTAGGCGTTTTATCGATATAACTCTTATGGCAACTGACTTTCAAGGCATCACTTACCAGTAAGTGATCAATACGCAAGCCGCGATTACGTCTAAAGGCCAAATTACGATAATCCCACCAACTATAGAGCTTTTCGGGCTGCTCAAATAATCTAAAACTATCATGCAAACCTAACGCCAATAAAGTTGACCATGCAGCACGTTCAGGCTCACTGACTAAAACATCGCCAATCCAAGCACTTGGATCATGCACATCTTTATCTTCTGGCGCAATATTAAAATCACCCATAACAATCAATTTAGGATGTTGCATTAATTCAACTGTAAGATATTGAGTAAGCGCTTCTAACCAGTTGAGCTTATAGACATATTTATCTGAATCTAATGATTGTCCATTTGGCACATATAAATTGATACAACGAATATCCTGATAACTTGCGGCAATAACACGTTGCTGCGGGTCAGGAAAATTGGGCATTTGAATTTGAACATTCTCCGGCTGCGTTTTACTTAACAAAGCTACACCGTTGTATGTTTTCTGGCCAGAGTAGCAGGCGTGATAGCCCACGCTCTGAAAAGCTTCAACAGGAAACATATCATCGGTAAGTTTTAACTCTTGTAACCCTAAAATATCAGGTGCTTGCTCAGCAAGCCAATCTAAAACTTGTGGCAAACGCACTTTAAGCGAATTAACATTCCAAGAGGCTATTTTCATTTATTTTTCCTTTATACAAAGACCTAATTGCTGCACAACATCTATTAAGTAATGCTCATCTACAGCTTTTACTTGTGACATATGCCACGCAATATGCCCATCAGGTCTTACTAATACGGCTCCGCTTTGCTCAAGCTGATAACACGTTAAAAACGCATGATTAATGTCATGGTAACATGTTGATGAAATTAAATAATATTTAACTGGATGATTTAATTGACTATTTATGCTATCAACTGCTATTTCCCATGCAGGATTCATGGTTAAAAACACATAGTCTTGCTCAAATAAATCTAAGGTTGATAACGTCTTATGTCCAAATTGCAAAACCACATGTGGCGCTCTAGCGCCTGGCTCACCAGAAGGTTGATACGTTTCAACTTCTACACTTTTTGCTGCACGAGATTTTTTTTCTTCAATAAACAAACCTTGCTTGTAGACAAACCCAATATCCAATCCTAAATTATTAACATGTTGATGCTGCGAATGAATGTGCTTTTCCGCTGTTGTTATATCACCCGCCTCTAACGCTGTAAATATTTTTACAAGACGTTCTGCATTATGGCTGCTCCAATCAATATTTGCCTGCGCAATTGCGCTACGTTCAACTTGATAACTTTGTAAAATAGACGCATCCGCCCAACCTTTTAGGACGTAAGCTATTTTCCATGCTAAATTATGTGAATCTTGTATACCCGTATTCATGCCAAAACCGCCGGTTGGTGGCAAACGATGTGCCGCATCTCCAACTAAAAAGATATTATCGGAGGTATAACGTTCAGCATTTAATGCCGCCATTGTCCAAAAATTTCGGTTAATTAGCTGAATAGGTATATTTTCATCACCAATTATTTTTCTTATCAATTCGATGCACTTTTCTCGGGTAAAATATTCTTGAGTATATCCCTCTTGTTCAAGATAACGAATTGAAAAAACCCACTTTCTTGCGCCATCGACTGACATTAAGACACAGCGCCTTAATTCTGGGCTAGTTAAAACCATCACAGCACATAGCTTATCTTTAATTAAATGGGTCAAATCAACTTCACAATAAATACTACAAAAATTACCTAAGTTTTCTGCGCCGTGCATATCAACACCAAGCTGCTTTCGTACAAAGCTATGTGCGCCATCAGCAGCAATCATATATTTAGCAAATATTTGTTGTTCAGAATCTGTTGTGCGATGCTTCAAGGTTGCAACAATACCATTGTCGTTATATGTAAATTCTGTCAGTGCTGTAGAAAAGGTTATTTGAAAATTGGGATATTGCATTAAGGCCTCTAGCAGTTCACTCTCAACCCAATCTTGTGAAACTATTGCTGAAATTGTAGGAGAATAACGTTTATCTTCTTTAGCTTTTTCAATAGAAATAAAATTTTTATCTTGAAAATCATATGCCCAAACAAAACGTTTAGCTTCTTCAGGTAATTCATGACGACGCATCATTTGTTCAACCTGCCACAAGCGCATTAGCTCCATCGTACGAATATTAATGCCTCTTGCTTTTGGATGCGTTGACAAACTTGGATGTTTTTCAACGACTAAAACTGTTATTCCTAAACGTACAAGTGACATTGCCGCAGATAATCCAACTGGGCCCGCACCAACAATTAACACAGGAACTTCTGAATTTGTCATAGAATATACTTCCTTAATCTACTTTTTATCTTTATAGTATTATACATACAATAATATGTTATACCCAAAACACTTTCAGGAAGAATGGTAATGCAAACAAAAAAATCTGCCCAAGGAGAATGGTCTAGTCGTTGGACTTTTATTTTAGCGGCAACCGGTGCGGCTGTTGGATTAGGAAATATATGGAAATTCCCATATGTTGCTGGCCAAAGTGGCGGTGGTGCATTTGTCTTATTTTATTTACTTTGTGTTTTACTTGTGGGTATTCCATTATTAATGGCAGAAATTACTATTGGTCGCTGGGGTAGACAAAATCCTATTCATGCAATTCAAACAATTGCTAAAGAAGCAAAACGTTCAAAATATTGGTCTCTTGTTGGCGGTCTCTGTCTTTTTACTGGCTTTTTAATTCTTTCGTATTATAGTGTTATTGCTGGATGGTCGATTGAATATGTTTTCAAATCTGCTTTGGGTGAGTTCTCCGGTGCGACTGTTTTAAGCTCTATTGGCATATTTCATCGTTTAACCAGTAATCTTTGGCAAATGTTATTTTGGCACACCGTCATTATGCTTAGCACTGGTTACGTCATTGCACGTGGTATCGAATTAGGCATAGAAAAAGCCGTACGCTTTATGTTTCCTATTATGATATTAATCATTATTTTACTGATTGGCTATGCAATGAGTACCGATAAATTTACTTATGCGATGGCTTGGTTATTTGAACCGGACTTTAGCGAATTAACCCCCAATGTTATGTTAGAGGCACTCGGGCAAGCGTTTTTTTCACTCAGTATCGCGCTTGGCACAATTATGACCTACGGTGCCTATCTGCCGCATAAATCTTCAATTACTAGCGTTTCTACCGCTATTGCTATTGCAGATACTGCCATTGCATTATTAGCCGGCGTTGCTATTTTTCCTATTGTATTTAGTTATCACTTAACGCCAAGTGCCGGCCCTGGTTTAATTTTTCAAAGTTTACCATTGGCCTTTGCTCACATGCCATTGGGGCGATTATTTGGAACGCTGTTTTTTATCATGTTGGTATTCACTGCCTTCACGTCAACTATCTCATTACTAGAACCAACAGTTGTATGGCTGGTTGAGCGTTTTACATGGTCTCGATTAAAAGCCAGCTGCATTGCCATTAGTGCGGTTTGGCTCATGGGACTAATCACTATTTTCTCATTTAATATTTGGTCTCATGTTCGACTTTTTGGTCAAACACTCTTTGGCTGCTTGGATTATTTAACGGCAAATATTATGCTACCACTAGGCGGACTACTCATTGCAATTTTTATTGCATGGAAAGTGCCTGAAAATTTATTTCATGCGGAACTTAGACCTGAGAAAAAGATTATTTACCAAGGTTTTAAATTTACCATGCGTTATATTGTCCCAATTGCTATTATCTTAATTTTTCTACAAGTAACAGGTCTTCTAAAATGGTAAACTATTCTGATGAACAACGCTCACTTCGTGAGCGTTAAAAGCACACGGCCGTCACATTAAAATTCCCACTTTAAAAGTGTACTTAATGTAATTTTCACCTCAGCCAGCTTTCTTTTGCAATCATTTTAAGCTCATATCTTTACGAAATTTGAATTTAGCACTGCGCAATAAACTTATGTCATTACCAAGGGAAACTGTCGGAGGAATTACCGAGCAACTTTGTCGTAATAAACAGACTCTAAGCTAAAACAAAATAAACACTTCCCAAGCCCATCAGTATCCAAGCAAGAACTGGGCCTAAGAGGTATTTTATTAGTCGATGTTCTGGTTGAAAGCCGATACTATAAATAAAACCTAGTGAAACGCCAGCCATGAGCATGAAAAGCATCGCTTGGTTTTGACCTGTCGCAACATGCCCAAAAGCAAAAGGCAGGACAAAAACAATACATGAAATAACCGTAGAGGTGATGAAAGTAATCACTCTAAAGCATTTGCAACAGTTTTGAGATGTTCTCTTACTCATCTACCCGCTCTTTCCCATAATCACTCACATACAACTCATACCAAATTGCATTTAAGATTGCTAATGAGGCAGCTAAAGTTACCCCTAAAATCCAAGAAAAATACCACATTGTTTTTCTCCTTAGTACATTGTATGACTATCACTTTCAATAGTCTCTTGTGTAATTTTGCCACGTAGTACGCGATAAACCCAAGCCGTGTAAACCAAAATAATTGGCATAAATACCACGGTAGCGAATAGCATAATGCTTAACGTTGTTTGGCTCGAAGAAGCATTCCATACGGTTAAGCTTTGATTCGGCATTGATGATGAAGGCAAGATAAACGGAAACATCGAAACACCAACCGTCGCAACTACCATGAAGACACTTAATCCACTGAAGAAAAAGGCAAGTTTATCTTTGCGTAGTAAAGAAGATAAAAGTGCCATCGTCGCCCCAAAATAAACTAAGCCGGGTACAAGCATGCTAATTGGATAATAACGATAATTACTGACCCATGCACCAGTCATTTTCATTACGGTGTCATGCATCGGATTAGAGGGACCATCATAGATAATATTACCAGTTAACACATAACCTTGTAATTTAAAGCCTACCCATAGGCCAGCCAGCGTAAATAACACGATTAAACTGATTGAGAAAAAACGTGAAGCTGTGATTGCACGGCGTTGAACTTCTCGATTAGTTTTTACTGTCAAATAATAACTCCCGTGCATGCCAAGTAATGCAATGCTAGTTAAACCGCATAATAGAGCAAAGGGATTCAATAAGCCCCAAAATGAACCAGTGTAAAAACTTCTTAGTGTATCGTCAAAGTGAAATGGCACACCTTGTAAGACATTACCTAGCGCCAAACCAAAAATTAATGCTGGAATAAAACCACCTAAAAATAAGGCACCATCCCAAATCTTGCGCCAGCTCGGATGTGTTAATTTACTACGATATTTAAAACCAACAGGACGCAAGATAAATGCTGCTAAGACTAATAACATCGCCAAATAAAATCCAGAGAAGGATACGGCATAAATTATTGGCCAAGCGGCAAAAATAGCGCCGGCACCCAAAATAATCCAAACTTGATTACCCTCCCAGACAGGGCCAATGGTGTTAATTGCAATACGACGTTCGACGTCTTTGCGCGCAACAAAAGGCAATAAGAAGCCCACCCCCAAATCAAAACCATCAGTGGTTGCAAAGCCAGCTAATAATACGCCTAGCAGGATCCACCATATTAATCGTAATGTTTCATAATCAAACATATTAATTCCCCGCTATCTTGTGAGTTAAACCATCTGGGCCTAGGCGAATATATTTTGTCATTAAGAATAATTCAACTATCGCTAGGACTGTATAGAATAATGCAAACCCAGTTAACGATGTCCAAAGGTTAGCACTAGATAGGCTAGAGGTTCCTAAAAATGTTGGCAACACACCATCAATTACCCATGGCTGTCTCCCATGCTCGGCGACAAACCAACCCACCTCAGCTGCAATCCAGGGAAGTGGTAAGCTAAGTAATGCAATACGTAAGAACCAAGGGCTGTTAATCTTACGTTTAACCACAAGATATAAGGCTAGAAAAAATAATAATATGAAGAAAAATCCGCAAGCAACCATGATCCTAAATGACCAGAATAATGAAAAGACATTAGGTCTTAAGCTATTGGCAGCTTGATCAATTTGGGCTGGCGTTGCTGTCGTAATATCATTGGTAAATTTCTTCAGTAATAAGCCATAACCTAAATCTTTAGAATATTTATCCAGTGTTGCTTTTGCTTGGAGATTATTTGGATCCTTTTCTAAAATTGTTAAGGCACTATAAGCTTTCATTCCATTTTGAATTTTAGGTTTAGCTTGCTCAACTAATTGATTAATCCCTACAACAGGTGTGTCAATTGAGCGTGTTGCAATAAGACCTAATAAGTAAGGAATTTTAACTGCGTATTTAACGGTTTGCGTCTGACTATCGGGCATGCCAAAAATCGTCAAACCAGCAGGCGCTTTTTCGGTATTATACATTGCCTCCAGACCTGCAACTTTCATTTGCTGGTTTTCACCATCGAGATAGCCACTTTCATCACCTAACACAACAACAGATAGGCTGGCGGCTAAACCAAAGGCTGCAGCCACAACTATTGAGCGTTTAGCAATGGCAATATTACGTTTACGTAACAAATAATAAGCACTGATAGCTAGCACAAAGACAGATCCAGCGACATAGCCAGCACTAACAGTATGTACAAATTTTGCTTGCGCAACCGGATTAAATAATACCGCTGCAAAGTCGCTGATTTCCATGCGCATGGTTTGGTAATTGAAGATGGTTCCAGTAGGATGTTGCATCCATCCATTAGCAATTAATATCCATAGTGCGGATAGATTTGAGCCTAAAGCCACTAACCAAGTTACTGTTAAGTGTGCACCTTTTGAAAGTTTATTCCATCCAAAAAAGAACATTCCCACAAAAGTGGCTTCTAAGAAAAATGCCATCAAGCCTTCAATAGCAAGCGGCGCACCAAAAATATCGCCGACATATTGGGAGTAGTAAGCCCAGTTGGTGCCAAATTGAAACTCCATGGTAATACCAGTGGAAACCCCCATCACAAAATTGATGCCGAATAAAATTCCCCAAAATTGGGTCATTTGTTTCCAGATTTCACGACGCGTCATGAAATAGACAGTTTCCATAATGCCTAAAATAACTGATAAACCTAGCGTTAAAGGAACAAAGATAAAATGATACATGGCGGTGAGACCAAACTGTATTCTTGATAAATCAACAACTTCACTTGCGGGCAGCATGAGTTTGGTCTCCTGTGTTATGTATTATTGTTTCAATGACACTTTTATGGCTATCATTTAATGGTTGTGGATGAGAAAAGAAAAAAAACCAGATAAAATATAGGGCAATAAGTTTTAAAATAAAAATAAGAACTATCTCTATTTTAAGAGACTTGATTTGAGTTGATAGCTTATAACTATGATTACACATTAATAACTTATTTAAATTTATTATGATTTTATTCTATCAAAAGTACAATATTATTCAATAAAATGAGGAATAAAATTAATACTTATAATTGTAAGCGCGTCTCATTAAATACCTAAAGCAATTTAGCATAAGCTTCATAATTAAAGTTAATTTTCGAAATTAAATTCCCCTCGTGATAGTGCCATACCAGTTTTCTGATCTGGCTTATTAAAGCTGACATCTTGGTGATGTAGTAGCCCCCCCTGTAGTAGTCCCCCATTAAACCGGTCCACTTTTTTTTAACTTAAAAAGAGGACTACAACATGTCAGTGGCAATAATTGAATAAACAAAACTGAGAAGGCATTTAACCGCTGAAAAGAAATTGACCATAATTAAAATAAGCTATACGCCTGATGTAACAGTGACTGAAATTGCAAGAAAGTCTAATGTTGGTCTAAGTACTTTGATAAAATGGCGTAAATATATTTTAAAAGGAAGTCTTACGCGTGTCAAAGATAATACACCACCAGCATCGGCATCAGAAGTTAAAAAGCTTAAGAAAGAAGTACAGCAATTACAAAAATTATTAGGCAAGAAATCACTACAAATTGAAATATTGCGAGAAGCTGTCTGGCTGAGGTGAAAATACATTGAGTACTATTTTAATACAGGAATTTTAATGGGACAGCCTTGGTTAAAAGCATGTAAATTCTAGACTAACAATTAACATTTACGTTAAAATATTAAAAAAGCATATAACCAGCACAAATTGTCAAAATAAAGGAATGTAGGCATGAAATATCCCACAATAAGAACCATTTATTTTCTTGGTTTTATGGTATGCAGCTTGATGCTGAGTTTTGCCTTATATTTAGAATACATACAAGGTTTACTGCCCTGCCCTCTTTGTCAATTACAACGTATTGCTTTGATTATTATTGGTTTATTATTTTTATCTGCATTAATGTTTAAACCGAGTAGAATCTCAACCAAAGTGTTTGCTTTTTTTATTACGTTATTTTGTGTAATAGGCGCATTATTAGCAGGCCGACAAATTTATTTACAACATTTACCCAGTGGCAGCGTGCCTGGAACTTGTGTACCAGGTTTAAGCTATTTATTTTCAATGCTACCATTTCATGAAGCAATTAAAACAGCTATCCAAGGCTCTAGTGATTGTGCTGAAATTGTCTGGCAATTTTTAGGTCTTAATATGGCAAAGTGGACGTTTATTGCTTTCATTTTTCTAGCCTTAACGGCGATATGGCAAATTAAACGGATAAAACAGTAACGTTCAACGTGTTGCTAAATAATTTTGCACTAATCGCGCTGAAGCCTCAAGCCATGGTGTGTATTGTTGTGGCTTTGCCAGAATTTTATCAAAAATATCCGCTAATAATACCCATTGATAATCTTGTACTTCACTAGAATTAATCTGAAAATCTTGTTGCGTAAATGGTGCAATGAAAACATGATCAATTTCATTTTCTGTTAAACCATTTTCAAATTTTGCCACATAATGAAATTTTCCAATAAATTGGACGGTTGCCTTGATACCCATTTCTTCCAATAATCGCCGCTCAGCGGCAACATGGGTATCTTCATTGGGATAGGGATGTGAACAGCAAGTATTTGTCCACAGTCCACCACAGTGATATTTATTGACCTGACGTTGTTGTAATAACACTTCAGTACCTATTGCGCTATTACGCAACACAAAAACAGAGAATGCCCGATGACATAGCGCTTGTTGATGTGCCGCCAATTTCTTTGCTGTGCCTATTTGCTGATCATGTTCATCAACCAAAATGACTTCAGGCTCAATATTTAACATATTTTTCTCATTACTCACTTTTTAAAAGCACATTCGGCACACACATATGAAGTAAAATTATAACAAATTAAGCACCTAGGCAAAAGACACTATCATAAATCTCAAAGTAAAAGCGCATTTAAGTAACAGAAAAAAGATAAAGTTAAAAATCGCATTTTGAGGTTATTTTAGTATATAATAGGCGAATTTATTGCCACTTAGGCATTGCCTAACAATGAAGAGGAAACTATGGCAGAGTTTGCGAACGTTCCGATGAAAACCATTGGCCCCATGAAAATTATTGGGCAAGAGGTTAATGATGAAATTATTGTTCCATTAGCAACTTATGAAACGCCGTTATGGGCAACCACCAACCGAGGTGCAAAGGTATCAAGGCAATGTGGCGGTATTCGAGCAACCCTCATTGATGAGCGCATGTGTCGCTCCATTGTGCTTGAGGCAAGTTCAGCTCAAGATGCGGTTAATGTTGCGCTTCATTTGAAAACGCAATTTGCAACACTGCAACAATTAATTACAGAAAAAAGTCGTTTTGCTAAATTGTTAGATATTCATCATCAAATTATTGGTAATTTATTATATTTACGTTTTGAGCTTTCAACTGGCGATGCCTCTGGCCATAATATGGTAACCCAAGCAGCAGATAGCATAATGAACTGGTTATTAAGTCAATTTACCTGCTTAAAGCATGTCTCAGTATCAGGCAATTTTTGTGTTGATAAAAAAGTATCTGCGGTTAATGGGATTTTAGGCCGAGGAAAAAATGTTGTAACCGAAATTCTTATCCCTAGAAAAATTTGCCATGAAACTTTAAAAACTGAACCTGAGTTAATTGTTGAATTAAATCTTAAAAAAAATCTTATTGGTAGTAATATTGCCGGTAGCCTCAGATCAGCCAACGCGCACTTTGCTAATATGTTACTTGCTTTTTATATTGCGACAGGGCAAGACGGCGCAAATGTTGTTGAAGGCTCACAAGGTATTGTACATACAGAAATGCGTCAAGATGAGCTCTATTTTTCAGCAACATTACCTAACATTATCGTGGGTACTGTCGGTAATGGTAAAGGTTTACCTTTCGTACAAGAAAATTTAACAATAATGGGCTGCCATGCCAATAATGCACCCGGTATCAATGCAAAACGTCTTGCAATCATTTGTGCCGGTGCTGTTTTATGTGGTGAATTATCACTGATGGCAGCACAAACTAATCCAGGAGAGTTAATGCGTAGCCATGTTGCAATGGAGCGCCATGGAATCATAGAAAAATCGACTGTATGAAAACAGCAAGAGCCCCTGGAAAACTCATCTTATCTGGTGAACATGCTGTAGTCTATGGCGCACCAGCTGTAGCTATGGCCGTTAATCGTTATGCCAAAGCCACCGCAATGGAACAATCTGATTCATTAATCTCATTTAACTTATTAAATTTGTCTTACCATAAATCAATGACAAAAAAAGCATTGAAAGACGTTAAGCATCGACTTGGTGAAGGTTATGAGTCTTTTAAACGTGGTGAGCGCAGCATCAAAGAAGTCTTAAAACTACCATTTGAACTCTCACAATACGCCCTCAGTCATTTTTTAGAAAATATTAATCATCATTATGATAGCGGACTAAAATTAACCACAGAATCAGATATTCCCATTGGTGCTGGCATGGGTTCATCCGCAGCCATGGTTTTGGCTGTCATGCATGCAAGCGCACTTTCGCAACAAAAAAACTTTGATAAAGAATACTATTATCAACATGCGTTAGATGCTGAAAACTTACAACATGGAAAATCCAGCGGTATTGATATTCGCGTTTCATTACAAGGCGGTTGCTTGGCTTTTCAAAATGGTGAGTTTAATAAATTACCACAGCCTCCTATACCATTTTTTATGGTTAATACAGGCAAACCAGAATCAAGTACTGGCGAATGTGTTGAACAAGTAAAAATACATTTTGAGAATTCCAATCTTCAAAGTGACTTTACAGATGTTACCCAACATTTTATTCAAGCTTTAAATAATAGCGATATTCATGCACTTAAAAATGCAACCAAAGATAATCACCGCTTACTTTGTCAAATTGGCGTTGTTCCTGAAAAAATTCAAAACTTAATTATACAACTGGAAAATCTGGGCTATGCCGCAAAAATTTGCGGTGCAGGTAGTATATCGGGTAATACCGCTGGTATGCTCATGATTATCGGTGAAAATACACCTCAGAAATTTTGTGAAGCTCATGGCTATAATGTACAAACGATCCAATGTGATTCCGATGGTCTGCAATAGTATTACCGTATCAGCCCCTGGCAGCATGATGCTTTTTGGTGAGCATGCAGTTTTAGAGAGCCACTTGGCTATTGCAATGGCTATCGATACACGCTTAACTGTCAAGATTCAACCACGCAAGGATTTGAACATTCAAATCAATTCTTCATTAGGCCAACATCAAACGAATTTAAATAGCCTCAGTATTAAAAAACCATTTGAATTTATTTTAGCAGCAATTAATCACTTTCAATCACAGCTCCAACAAGGCATGGATATCTTTGTAGAAACTTCATTCTCCCATACAAAAGGATTTGGTTCTTCTGCCGCAATTACCGTTGCAACTGTTGCTGCACTCAATTATTTATTGACACAATCACAAAATAAAGAAGATATTTTTCTAACAAGTCGTACCATCATTCAACACGTGCAAGGGCGCGGCTCAGGTACAGATGCTTTAGCAAGTACAATGGGCACGATTGTAACTTACCAAATGCAACCACTAAGCTATCAAGTCTTACCTATAAGTTTACCAATTTCACTCATATACTGCGGTTATAAAACACCAACCACTGAAGTGATTAAAAAAGTAAACGCATTTAAACAGTTAAACCCAAAACAATCTCAGCAAATTTTTCTGGATATGCATCAAATTTCACAACAAGCTGTTTTAGCTCTTAGCAAAAATGACTTAAAACAGCTTGGAAAACTCATGCAGGCACATCAAGCTTGTCAAAAAATGCTTGGCGTTAGCGATCTGGTCTCAGAAAAAATTATTCAGCATGTAAAACATTATCCAGTGTTTGGCGCTAAAATTTCAGGTTCAGGTTTAGGCGATTGCATTGCGGTGCTGGGCAATTTACCTGAAAATAGTTTTCCTTGCGCATCACTAAACCAAACCGAGCAAATGACAATTCAAACAGCGCAACAAGGAGTTATTATTCATGATGCCTGCTGAGTTTATTACAAAATTAAACTTTAAAAAACAACCAGAAAAATCAAGCGCTCACTTTTTTGCACCGACAAATATTGCATTGATTAAATATTGGGGCAAGCGTGATAGTGGTTTGAACTTACCGGTTACCTCTTCTTTATCAGTTACATTGCCAAGGCATGGCACAATAACTACGCTCACTTTATCGGATGCTGCAAGCGATCAACTGATATTGAATGGTAAATCTATTGCCGAGACAACCTCTTTCTATCAAAAAACTAAAGATTTTATTAATTTATTTCGTTATCATGACGAAGCTTTCATCATTGAAACTAAAAATAATATTCCAACAGCCGCGGGACTTGCCTCATCAGCTAGTGGCTTTGCTGCCTTAACGCTTGCATTAAATGACATTTATCAGTGGCACTTAAGTTTATCTCAATGTTCATTACTCGCACGCATGGGCAGTGGTAGTGCTTGCCGCTCATTTTGGAATGGCTTTGTTTATTGGGAAAAAGGAAATGCTTCTGACGGTCATGATAGTTATGCAATGCCACTTAGCGATTCATGGCCAAATTTGTGTATTGGCTTAAATCTTATCTCATCAATTGAAAAGCCCATTTCATCAAGAGATGCGATGAATTTAACTGTCGCAACATCACCTTTTTATTCACAATGGCCTGCACTAGTCGAGGAAAATTTAGCTAATATTACCACTGCAATACATCAAAAAGATTTTTTAAAGTTTGGACAACTTGCGGAAAGTAATGCTATTGCAATGCATGCAACCATGCAAACAGCTTGGCCACCTATTTATTATAGTACGGACAAAACATTCATTGAAATGCAAAAAGTTTGGGCATTAAGGCAGAATAATATTCCTGTATTTTTCACGCAAGATGCTGGTGCTAATTTAAAATTAATTTTCTTGAAAACGCATGAAAAAATAATACTCGAAAGTTTTCCCGATTTAGAAATAACATATATCTTTGAAGGATAAATGCATGGAACAAGACTATTGGCATGAAAAATGGCAAAAAAATCATCTTGGCTTTATTCACGAATATATTTATTCTCTCATAAAAAAATAAGCGTCATTTGCTAAACTATTTTAAAATATAAATTTAACCTTTTGTTTTTAATTGATATTTTAATTTATAAAGCACAAAAGTTTATATGTTGAACTTTTTTTGTGCAGCAGTGTCTTACATTGGGTGCGCTGGAAAAGCGTGATCCCACCCCTCCTCTCGGTGGGATAAACTTGGTTTTTCCCCAAACCAAGTTTCTAACTCATGACCCTAGACAAGTTCTAGGGTTTTTTTTGCTTGGCAAATCCTGAATCATGAAACAGCGCTAAAATGCTAAGTCGTTTAAACATATCATTCAGTCTTATCATCGAGATTTTGACATAAAAACGCTGAAATAATTTTTCTAGCTTCATCAACCCCTTGTTTTTTTAATGCAGAAAAAATTTGAGCGGTAACTAGAGCACCTGAGGGTATTTGTTTTTCAAAACTAAATAACGCCTGTTTGGCTTGGTTAGTGCTGAGTTTATCCGCTTTTGTGAGAATAACATGTATTGGCAAATTACTTGCTATTGCCCAAGAAATCATTTGCTGGTCAAAGGGTTTAAGTAGATGACGAATATCAATAATTAAAATCAATGCTTTTAACGGCTCACGCACTTCCAAGTAACGATTTAATGTTTGCTGCCATGCAGCCTTCACTGCTGCTGGTACCTTTGCATATCCGTAACCCGGCAAATCAACCAAATAGCGTTGTTTGTCTACTTCAAAAAAATTAATTAATTGTGTTCTTCCCGGTGTTTTACTGGTTTTAGCCAACCCATTCATGCCCACAATTGCATTGATTGCACTAGATTTTCCTGCATTTGAGCGCCCAGCAAAAGCAACTTCAGCAAGGCTATCTTCAACAAGCTGGTTTAACTGAGCTGCGCTCGTAATAAATTTTGTTTTTTGAAAATTGATCATTCGTATAAACTCTCGGCAAATAAATAAAATTTAGTCTACATTTAAATATAGAAATAAATATGAGAAAAGGAGTCTCTCATGAAAAAAATGACTATTATTTTTGGACTATTAGTTGCTATTGCTTTTTGCTTTACAAAAATGGCACAAGTACAAATTAGCAGCCAGCAATATCACGCCAGTGTACAACAGCTGATAAATCAAGCCAAGCCCACACATCATGTACAGTTAAAAATATAAACCTATCCTTCATATTCAAAGCGCCTGTTTGAACATCTGCTACGAATGCAGAAAAAACTTTTTCAACATGAAAAATTTCAACCTGATGAATCTACATTTTGAACACATTTCCCACAAACAATGCTAAAATAACGTCAAGTAACTTTTAAGGATTTTAAAATGGCTAAATTCATTAAATATCTGGTAATTAGTTTAATCAGTCTGATGCTCATTATCGCTATTCTGATTATTGGGCTTGTCACTTTTGTTAACCCAAACAACTTTAAAGATGATATTAGCCAACAAGTATTTAAAGCCACAGGTCGAACGTTAACAATCAATGGAGATATTCAATGGTCTTTCTTTCCATGGGTTGGGCTTGAAGTTAATGATGCAACATTAAGTAATGCCGTTGGTTTTGGCCAAATGCCGTTTGCTGAACTTGGCCACGCCAAAGCAAGCTTGAAAGTATTGCCTCTTTTTTCAGGCAAGATTCAAGCAGGGACATTAAGCATACAAGATTTAACCTTAAATTTAATGAAAAATACACAAGGCCAAAATAACTGGCAGGACATGGCAAAATCAAAAAAAACATCAAGCACTAAAAACCTTCCTGTGAGCCCAACACAAGCGTCGGAAACTCAAAGTACTGATAAAAAATTACAATTATTGGTCTCGAATATTTCACTTCACAATATCATCATTAATTGGGATGATGCACAAATGCAAATTCACCATCGCTACGCAATTGAACAATTGCAAAGCCAAGATATTAATGTCAAGGGTGATCGCTTTCCACTAAGCTTAACCGCCTACACGCAAAATAATACAACAAATCAAAAAATTACGTTAACATTAAAAACCAATTTGCAAATCAATTTAAATAAACAGATTGCTAATCTTAATGATTTAAGCATGGAACTTAATCAATTAAAGCTCAATGGGCAACTGACAATAAATCATATTTTAACAGGACAACTGGCATTTCAAGGCAAGATAAATATCCCTACTTTGAATGCAGCCACGCTTATCAATAGTATTAATCCTCAAATAACATTTGCAAATCCTCAAGCCTTAAAAACAGTTGATGCCAATTTACAATTTTCAGGAACTGAAAATAGCCTGAATATACCAACTATAAAAGCAAATATTGATAATACAACACTTAATGGCTCAGCTGATATCAGTAACCTAAAAAAATTAATTGGTCATTTTAATCTTGCTATCAACGCAATTAATTTAGATGACTATCAAATAAAACAGCAAGAAACAGCAAAAACAGTGCAAACGACAAAAACAAAGATGGCTAAAAATTCTATTGAGTCTGTCAGTAAACCGACGAATAACAATACTTACAAAATACCCTTTGAATATGCCAGCTTAAACGGTGAGGTTAAGGCTAATTCAATTATTTTTAATAAAGTGCAATTAACCAATGTATCTAGTTTAATCAATATTCAACAAGGGGTTTTTGCTATTGGTCCGCTCACTGCCAATGTCTATGGCGGCAAACTGCGTGCAAACCTTATTGCTGATTGCACAAAATCAAAAACCAAATACCATATTTCAGAAACCTTAAATAATGTTCAAATTCAATCTTTAATCATTGCTGTTAATGGTAAAAGTCGTCTATCAGGGATTGCTAATGTCAATGCAAATTTAAGCGCACAAGGCATGAACAATACTGCGCTTTTACGCTCACTAACAGGCACTGCAGGTTTCTCTATACAAAATGGTAAAATCCAAGGTTTTCACTTAATGCAAGCAGTTAACACAGCCGCGTCATTATTTTTTAGACAACCGGCAAATAATGTTGAAAATAAACCAACAACATTTACTAATACTGCAGCAACACTTACCATCAATAACGGCATCGCATCAACCAATGACCTCGTATTAAATTCTCCGGTCATTAAAGTTACAGGCAAGGGTAATATTGATCTTGTAACACAAAAACTAGATATGTCTATGGATGTTACTGCGCTCACCAATAACATTCCTGCCGTCACAAAACTACAAGATGCAGTTGGTGGAACAATCCCATTGAAAATTCAAGGGACACTATCTCATCCGCAAGTTTCACCAAATATGAATAACATGACTTTACAAGCAACAAAAGAAAAGGTAGGTAAACAATTAAAACATATTGGTGAAGATTTAAATAAAACGAGTAAAGACTTAGGTAAACAAATTAAATCTTTATTTAACTAGATAAGTTCATTTACAAATATTAATAAATTTAGCAATGAAATCGCTCCCACATTCCAATGTGGGAGCGCTATCGAATACCCAAACCATTTAATAAACGGGTTAAAATGATAAAAAATACCATCACACCTCAGATATTTCAACATGCCGTATTAACATGGTATCAACAATATGGCCGCAAAGACTTACCATGGCAACAAGAAATAACACCATATAAAGTCTGGCTCTCTGAAGTTATGCTGCAACAAACACAAGTGGCGACAGTTATTCCATATTTTGAAAAATTTATTCATGACTTTCCAACAATCAATGATCTGGCAAACGCAAATATCGAACAAGTATTAAGTCTATGGGCAGGTCTTGGTTATTATGCCCGAGCAAGAAATTTACATAAAACAGCACAAATTATCAGTCATCATTATCATGGCATCTTTCCTTCCACATTAGCGGCATTAAATCAATTACCTGGTGTTGGGCGCTCAACAGCTGGCGCAATTATGGCACTAGCACACCAAAAATCAGCAAGCATCCTCGATGGTAATGTTAAACGTGTATTGGCACGCTGCTTTGCGCTTAATGGCTGGGTTGGTAAAACAGAAATACTTAAAAAATTTTGGGCATATAGTGAATACTATACACCCTCAAAAAAAATCAGAGATTATACACAAGCCATGATGGACTTAGGTGCCATGATTTGTACACGATCTTCACCAGATTGTAACAACTGTCCCCTGCAAAAATATTGCATTGCATATCAATGTCAAACACAAACAAACTTTCCAGCCAAAAAACCTAAAAAAACTTTACCTATTAAATCAACCGTAATGCTTGTTGTTGAAAATGCTAAACAGCATATCTTACTTAATAAACGCCCCGATACTGGCATTTGGGGGGGCTTATGGTGCCTACCCAGCTTTGACAACTTAACTGCTGCTGAAAGTTGGTTACAAAAAAAAATAGGTGCATCTTCATCATTAGTCCCCATCATGACATTTCGTCATACATTCACACATTTTCATTTAGATATTACAAGCTATTACATCATGCAAAAATGCCCTTCTCATCAACTTGATGAGTCTTTTTTCTGGATTGAAAAACATAATCTTGTAAAATTTGGCAAACCCGCAGCCGTTGACAAAATTTTGGCAAAGGGTTTAG
>PAMH01000049.1 GCA_002707205.1 Legionellales bacterium
TAAACTAGGATCAACGGGTTTTTGTGGCGTATTTGATGCACATCCAGCTAATAATAAGGCAAAGATAAGGATAATTGTTTTTTTCATAGCATCCTGCATGAGTTTATATCATGACTTATTGAATCAGGATGGGGGAAGCTTGTCAATAGCGCTTATTAAGCGTAATACACTTTGCGTTTCTGGTATTTGTTCAAACCAAAATTCAAAGGCTTTTGCTGCTTG
The DNA here is from genome assembly GCA_002707205.1 of Legionellales bacterium. Classification (GTDB taxonomy): domain Bacteria; phylum Pseudomonadota; class Gammaproteobacteria; order UBA1113; family UBA1113. The sequence goes on from PAMH01000049.1 coordinate 223, forward strand.
TGCAACTAACATGCCTAAGCCATTACAGTAATTTTTATTACCTTGTATTTTCATGACGTCGACAAAACTGTTATGAAAATGACCATAATTTAAATCATAACAAAAAGTTTGTACTAAATTTAACGAGGTTGATTTAAATTGCATATAAAATCCATCTTGCGCTATACAATTAATTAATAAGCTTGGTGAGATCTTTGTGTTGAATGTTATTTTATGAAGCTGCTCACAATTAGATAGCTTCAAATCTTCAATTAAACGATGTAAACGTTGATTTGTTCGATTATAGAGATAGACTTTATTGGGGTTATATTCAGTAATCAGTGGTAATATGCCACGTGCAGCACCACCTGCGCCGCAGATTAAAATATCTTGCTTATGTAGATTAATATGATGATTATTTTTTAAATCATGTATTAACCCTAGCCCATCAGTATTATGAGCTATCACTTCATCTTTTGAAAAAAGCAAGGTGTTTGCTGCTTGGGCAAGTTCGGCTTCTGGAGTCTGGGTAGTTGCATATTGAAAGGCAAGTGTTTTTAAAGGTAAAGTAACATTAACACCAATGTAATGATTACTGCGTAGATGTTCTATGGTTTGGTGAAAATTATCAGCTGTTGTCGTAATTCTTTCATAACTTAGCGGTAGTTGAAATTGTTGCGCAAATGCTTGATGAATTTGTGGCGATAAACTATGTGCTATGGGATTGCCTAAGACCGCGAGTTTGTACATAAAATTTCTATAGGCCTCTTGCTAAGGATTCTGCTAAAATAGAAGTTAGAAGCAAATTATAGGATTTAAACGAATTAATGGCAATTGAGCGTATTTCTTCACATTGGCGTGATACTGGGCGTGTGCCGCGTTTTTTCATTATGGATGCGCGAAGTACGTTTCCGTTACTTTTATTTTTAACACACATTCGATTGTGGACATTTATACTGGCGTTAGTAACAACATTAATTTTTGCAGCAATTGAACATTTTGGTTTCACAACCCAAGTATTTGCGCGTATCATTCGTGGTTTTTTTGCCGGTAAGCGAAAACTATCAAAGCCTTGGTGGCGAGAAGAAAGACCCAGATAAAGGTGAGTTTATGGATTTATCAAAAGCACTTGTCAAAGTGGTAAAAAAAATGAAAGTGCAGTTTATGTTAAATGATAAGCCAATTTCGCTTGACGAGGTATTTGCGGATACAGGTTTATTGCCGGCACTGTCAAGACGAGCAGACCAATTAAGCTCTTTATGTTTGGGTTATGGGCTTGGTGCTAGTTTTAATGAAGAAACCAGTTCCTTGCTGGGTGTAAAAGTTGTATTTGATGAGTTAACACCTAATATTCTAAGATTATTTTGTATCACTGATGTGCTCTTTGAAATTATTAAGGCCTCAAGCTCTAAAACAGTGGTTTCATTAGATGAATTAATGTATGACTAACAATGTAAGTGACATAATTCAACTATTAGCAAGCCAAGATGCAATAACATTGCAGGACGCGTTAAATGCACTGTTAAATTATATTCATCGCTATCAATCATTATTTGATAGAATGTTAAATATTCAAGCAAATATGCCTGTGCAATCAACAGACTCAGGCTTTAGACGACAACGTTTTACACAGTCACATCAATATCAAGATATACAAAAATTACTACAAAAATTCCAAACTTATCTGATTAAATTCGAGAGAGAACAAGCTTGTACGCTTAATCATCCAGAGCGTGTAGATGAATATCAAAAAATGCTATTATCTGCGCTTGATAAATACATTAAGGCTGTTAAACATATTTATCAGGGTAAAGCGACTAGTTTTGCATCAGTATTAAATGATGCGCTTGCGCTTCAAAATTTATTAGAACATTATTTTTTAAATCCGAGTCAGGCAACAGAAGCTAATACGCCAACAACAGAAACGCTTTCTCAAACTGTTAGTAATCATCAGCTTAATAATAATAGCAAATATGTTTATGTTAGAATCTTTCATCGATTAATGCCAACCCTTGCTACACCAAATGCAAATTTTAGCTGGATTAAATCATTATTAGATTCTGTTACGCACGCAGAAAAGCACGGATTTGGTGTCTATGCCGAAGAAGAAGACGTCGTCAAAAGTTTAAAAGATGACCAGTATGGATATATCACGTTACAAATAAATGAAGAACAAGATATTACTGCTCAGCGTCCAGAAAAAATTTGTCCTATCGTGGGATGCCCCTTGCTAACTATTACCAATATAAATTTAGATAATATTTTACGCCTAACTCATAATCAGGTGAATTATAATATCAAAGATGGCATTTTACATCGCAATAACTGAGTTAGAGACAGGTTGGTGTACGACATGTTCATTGTTGATATTAGACTTTTATTTAGTGAATGGCGCATATACATTATTTGAGGAAAGAGTTTAAGTCACCGTTAAAATAAAAAGTTTTGAAAAGCTATTTTTTAAGAATACGTTGTTTTTCGCGTTGCCAGTCTCGATTTTTTTCAGTTGCTCTTTTGTCATGAAGTTTTTTTCCTTTGGCTAATGCAACTTCAAGTTTGATGCGATTTTTGTTCCAGTACATCGATAAGGGAATTAAGGTAAAGCTTTTTTGTTTAGTTAAGCCAATTAAGCGATTAAGCTCATCGCTATGCAATAATAATTTTCTAGTGCGACTAGGATCTGGGATAATATGTGTTGAAACCGTGTTCAGTGGTGTGATAAGTGCGCCGATTAACCATGCTTCATTATTTTTAATAAGCACGTAACTATCTACAATTTGCGCTTTACCAGCCCGAAGACTTTTAACTTCCCAGCCTGTTAAGACGAGCCCAGCTTCAAAAGTTTGTTCAATATGATACTCAAAGCGTGCTTTTTTATTTAGGCAAATGATTTTATTTTTTGTTTGATTTTGTTTACTCATAAATTTAATTATATAATAAGCTTTAAACAGTAAGCAATAGGCAAGGTTGGTATTGATGCTTGCTTGTTAGAATAAAAGTGAGAATTTATGGTTTCTATTAAGAGAAATGCGGTTGTTCCTTACACGCCCAGTCAAATGTTTGATTTAGTTGATAAAATTGAAGATTATCCCAATTTTCTGCCTTGGTGCAAAGCCAGTGAGATTCATGAGCGCAATGAGGATGAGGTCAAAGCAACTTTAACATTAGCAAAAGGCGGCATAGAAAAATCTTTTACAACCCATAATTACGCACAGAAAAATAAAATGATTGAAGTACGTTTAATTGACGGGCCGTTTAAACATTTAGAAGGTTTTTGGTTGTTTGAGCCTGTTGGCGAGAATATGTGTAAAATTAAATTAGACTTAGCCTTTGAGTTTTCAAATAGTTTAGTAAGTTTTGCCATTGGGCCGATATTTCAACAAATAGCGAATACATTGGTTGAAGCATTTTGTGAGCGGGCGAAAGAAGTTTATGGCTGATATTCAAGTGCAGGTTGTTTATGCTTTACCTGAACAACAAGAAAGTGTGACATTGTTATTACCTGCTAAAAGTACAGTAAAAATGGCAATACTGAAGTCAGGGTTACTTGAAAAATACCCTACGCTGGATTTGGAAACATTATCTGTTGGCATTTTTAGCAAAAAAGTTAAGTTTGACGATATTTTAAAACATGAAGATAGAGTCGAAATTTACCGCAATTTATTAATTGATCCTAAACAGGCGCGTTTAAAACGCACTGGACGAAAAAAAACTTAAACTTCATTTTGTTTTTGCTATTAATCCAAGTCAGCATATCGCATACCTGTCATTTGGCGTGATTAAGCATGTACCCAAACCACTCTCTAAAGACGAAGTTATTTTGCTGTAGTCGCATCGTAATTAACATTATCAATTTTATAAAGTTTGTCATTTTTAAAGTATAAAGTCAGTCGTTTTTCTTGAATTGGCTTTTGCTCTTTTTTAACAGTGTAAATATAATCCCATCGGTTTGGTTCTATACTATTTTGTAAAACAGGAGCACCTAATGCATATTGTACGTCATCTTTGCTCATGCCCAATTTTAATTGCTTGATTTGTTGTTCTGATAAGACATTACCTTGATGTATAGTAGGTACGTAAGGATGAATGCAGCCAGATAACAAAAAAGCGGCGATTACTAACAATAAAATTCGGTTCATTTTTTACTCACAATAGGAAACTTTTTACAAATTGGGTACAATATAACGAATTTAATAGTATATCGCAAAGGCAACAAAATGAATAATGCTGATTTACGTAAAGCAGGTCTAAAAGTTACTTCTCCACGCGTCAAGATTTTAGATATTCTTGAAGAAGCTGGCGAGGGGCAACATTTAAGTGCAGAAGACATTTATGGCCAATTAAAACAGTTGAATCAAGACGTTGGATTGGCAACAGTTTATCGGGTATTAACGCAATTTGAAGCTGCTGATTTGGTGACAAAACATAATTTTGAAGGGGGTTATTCTGTTTATGAATTAAATCAAGGTGAGCACCATGATCATCTGGTTTGTGTCAAATGTGGTAAAGTGGTTGAGTTTGTTGATGATTTAATTGAATCTAGACAGGAACAAATCGCAAAAGAAGCAGGATTTGAAATTACTGATCATTCTTTGAATATTTATGGTATTTGTCCTGCTTGTAAAACTAAAGCGACTTAACTTAGTTAGCTTAATACTACTAAATTTGAGGTTACTAAGTACTTAACATTTCTTTAGCGTGAGCCATGGTTTGTTCGGTGATTTTTATTCCGCCTAACATACGAGCAACTTCTGCAATACGTTCTTCGTGATTGAGAAAGCGTACATTCGAGTGAGTGATATTATCTTCAGTATATTTCGCAATTTTGAGATGGTGATGACCTTGAGAGGCAACCTGAGGTAAATGCGTGATACAAAGTACTTGTGCATGTTCGCCAAGTTGACGAAGCAGTTGCCCGACAATTGCCGCGGTTTGTCCACCAATGCCCACATCCACTTCATCAAATACTAAGGTAGGTGTCTCTTCCGTTTTTGCTGTAATTACTTGAATAGCCAGACTAATACGCGATAGCTCGCCGCCAGAGGCAACTTTTGATAATGCTTGTAAAGGTTGCCCAGGATTAGCCGTGACGTAAAATTCAATTTTATCAATGCCACTCGCGCTAGGTTCTATACGAGTGATATCAATTGCAAATAATCCACCTTGCATGCCTAAGTGTTCCATACTATCGCTAATATATTGACTTAAAATTTCTGCTTTTTCTTTGCGTTGTTCGCTTAAATCTTCGGCAAGTGATAAATAATCATTCCATAACTGATCTTTTTCTTGATGTAATTGTTGTAAATGCAAATCTGCGTTCGTTAATTGTTCGTGCTTATCAAGAAGATTCTGATAATAATCTAAAATATTTTCCGGAGAAATTTTATGTTTACGTGCCAGCTCATGAATGTGAGAGAGCCTTAGTTCAACGGTTTGTAAACGCTCAGGATTTAATTCAACTTGAGATAGATAATCAGATAACTCACTTTCAGCTTCTTGTAAGTTGATAATTGCATTGTTAACTAGCTCAGCGGTATTATTTAAGCGATAATCTAGCGCTTTACAATCATCAATAGCATTCGTAGCAGCACTTAAAAAGCTAATAGCATTGTAGTCTGGCGCTTCACTAATAAAATTTAATGCTTGTTGACAAGTTTGAATAAGTTGCTCGGCATTAGCTAATTGCCTATGTTCAACATGCAAGCTGTCTAACTCATCTTCTTCTAGTCCTAAGGTTTCAAGTTCGTTGATTTGGTATTCAAAAAGCGCTTTGTTTGCTTGTCCATGTTGATAACTCTCTGTGATTTCTTGAATTTGTTTTTGTACTTTTTTATAGGCGTTAAATGTTATTTTAACTTCCTGTAATAAATCTCCTAATTCAGCATAGGTATCTAAAAGATCACGTTGTTCACTGAGTTTAATTAATGCTTGATGTTGATGTTGTCCGTGGATATGAACCAGTAGCTGTCCAAGTTCACGCAACTGTGTTAAGTTAACGGCAGAGCCATTGATATAATTTTTAGTCCTGCTACCTTGAGAGATTAATCGCCGCAAAATACAAATGTCACCATCATCTAAGTCATGTTCGATAAGCCATGTTTTTGCTTGAGGAATATGAGTGACATCAAATTCAATATTTATTTCACAACGTTCTGCACCATGTCTAATCCATTGTGGATCGGCCTTATCACCAAGCGCAATATCCAGCGCATCAATAACAATGGATTTTCCAGCACCAGTCTCTCCCGTAATAATTGTCATACCTGACTGTAATTCAAGACTTAACTGTTGAATAATTGCAAAATCTTTGATGTGAATGGCTGTTAGCATTTATTCATGACCATAAATTTTAATTCAATTGATGCCAATAATTATATACCCAAATCGCCGTAAAAGGCGAAGTTATCATAAAGTATTTTTTTGCAGACTTAAGCTTTCTTCAATGAATGATAATGCGTTATTTCTGATGGATGATGAGTTTTACTAAACCTTACTTTCTTCCCAGCCTAATTTATTACGTAAAGTTTCAAAATAGTCGTAGTTTGCAGGATGTAATAAACGTAATTTGTTATTTTGTTTAGAGATACGTAAACTGCCATGCTCGGGTAATGTGATTCTTTCTTGACCATCACAACTGACTTTCGGTGGACTTTCTGTTTTAGGTGAAATAATTAATGTAATTTCACTATCGCCCTTAATCACGACTGGGCGACTTGATAATTTATGTGGAAACATAGGCACCATGACTAAAGCATCTAAGCTGGGATGCAGAATCGGACCACCGCCAGATAGCGCATAAGCCGTAGAACCGGTGGGGGTTGCAATGATTAAGCCATCAGCTCTTTGTTTATTGACGAATTTACCATTAATATGGGTTTCAAATTCAATCATATGCGGAATCGCACCAGGCATTAAAACAACTTCATTTAAGGCGGTTGTGGTATGAATGACGTTCGTTTTATCCATTAAGTCTGCTGTGAGCAAAAAGCGAGGTTCTTCATGATAGCGACCTGCAAGGACTTCTGAGACCGAATGTTCAAAATCGTTTGGGGAAACATCCGTTAAAAAACCTAATGTGCCACGATTAATTCCTAAAACTGGGGTATTGTGTTTGCTTGCCGTTTTGGCGGCACCCAATAAACTACCGTCACCGCCTACGACGATTAGTAGATCTGCTTGTTGCGCAAGCATATCTTTATCATAGGTTTTTAATTGTTGCGTATTAAGATGCTCAGCAGTTTCTTGCTCAAGCATGATGTGACATTTTTTCTTGACTAAAAAATCGACAAGCTCTTGCACTGTATCTATGATATGTTGACTACGATAACGGCCAATAATGCCGATATTGTTAAATTGATTCACTTTTGTGAAAGTCCTGTAAAAAGTTGCCTTTGATAGATTGTAGCAGCTGTTGAGGAGGGTTTACAATTTGTTAAATATAAAAAGAACTATCTTATTGGCAGGTAAGAAACAAGCAGCGATTTCATTATCTAAAATAATGAAATCGGTTTAGTATGCAAAAATTTAACGATAAGTCATTAAATTGCTTGAATAATGAAAATCAGTCCATATATGGTAATTAACCAATTGATGGTTAATTCCATGACTATTAACGCTGGAGATTGTACATGTCAAAAAAGCAAAAAGATGAAAAAAGCACATTTTCTCAGTTAAATGAGGAGATGCCTAATTTGAAAGATGATACACAAGTTGAAATAGAAGAGCCCTCGCATGCCGAGCTACTGGCACAGATTGAAGCACTTAAAACAAAGGCTGAAGAAAACAACAACATGTATTTGCGTGCAGCTGCTGACAAAGATAATTTTCGTAAACGCATGGAACGTGAAATCGATGGCGCACGAAAATATGCAGTTGAAGGCATTATCAAAGAACTCTTGCCAGTTATTGATAGCATGGAACAAGGACTAGAAATTGCAGGTAAAGATAGTGATGAAACTATCAAATCGATGTACGAAGGTATGCTTTTAACGATTAAGATGTTACATGATGTTTTGAACAAGTTTGGGGTAGAAGCCGTTAATCCTAAAGGCGAGGCTTATGACCCTCATGTTCATGAAGCAATGAGTATGATTGAACAGCCTGAAGCAAAGTCAGGTGAAATAATTCAGGTGATTCAAAAAGGTTATTGCTTGCACGGTCGTGTTGTACGTCCCGCACGTGTAATCGTTTGTAAATAAATAGACTTTAAAATTTTTAACTTTTGTGGTGCTAAGGTTTTTACTTGAAAAATATCTTTACAAGCCCCATATATCAAACAACAAAAGAAATTGGAGAAAAATATGTCAAATGCAGGTTCTAAATATGTTATTGGTATTGATTTAGGTACGACAAATTCGTGCGTTGCAGTTATGGAAGGCGGTAAGCCTCATGTTATTGAAAATGCGGAAGGTAAGCGTACTACACCCTCTATCGTATCTTATGGTGAAAATATCGTAATTGGTGAAGCTGCTAAGCGCCAAATGGTGACACAACCTGATGATACAATTTATGAAGCAAAGCGTCTCATTGGCCGTAAGTATTCGGATAAAGAAGTACAAGATGCGAAGAAAAAAGTTCCTTATAAAATTGTTTCAGCAGATAATGGCGATGCATGGATTGAAGTCAAAGGAGAGAAGAAGGCTTCACCAGAAATTGCGGCTATGGTCTTGAAAAAAATGAAAGAAACCGCTGAGGCATATCTTGGTGTGCCAGTCACAGAAGCGGTTGTAACTGTACCCGCTTATTTTAATGATTCTCAGCGTCAAGCAACCAAAGATGCGGGTAAAATTGCAGGCCTTGAAGTTAAACGTATTATCAATGAACCAACAGCGGCGGCACTGGCTTTTGGTATGGATAAAAAGCGTGGTGATTCAACGATTGCTGTTTATGACTTAGGTGGTGGTACTTTCGATATCTCAATTATTGAGATTGCAGAAGTTGATGGCGAGCATCAATTTGAAGTATTAGCAACAAATGGTGATACTTTCTTAGGTGGTGCTGACTTTGACCAACGCGTCATTGATTATTTGGTTGAAGAGTTCAAAAAAGATGCGGGTATTGATTTACACAATGATCCCCTTGCATTGCAGCGCTTAAAAGAAGCTGCTGAAAAAGCAAAAATAGAATTATCATCGTCACAGCAAACAGATATCAATCTGCCATATATTACTGCTGATGCAACAGGGCCAAAACATTTAAATATTAAACTTACACGTGCGAAATTAGAGTCTTTAGTTGAAGATTTAATTACACGAAGTATTGAACCTTGTAAAGTTGCATTAAAAGACGCGGGATTAAAAGCATCTGATATTACTAATATCATCTTAGTTGGTGGTCAAACACGTATGCCTAAAGTACAAGAAGCGGTGAAAGACTTCTTTGGAAAAGAGCCACGCCGAGATGTCAATCCTGATGAAGCCGTTGCTGTTGGTGCTGCCATTCAAGGTGCGGTATTATCTGGTGATGTGAAAGATGTATTACTCTTAGATGTAACACCATTATCTTTAGGGATTGAGACAATGGGCGGTGTGATGACTAAGATTATCGAAAAGAATAGTACAATTCCAACCAAGAAAAGCCAAATTTTCTCAACTGCAGAAGATAATCAAAGTGCGGTAACCGTGCATATTCTTCAAGGTGAGCGTGAAATGGCAAGTGCCAATAAATCATTAGGAAAATTTGATTTAGTAGGTATTCCACCGGCTGGTCGTGGCGTGCCACAAATCGAAGTCACTTTAGATATGGATGCCAATGGTATTTTGCATGTTTTTGCAAAAGATAAGGCGACTGGCAAAGAACAGTCTATTGTTATTCGTTCATCAAGTGGTCTGTCAGAAGAAGAAATTGAAAAAATGGTTCGCGATGCAGAGTCTCATGCTGATGAAGATAAAGCATTTCAAGAGCTAGTAGCGTCAAGAAACCAAGCGGATGCATTAATTCACTCAACGAAGAAAACATTGCAGGAAGCAAAAGAAGGCATGGTGACAGAAGATGAAAAAACGAATATCGAAGCAGCCATCAAAGATTTAGAGGAAGTGGTTCGTGGTGATGACAAAGCAGCAATTGATACAAAAGTAGAAGCTTTATCAAAAGCAAGCGCTTCATTAGCTGAGAAAATGTATGCACAAGCGCAACAAGAGCAACCTGCTGATGCACAAGCTGAAAATGCGAGTGCAGATGCAAATGCAAATCAAGATGATGTTGTTGATGCAGAGTTTGAAGAAGTTAATGAGGATAAGAAATCATCTAACTAATAAATGGGTTAATCGTTGGGTGATATATCCAATGATTAACAAATAAAACACGTTATCATGTAATCATTTGATGCACCCCTAATGGGGTGCTTAAGTTTCATAATCATTAAAAACCGGTAATAAAGAACAATGACAACCAAACGAGATTATTACGAAGTATTAGGCGTTGCTAAAAATGCCAGTGATGCAGAAGTAAAAAAAGCCTTCAGACGCTTAGCGATGAAATATCATCCTGATAGAAATCAAGGTGATAAAGAAGCAGAAGCTAAATTTAAAGAAGTGCAAGAAGCGTACGAAGTTATTTCTGATGCACAAAAACGTGCCGCATATGATCAATTTGGGCATGAAGGCCTTGGTGGCCAAGGCGGTTTTGGTGGTTTTGGTGGTGGCGCCGGCGGTGGTTTTGGCGATTTTGGTGATATCTTTGATGTTATTTTTGGACAGCAGGGACGCCGTGGCGGCGGTGGTGGGCAACGCCAAAGTCGCGCGCAGCGTGGTACTGATTTAAAGTATAATATTACTTTAAATTTGGAAGATGCGGTTTTAGGCAAGGAAATTAAAATTACCATTCCAACATTGGTTGCTTGCGATGATTGTCATGGTTCAGGTGCCGCTAAAGGATCTAAACCTACAACTTGTTCTGATTGTCAAGGCAGTGGTCAAATTCACATTCAACAGGGCTTTTTTGCGGTACAACAAACCTGTCCTCGTTGCCATGGCCAAGGTCAAGTCATTAGTGATCCTTGCCACAGTTGTCATGGACAAGGCCGTAAGCAAGAGCAAAAAACCTTATCGGTTAAAATTCCCGCCGGTGTTGATAATGGCGATCGTATTCGCTTATCAGGTGAAGGTGAAGCAGGTATACATGGTGGGCCTGCCGGTGATTTGTATGTACAAGTGCAAGTTAAAGCGCATCCCATTTTTGAGCGAGATACGAATGATTTGCATTGTCATATGCCTATTAGCTTTGTTACTGCTGCGATTGGGGGTGAAATAGAAGTACCGACATTAACTGGTCGGGTAAAATTAAAAATTCCAGCAGAAACGCAAACGGGGAAAATGTTTCGTTTACGTAATAAAGGCGTTAAATCATTACGTAGTCCTGTTACGGGCGATTTACTTTGTCATATTAACGTAGAAACACCGGTAAACCTTAACCGAGAACAAAAAGAGTTATTAGAAAAGTTTGCAGCGTCAATGAAAGATGATGGTAAAAATCATAGTCCTAAAGAACAATCTTGGTTTGATAAAGTCAAAAAGTTTTTTGAAGATATTAAACATTAGTTATAAGCCTTAATTGTGTAAGTAATTTCCTAACAATATATTTTTCAGCTTTTAGTTTATCGTTTATAACTTAAGGAAAGTTTATATTCATGCGCAGATGTTTAAGTTTTACTCCAATATTTGATGGTTAAATTATTGGCAGTTATCATTTATTATTGTATAATCTGGTTTCTCTGTTATAAAACAATATTATTAGGAGATAACATGACAATAAAAAATATGCATCCTGCGGCTCCAGTTGCAGCAGTAAGTATTGGTCATGATAACACACGATATTTTTCTACACCTGTAGAAAGCGGTGGAGGAACTTTTCCGGAATGGTTACAGTTTTCTGCGCTTAATTATGGCAAAAAAGCGAATTTACCTAAAACTAAGGGATTTTTGGACAATCTTCCAGTTAGTAGTGAGAATATGGAGCAGGCGAGTATCAGGATATTACGTCGTCTGCGAGGTTCTTTACGATAAATAGCACTCATGGGTAGCATTATCTGCCCATTTGCTACGTGATGGGAATGGCAGGGGGGTGACAATGCCGAGTGCGTCATCGAGTCTATTTTAGAGACGTGGATATCATCTTAAATAAGGTAGAGGCTTACTTAGTGGATTAAGCGTTATTGGTGCTCTTGTTCTCATATTTTTGTTTTAATTGGGGGGCGTCTTTTTTTACAGGTGTATAGTTTGCGTTATTAACAAAAATGTTTGGACTTTCTGCTGAGTAGTAGCCCGTAATGTGTTGTGCCGGTATGGATCCAATAAAGTTAACTTCTTGTTTACGTTTAGCATCATTGATAAACTGGCTAAAAAATGAAGAAATTTTTAATTTGCTACGAATTTTCCATGTGGAGATTATGTCGATGGCAATTTTCTCAGGTAACCCTACTGGATCTATTTGATAAATATAACCATAAGTTACTGTTAAAGGTGCATCTTTTATTCTTCCTCCATGAACCTGTGTCGCATAGTTTCGGGCAACAGCTTTTAGTTTAGTTGTAGAGAGACCAATGCTTAAGCTGCGAGGATCTGCATAGTCTTCAATTTTCGTTGAAGTTTTATTGCTCTTGAATCCGTTATTAAAAACTACGTCAGGTTTTTCAAAACTTCCTCGATAAAGGTATGGATGCTTAGCTGTCTTATTGTTCGCGCTATCATAATAAATGATTGCTCGTTGATTATGGGTTTCCCAGTTTTCCTCAGGAAAATTCTCAATAAGTTGATCTAATAAATAGGCATTAAAGCTATGATTGTTTTGAGGGAAATTAGCTAAGCGCTTTTCGATCAAATTTTTAGCTATATTCTCAGTTTTATTTTCAACTGCGTTTTTAAGTATTGTAATATCTTTTGTTTCACAAAAGCTGTGTCGAAAGTTTGTAAAAAAACCATCGGGACGACCTGGGCGCAGAGCATGATCAGAATAGTTTTGAAGAGCTGTTTTTATTATGCGTTCATATTTGTTTGTCATTATTTTTTCCGATAGTTATAATTTTTAGTTTTTAGTCTATCGTTTATAACTTAAGGAAATCTTATTCTTACGAATTGACTCATATAACGAATTGACTCATAAAAAACCTAACTAAAGGAGACTGATTTTAGGGGTTAAAAGCCCAACGTTGACTCACAATTAACCTAACCGAAGGATTTTGACGGTAAGGTGATGAAAAATGAGAGAAACGCGGGCAAACTTAGAGAAAATAAGACGTCGTTATTATGTTGCTAACAGACAAGAAAAGACGAAAATACTGGATGAGTTATGTCATATTTATGATTATAATCGTAAATATCTAATACATTTTTTTAGGGGCAACGATAAGCTTGATTATGCCAAGCGCGGCCCAAAGCCCCGCTATCAAGGTGAAGCATTGTTTTCTGCTTTGAGGGACATTTGGCTAGCGACAGACTTAATGTGCAGCAAGCGGTTAAAATCAGCGATACCCTTATGGCTACCATTTTATAACAAGCCACTATCGCAGAGCGTTAAATCACGGCTGCTGAGCATAAGTCCTGCAACAATCGATAGGTTATTAAAGCCGTATAAACGCCATGGATTAAGTGGTACTAAGCCTGGTTATTTGTTAAAGAATCAAATACCGATAAAAACAAACCATTGGGATACAACGATACCAGGCTTTGTTGAAGCAGACACAGTTGCACACTGTGGTAATTCATTGCAAGGTGACTTTATCTGGAGCATTACGCTAACCGATATTGTGACATGTTGGACAGAAAATAGAGGTGTGTGGAATAAGGGCGCAGAAGGTGTGGTGGAGCAAATTAAAGCTATTGAAAAAATACTGCCTTTTCAATTACTTGGGTTTGATTGCGATAACGGACTACGTTAGAAGTCAATTTATTTTTCATAAAAATAATCCTCCCACTTTAAAAGTGTTTACTCATAAATGATTCAAGTATTGCGCCATTACATTATAAAATCTGCTTACCATAGTATACAGGGGTCCATATTGGCCCAACAGGACTTAACAAAGCATTTACTAAATAAGTGTGGACGCGGCACATTATCTACAGAGTCAAATTAATGCTCTTACGGCCAGAAGAATCACGTCCCACACTCATACTCATGATAACCACGATAATCGCAGTTGTTTTTTACGAGAGCATGAGCAACTCTCGCAACTTTTACCGCAACAGCAGTTCTTGCTTTGCGTTTCAAATCTGAGTTTTCGGGATTAGATTTGATATATCTAGCGTATTTATCTCGAAAACTATTTTCACGCATTTTAATTGCAGCATTACCAGCTAACCAAAAAGCATAACGTAACCTTGCACTACCACGTTTTGATAAACGAGTACTGCCTTTAGTTTGCCCGCTCTGAATAGTTGATAAACTGAATCCACAATAATTTATATATTGCCTATGATGTTTGAATCTTTTTAGGTCTCCACTTTCCGCTAGAATGATTAGTGCGATAATAGGCCCAATCCCTGGTATGGAGCGTAGTCTGTGATAATCATCACGATGCGACAGAAAGCTGTTGGCTTGTTTTTCAAGTTCGTCTCTTTGAATAGTTAGCTCTAGAAAACGCTTGACCTGTAATTTAAAAGTGGTAACAGCCACGCTATCAAGCGCAACAGGTAAACCAATGGACTTTTCTGCTGTTTCGTAAAGTCCCTCAATAAATTGTTGTTTATTGACTTTTCGCCCAATAATTTCCCATACGTTTTTTACAAAGACAGCCTTTGGCAGTTGACATATTGAACCTGGCGTTGGATATTTTAGTAGTAGCTCACAGAACCATTGTGAACGTGAGTTATGATTATATTTTTCCATTTCGGGAAAATATAATGTCAAATAATGATTAAGCAAACTATGATAACACTTACTACGTGCTAAAGATATTTGATAGTATGTATTTGATAATTCTTGAATATCCATCGTGTCATTTACTAAAGGATCATAAAATGGTTTGCCTAGCCCATGACAGAGTAAATACATAATCACATTAGCATCTTTACGGTCATTTTTGTCCCAGCTATTGAACATCA
>PAMH01000050.1 GCA_002707205.1 Legionellales bacterium
AATCAAAATACAGATAAGCTAAATAGTTCAAGTTCAACAACCTTATTTTTCGATGAGGAAGAATTATCTAGCCAATTTGGAAAAATGAACATCTCAAGCTTTCATGCAAACATCCCAATCTTTCATGCAATTGATACCCAAGCATTAGCTGACAATCCATTAATTTTACAAATCAATAAAATATTAATTGAGCAAAATGCTAAAATTATACAACTTAGCAAGGAAGCTCAAAATCAAAAAAAACAGATAGAAGAACAATCTAAACTCATAAAAACTTTAATTGAACTTGGAAAAAGAGAACCTAGTCCCATTGAAGATTTAGAAAGTCAACCATTAACAAAAAAAATGAAGGCTAATAATCATACAACATATGAACACCCTCAAGCATTAAACAATTTACCATCGCCACAAGATGAATTGCAATTATTATCCGAAGAAATAACAGGAGAACGCTCGAGAAAAAGAGAACCTAGTCCTATTGAAGATTTAGAGAACCAAGCACCAACAAAAAAACTAAAATCTGACAATGATGCAAAAGAGGTATTTTATCCTCAACAAAATGATGATTATCAACCATTAACAGATGAAATAGAGACTGTTACATCCTTATCCTTATCGTCATTGACACAAGATAGTACTCCTCGTTTAACAACAGCTGATGGAAACTGTGCCTTTCATGCGATTTTTGGTGTTTGGAATTCTGAAATTCAAGCTTATCACGATTCACAAGCTGAAATGCATAGAAATGAATTTGCAGAGAAAATACTTAATAACCTGCATAATTCAAAAGTTTTAATTTTAATTAAAGAATCCATAACTAGCTTAGTTAGAGAATCATGTGATTTACAAACGTTTTCTGAGTTACAACAATTAAAAGATAAATATTTAAAAATTGATCGTTTCATTGAAAATGAACTTTCTAAGCGATGGGCTTCTATTAGTGATATATTAAATCAAGATGAAAAACTGAGAAATTTTATTAACGAAAATACGACTGGTGAAAAATCAATTAAAGAAAAATTTCAGGATTTAACGTACTCAAAAAATGAACAAGTCAAGGAAACACTAAAGGGGCTTATTAAAGCTAACGCCCCATTAAGACAACGGTTTGTATTTATAAGTAAAATTTTATCAAAGAAAGCTACTGCCTTTAATTTTGAACTTACTAATGAACAAATTAATAATTATATTAGATTTATTAAAAGAGACAAACAGCACTTGCTTCCTTCTGAAATCAAATTAATTGCAATTTTATTTAATAAGAAAATTTTCTTTCGTCCTGACAACAATGCTAATGTTTTAATTTTAAATGCAAACTCAACTGGGAATTCCGTATCAGTTGATTTTGAATCTCCTAATCATTATGCGAAAAATGAAACTAAATTAATTATTGATGAGATAATACATTTAAATCAAAATAGTTCACCAGCACACAAAAATAACACTGTGAAGAAGAATCAAAAGATTACTTTTAGTGTGCTTGAGGACTTGAATAACCTCTTACAAACTGCAATCAAACAAAACACTATATATATACAACCTATTGCATCAGATGGTCATTGTTTCCATAATACAATTAGCACTTCACTGCAAAATATACAAAAAACACCCATTTTGAGCGCTTCACACTTAAGGCTTATGGAACTCCTGTATATAATCACAGCTATTGCAAATGACTCTGCATTTTCTAGAGAAAATTTTTATGGGGAAATTAAGTTTTTTATCTCCAAATTAATTGATGGATCGCTTAATATAACCGATATTGATCGGTTACTTGACACACTCGTAATAATTCAAAATAACTATAACTTATCAAATTTTACGCTTCCAATTAATATTTCTGAATATCCAATAGCATATATGATTAAATTATGTTTCGCAATTAGGTTTTCTCATGATAACCAAATCAACCCCCCTCAATATTGGTTTGGCAGTGATTCAGCATATACTTTAACGCATCTATTAAAACGCCCTATCCTTCAACTTCATAACGATACAGTTCAGATTTTTGGCAAAGATTATTTAACGACCAATACACCGATGATAATTCAGTATGATGGTTTTCACTATACAGTATATTGTTATCAAGATATAGCGGCTCAAAATGAAATATCAAGCGCAATTACTGAAATACTGAATAACGCAGCGGATAATGTAGATGTTATTACCATCGATGATGAAGCCTCAGAGCTTGAACCACCACCAGAGAAATTAACACCACATAATACCATTGATGATGCTAATAATATTTTTCATGCGGTTTTTGGACTTTGGCAGAAAGAAGAAAAAGTTTTTCGTGCATCTTTCCCATTATCGCATCGTAACAAAATGATTGAACATTTAAATTCAGCACTAGTAGAGCGCCAAGATCAAAAGGTGATTGACTTAACCGCTAGAAGTATTTCGCTGTTTGTAAGCCGCGAATATGATTCGAGTAATGGCTTAAATCCTCAATTATTTAAAAAGTATTATGATGAATATATAAAATTATTGCAAGAAAGTACGTATAAATTAAATAATATAGAAGTTGAATTATTCGCTTATTTATTTAATTATAGGATTAATGTTTATGAGCCCTTCTCCATTGAATCACCCACGATTTACAATGCTGAACAAGATATTAATGAGATAAATCTCATGCTTGATGAACAAGGCAATTATTTACGCTTAGTTTCTGAGACTGGGGTAAAAACATTAATCACTTTAGAAGAAAAAGAAATAACAAATCAAAAGATAGATATTAGTTTAAGTTTTTTTAACCAAGGTTCAACTTACAAAGCCGAACAATCAAATGCGGATGTTATTAAAAAACATAAGATTATTGCACCTTAAAATTAGGTAAGAGACCAATGCCAATATTATTAGATAAAATTAACGCATTGAGAACATGAGGGGATACACTTTATCAGTGGAGAGAAGCGATTGCTAGGATATGGAGATTTACAAAGCATAACGAAATTACTGAGGGCTTTCGTAGAAAGATGAAACTAATTCAAAGACGAGGCGTAAGTCTTCCGTAATTTTAAAAACCACAGAATGCGTGTTAGAGTGCTGTGTGGTTAAGTATGAGTGCCCCCGTAAATGGGAAAGACCCCAAAAATCTGAAAAGAGTCAGCTAAAGAATGGTGCCCGGGGCCGGACTCGAACCGGCACGGGATTGCTCCCGAGGGATTTTAAGTCCCTTGCGTCTACCAATTTCGCCACCCGGGCATAAACGTTGGAGGCTGAGGCCGGAATCGAACCGGCGTCCGCGGCTTTGCAGGCCGCTGCATAACCACTCTGCCACCCAGCCAATTTTCATATCAAAACTGGCGTACTTATGAGTTCGATTAATAAATTCTATTTTATTAATCGCTTGCTTAGTTAAGCATAAAATTAAATTTTGGAGCGGGAAACGAGATTCGAACTCGCGACCCCAACCTTGGCAAGGTTGTGCTCTACCAGCTGAGCTATTCCCGCTTAACGAAGGTGTATTCTATAGGAATTGCATTTTCTGTCAAGCCTTTAAACTAATTAATTTCATCATTTTAATAAGAAAACAAATAAAAAATAAAATCAAAAATCACATTTTGAGCGGGTTTACATATATACAATTATTCATCTCGTGCTTTTAAAACATTTCTTGCTGCTGATAGATAAACTAACATACTCCAAATAGTCATAAATGCGGCAATACATAAAAAGAAATAACCAAGCAAACCAATGAGAGGATGATTATTCATCGCATCCGGTCGTCCCAATAATAAAAATAAAATAGCTAAAAATTGCAATACGGTTTTAATTTTTCCTAGATAAGAAACAGCTACATTGGCACGCTTACCAATTTCTGCCATCCACTCTCTCAATGCTGAGATAATAATTTCTCGACTCGCAATAATCACAGCGGCAATAGAAAAAAATGGTAGATTCGCCTCACTGACTAATAAAATCAAAGCAGAAACAACAATTAATTTATCTGCAACAGGATCAAGAAATGCACCTAATTCAGAAGTTTGTGAAAGACTGCGCGCTAAATAACCATCTAACCAGTCTGTAATACCTGCAATAGCAAATAATCCTGCAGCTGAAATTCGTGCCCATCCCCATGGCAAGTAAAAAAACACGACAAAAACAGGAATAATGCCTATTCGCATCCATGTGATAATATTAGGTAAGGTTTTCATACGCGACTCTTCTCAATTTAAACTTGAAATGCTTTAATTGTTCACTTTTCGATACCTGTCATCCTACCTCAACCCCTTGTGACTTACAAGCTATTCATGAAATGCATCAAAGATTGATTGTGCTAAAGATAAACTAATACCAGGCGTTTTAGACAAAGTTTCAACACTTGCATCTTTAATGGCTTGTATCCCTCCAAACTGCTTGATTAATGCTCGTCGTTTAACTGCGCCGATCCCTGGGATACCCTCTAATATCGATGTCTTACGCTTTTTCTCACGTCGTTGCCTGTGTCCTGTAATAGCAAAACGATGTGCCTCATCTCGAATTTGTTGTAATAAATGCAAGGCTGGGGAATCAGGTGATAAAACAATCATGCGACTTCCCTTTGCCAAATGCAGCGTTTCTAAACCCGCCTTACGACTAGGGCCTTTGGATATTGCTAGCAAGGTTGTGGTATGTAAATTTAATTCATCGAATACTTGCTGTGCTTGGTTTAACTGTCCTTTTCCTCCATCAATCAAAACAATATCTGGCAGTTTAGCTTGATTTTTTACATATTTTTGATAGCGTCTTAATAATGCTTGATGCATAGCTGCATAATCATCACCTGCGATAACATCCTTGATATTAAAAATGCGATAATCTTTTTTTTGCATACCATCAGTATCAAAAACAACACATGATGCAACAGTTGCCTCACCGTGACTATGACTAATATCAAAGCACTCAATACGATGCGGTATACTGGTTAATTCTAAGGCCTGCATTAAAGTTTCAAGCCTTTCTTTATTTTTACCCTTATCATTTAATAGCTTATTTAAGGCATACTCAGCATTTTGTTCTGCAAGTGCTAACCAACGTTTTTTATCTGTTTTAGGGTTTATCACAATATTAATTTGTTTTTTAGCCAATTGAGAAAATGCTTTCATCAAAGTTTCACGCTCCGAAAAATCAACTGAAACAACAATTTCATTTGGCCAGTGGCTATCACTCGGTTGTTGTAAATAATATTGCGTTAAAAAAGCACGCATAATTTCATCTGGATGAAAATATTTTGGTGTCATCGGAATATAGCTTTTATTTGCAACTAACTCACCTGATTTAATGTAAAGCATTTGTACGATAACTATACCATGACGAATTAATAAAAAAATGATATCTATATTTTTTTTGTCTGTGATTATTGATTGTGTTGTTTGTACCTGTTGCAAATAGGTTACTTGATCACGTAAATAAGCGGCATGTTCAAAGTCTAAATTTTCTGCTGCTTTATCCATTTGCTGACGTAATTCATGAATGATTTTCTGATTTTTTCCTGCTAAAAACATTTGTGCATGACGAATATCCTCTTGATATTTTTTCTCAGAAATATAATTAACACAAGGCGCACTGCAGCGTTTGATTTGATACTGTAAACATGGGCGGCTTCGATTATTAAAATAAGCATCACGACAAGTTCTTAACTTAAACGTGCGTTGTAAAAAATTTATCGCTTCTTTTGCAGCAAAAGCATTAGGATAAGGACCATATAGCTTACCTGATTTTTTTTTGCTTGAACGATAAAGACTAATACGTGGATAACTTTGCTCAGTAGACAGTGCAATATAAGGATAACTTTTATCATCTCGTAATAGTATATTATACCTTGGTAAATGTTTTTTAATTAAGGTATTCTCTAGTAATAATGCCTCTACATCAGAATGTGTAATTGTCACTTGAATATCAACAATATGAGAAACTAGAGCACGTGTTTTAGGGGGTTGTTTATCTTTAACAAAATATGTTTGCAAACGATTTTTTAAATTTCTTGCTTTACCCACATAAATAATCGTACCGTCTTTATCATACATTTGGTATACGCCAGGCGAGCTTGTCATAGATTTAAGAAAATTTGCAGCATCAAATGGTTTAGATAATTTATCCATTAATCTGTTTTAATATTTAATTTATCCAACAAACCATATCGTAGCGCCATATGTGTTAATTCAACATCAGACTTAATCACGAGTTTTTTAAAGATACGATATCGATAACTATTCACAGTTTTGGGACTAACACAAAGCTTTTCTGCAATTGCTTGAACTTTTTGACCAGCGGTGATCATAATTGTCACTTGTAACTCTCTTTCAGATAAACCATCAAACGGTGATTCATCTTGACCTGAAATATGTTTTAACGCTAATTTTTGTGCAATATCAGGACTGATAAATAACTGTCCTGCTTTCACTGAACGTATCGCCTTAACCATTTCGTCAACGCCTGTTCCTTTAGTAATATATCCTGCCGCGCCAGCTTGTAATAAGCGTGAGGGAAATAATTCATCATCAAAGGCAGAGAGGACAAGAACTTTAATATCAGGGTTAGCGCGAAGTAATTTTCTTGTGGCTTCTAAGCCACCAATACCTGGCATTCGAATATCCATCAAAACAACATCCGGCGCCAAATCTCTGGCATGTTTAACGGCTTCTTCACCAGATTTCGATTCACCAACAACTTTGATACCAGAAGCATCTTCAAGTAGTTTTTTTATGCCATGACGCACTAGGTCATGGTCGTCAACCAATAAAACTGATATCAAACGAAACTCCCAGTTTACATTTTTTACATTTAAAGGGGGGATTATATTGGTTTTAATATGGCGGAGAGGCAGGGATTCGAACCCTGGGAGGGTTGCCCCTCAACGGTTTTCAAGACCGCCGCTTTCGACCACTCAGCCACCTCTCCATTGTTTAGTTATCTAAGCTTACCTTAAAAAGAATTAAAGATAAATAGCCCAAACATGGACGATAATTGTATCAGTATTTTTATAAATAACAAGCAGGATTTGCAAAAATGTTTACTAACATAAGCATCTCAGACAAAGATCACACAAAATACCATAAAGTTATGTTAAAATTATAAGCAAATTAGGAGATATCTCGTATTATGAAGCAGCAATTTACACTTGTTTTACACAGCGGTCCAATGAGCCTTGGCGTGCAATCTGCCCTACGTTTTGCTCAATCTATAATCAAACTTAATCATCAATTAGAACAAGTATTTTTTTATGGTGATGGTGTCTATTGTTGTTCTAACCTGCTAACGCCTATGCAAGATGAATTCAATAGCGTTCTCATATGGCAACAATTTAGCCAAGCTTATCATATTCCTATGCACGTATGTATTGCCTCAGCACTTCGACGTGGCCTAATCGATGAAAAAGAGTCGACAAATAATAATCATGATAATCATAATATTTCTGTCCCATTTATTTTAACCGGTTTAGGTCAGCTTGCTAAAGCATTTTATAATCAACATAGAGTTATTCAATTTGGACGCTAATATGTTAAGAAAAAAAGTTATTTATTTAATTAAGAATACACCGTTTGAAAGCCCACGAGCGCGTGAAGATTTAGACTTGATACTGATGCTTGCCGCTTTTGAAGTTGAAATAACCCTTATTTTTATTCATGCGGGGGTTTTACAATTACTACCAACCTTTGCTGAAAAAATTAACGCTCGCGCCTTAACAGATGTTTTAACTGCGCTACCTCATTATGAAATTACCGAATGCTTTGCATTAGATACATCGTTATCTCAATATCAAGTACCGCATGATAAAACTATTGTACCTATACGTGCAATTACACAATCAGTGTTGACGCAATATATACATGATGCTGATTACATTTTTTAAGGATTAAGATGTTATATACTTGTAATAAAATTATCAATGATACTACCATATTAAACAGCATACAAAGTACTGACAACTTAATTTTACTCGAAGATGGAGTTTATAATCTTAGTCATACAGATTTTATAAGGCATGTAAATAATTTAAATAACATAACCGTTTATGTGATTGATATTGATTATGCTGCGCGCAATATCACAAGAACAACCATACCTATGACAATAATTACTTATGATACATTTGTCGCGTATTGTATTAAACATTCTAAGATTTGTCAGTTATGAACAATATCGATAAAAAAAATCTAGACCCTGAAGGCTTTCTAATTGACTTAAGTTTGTGGAATCATGATGTTGCACGAGAACTAGCTGAATATGATGCTATCACATTGACTGAACAACACTGGTTTGTCATCCATTTTTTAAGAAATTATTATACACGATTTAAACACTTCCCTAGCATGCGTATTCTAGTTAAATTACTAAAAGACGAACAAAGCGAATTTGAATTTAATAGCCATTCCCTTTACCATTTATTTCCAGACGGCGTATTAAAGCAAGGCGCTAAATTTGCAGGGCTTCCGAAACCGCCTCACTGTACCTAGCTATTGCGTGGATCTAATTTATCACGTAATACATCAACATAAATATTAATCGCTAGTACCAAAATAAACATAAACGAAAAAGCGCTAAATAATGGCCACCATACAACAGGCGTTCTTGCTAATTCCATTCGTGCAGCATCAATCATATTCCCCCAACTATATGTCGTGGGGTCAACACCTACACCTACATAAGTTAACACCGCCTCTGCCAGAATTATCATGCTAAAATCTAAAATCACAGTAATAAGGATAATATGCAAAACGTTTGGAAAGATATGACGAAAAAGTATTTTAAGATTTGGTGTGCCCATAACTTTTGCTGCTTGAACATATTCTAGCTCTCTAAGTTTAAGTGTTTCAGCACGAATGACTCGACATAAACTTGTCCAGCTGGTTAAACCTAGAATCAAACATAATACAAACAGTCTAATATCTGCTCTCATGATCATTGTTGAAAAAAAAGTATCATGGCGCTCGATAAATACTTGCAATGCTAAAACGCTCGCAATAATTAACAAAACACT
The DNA here is from genome assembly GCA_002707205.1 of Legionellales bacterium. Taxonomy (GTDB): domain Bacteria; phylum Pseudomonadota; class Gammaproteobacteria; order UBA1113; family UBA1113. The sequence continues at coordinate 8,969 of PAMH01000050.1, forward strand.
AGGTATGGCACTAAGCGTGGTATACACAAATTGAATCATATCATCAATCTTACCGCCCCAATATCCTGCCCCCATCCCAAAAAAGATAGCAAATGGCAACATAATAAGCATGGTAATACTACCAAGTAACACTGCTGTGCGAACACTTTTCAACGATACATATAAAATATCATTACCTACTTTATCAGTGCCTAATAAATGATAGTCAGATGAAGTAAAAATAATAATACTAGCAAACATCAATAAAATTATTGTAGTAATATAGAATGTTCGCCAAGCATAATAGGGTTTTTGCTTACGTAGATTAAAAGTCAAAAGATAAACCAGCAAGAATAAACTTAACGTACATCCAAGTGTCATACAAATTTTTCTTAATATAAAATCTGTTGTTGATACTGAGGATTTTAATCTTGCTTGGCTAATATTCAATGTAGGATAAACCCACGTCACAATACCATTTTTCATCACTTTTTCAGCTGTAAATAAATGCGATGCCAAAGGTTTTGAATAAGTTTTTTCATGTTTTGCTTGTGTTTTTTCAAATAAAATATCTAAGACTGAAATGACACGACCTTTAGAAAAATATTGATTAGATTTCACAACAGTAAAATGAATACTATCCAAGGTAGCAACTGTTAAATAGGCAAAAATAATCATCAAAGCACATAAAGCTTTTCGACTATATAGGGTTGACTTTATTTGTTGAAAAAACCGCGTCTGACGACAACGCCAAATAATAATTATGCAAATAAATAACAAGAAAAAATAGATAATATCTGTAAGTAAAAAATAGGGTTGGTAGCTCATTAGGACAACCTTATTCTCGGATCTGCGATAGAATAACTAATATCGGTAAGCAATAATCCAATGACATACAATAACGCACCTAAAAACACCATGACACGTACAATTGAAAAATCTTGTTGATTAATTGCGTCAATTGTATAACTCCCTAAACCAGGAATTCCAAAAAAAGACTCCAACAGTAAACTACCTAAAAACAAACTAGGAATCAAGATAACCACACCTGTTAAAATTGGCAACATGCCATTCTTTAAAATATGTCCAAATAATATTTTCAGCTCAGATAATCCTTTTGCCCGTGCTGTTTTTACGTAATCTTTATTAGCCTCTTCAAGAAAAATTGTACGATACCAACGCCCTCCCATACCAATTCCGCTAATTACACCAATGATCACTGGTAATAAAATATAACGCCAAGCAGCAAAATTCGGCTCATAACCAGAAATGGGTAATAATTGAAAGGTTTTAGCAATCAGATACTGTCCTGAAATTATATAAAATAATGGAGAAATTGACATTAAAATAATACATATAATCAAACCTGTTGTCTCAAGATAAGTTTGTCTAAAATAAATTAATAACAAAGCAAAACTAATATTAACTAAAAGGCCAATAATAAGGCTAGGTAAAGCTAAAATAAAACTTGGCCACATTCGATGTGAGATATCTTGCCCAATAGGACGACCGGCATCTGAAACACCAAAATCAAAAATAAATAACTTTAAAGTTTTTTGAAAAAATAAAGTCTGTACAACTCGTTCAATGCCTTGTTCTTTTACATTATAAAATAAGGGTAAATTATAACCATGCGTAATTTTCCAGTCTGTAATTTGCTGCATTGAAATATGTTTATTTCCAAGTTGTGCACGTGCAATGTCATCAGGCGAATTGATTGAAAAAAACAAAACAAACGTAATTACATTAACCATAACTAAAATTGGTATCATATAGAAAACTCTACGAAATATATATTTTAACAATTAAAACCTCATTAACTATTTATGAAAACGTTGTGCATAGCTATTTTCTTTTCTTCGGTGTATCAACATCACTGGGAATACTATCAAAATAATCAATATCAACAATATAACTAATATTAAATAACTTGGCTTGTTCCATAGCTTTTGTAGCTGGCTACGCTTTTCTGTATCTATTGATAAATACTTTAACGTGTTATTAGCAACTCCATGCATTTTACTAGGGGACATCCATGGTTGTGATAGTTTAAAAGTTTGCTGGTGAAATCCCCAAACCCATGGTGCATCTTGCTGTAAAATTTCAATCATGTTATCAATATATTTTTGGCGCAATTGTGGATTATTTGTTTGCTGTAATTTTAAAAATAAATTATCAAAATTTGTATTTTGATAATTTGTTGTATTCTCTCCACCATTTAAAATTTTACTATTAGCACCATAAAATAAAAATAAAAAATTCTCAGGATCTGGATAATCAGCACTCCAACCAAAAAAGAACAGCTGAATATCTCCTGTTCTTATTTTATCTTGAAAACGACTATATTGTGTTGTCTCTACATGTAAAGAAATTCCAAGCTTTGCAAACTGCTTTCGTAACCAATCAAATTGAGCTCGCTGATCAGGGCCGCCATTGCTTGTGGCTGAAAAATTAAGCACTAAAGGCTTCCCTGTTTTTGGATTAATGCCATTGGGATAGCCTGCAGCAGCCAATAATTGCTGTGCTTTTTTTATAGACTTACGTACCCATTGTTTATTTTTATGTTCATAAACAATGGGGTTAACTTTTGTTTTTTCGCTTTGATAGATATTGGGCGGAATTGGCCCTTGAGCAACAATAGCTCTACCATTCATAAATAAATTTACAAATTCCTCGTAATCTAAAGCAATGCTTATGGCTTGACGTAGTTTTTTATTTTTTTCACTATTACCGCCAACAATAGGATCTTGCATATTAAACCCAAGATAATAAATACTAGGTTCAGTATCGATTGAAAGCCTAATAGCTTTATTTTCTAATTCAGCACTTACCTGAGCATAGCCTTTTGAATCATGCTTGATTGCTTGCGCAAATTGTTCAGACCCAATCCCTGATTGGTCATAATAACCTTGCAAAAATTTATGCCATCGAGGAATATTCTCTTTCTCTAATTTGAAGATATATTTATCAATAAATGGTATTTTTTTACCCGTATAAAATGTAAATTGTTCATCTTCTATATCTGATGATTCAGGAAAAAAATCATCATGATAATTTGGATTCTTAGCTAAAATCATTTCATGATTTGGATCGTTTTTGACAAGCTGATAAGCCCCTGTACCAATAGGATACCACGAAAGACTGATATTTTTATTTTTCAAAATAGGTTGGGCATAAAAACGTAGCCCTTCTATTGGAATTGGTGCAAAAAAAGGCATAGCTAACCAATAACGAAACTGTGGATAATATCCATTAATCGTAATACTAAATGTGAGATCATTAATATATTGCACGCCAGTAATTTGCCGTGATAGTAAAGCATCAATTCTATTGTTATTAACGTTTACTAATTCATTATGAAACGTTGAAAATCCTTTTATATGTTTAGCTAAAGTACCGTATATTGGTGAGTTATTCCAAGGCGCAGCTAAACGTTTAATACCTAAAATATAATCTTTTGCAGTAAGTGTTCTTGTACCTTGTTGTTTAAAATCTTGAAGATTATGAATATTTTTAAAATCTCGTTGAGTTAAATTATGATATAAATATTTTCTTTGTTTATCTTTCGCAAACGCTGGATGAGGCTGATAATAAATATTAGGTTTTATATTCAGAATATAGGTAGTATATGCAATCTTATTTAAGTTTTCAGGATGCTTAATCACTTGATGTGCTTGATTATAAAATACAACCGTAGGCATTTTTGTTAACGTTAGTGGTTCAAGCATATATGGTCGTTTAAAATAGTGATATTGTAATGGTGGTTCATAAATTTGTGCTGTAAAAACAATCTCATCTGCCGTATAAGATTTGGCCGGATCTAATGTCTTAGGTTGTTCAGCAAAAGATGTAAAATAAATATTTTCCTTAGGGTTATGTTTACCATGCGGATAATTGCTTGGATGATCGCTACAAGCAATCATCCCAATAACTAAAAATAATAATACACTAATGCGAAATGTAAAATTATAAATCCATTTGCATTCTGCTGCTTTATTCAGCAACATCCTTGGGTATTGATGGTATATGAACTGCAATATCAACTTCCTGATCGTAATTTACATCATCCCTGTTAAATCCAAATAACTGATAGAAATCATTTTGATATCCTGCAATATCAGAAATTTCTTTCAGATTTTCTGTTGTAACAGCTAACCATAGTGGGAGAATTGCGTCTTGAATTTCCGACTTCATTTCCCAATCATCAATACGGATACGATCATTCTCATCCAATAAAAGTGTTTTTTTAGTGTAAAGTTTATCTTTAAATAAACGATAAATTTGCTCAATGCACCCTTCATGTAGGTTTTGTGCTTTCATCAATTTAAATAGTAATGACATATAAAGTGGCACTACTGGAATTGCCGCACTCGCTTGCGTAACTAATGCCTTATTAACAGAAATATAAGCGTGACCACCTACCGCATTATTTAATTCTTTATTTAACTTTTTTGCTGTTTTTTCTAAATCTACTTTTGCCTGACCAATAGTACCATTTTTGTAAACGGCATGTGTTAGCTCAGGGCCGATATAAGAATAAGCAATCGTCGTACATCCTTTGTCTAATACATCAGCCGCTAGCAATTTATCTATCCATAATTGCCAATCTTCGCCACCCATAACTTTAACTGTATCAGCAATTTCAGCTTCTGTTGCAGGTTCTATCGTTACCTCAGTAACTTCCCCTTTCATAACATCCACGGTTTTATTATTGAATACTTCGCCAATAGGTTTTAATGCTGAACGATGTAATTCTCCAGATTGAGGATCTTTACGTACGGGTGAGGCTAAGCTATAAATAATTAAGTCAACTTTGCCATTCATCTCTTGCTGAATGATATCAATAACTTGCTGCTTAATTTCATCTGAAAAAGCATCGCCGTTAATTGTTTTTGCATAAAGTCCTTTCTCATGTGCTGCATGTTCAAATGCAGCTGTATTATACCATCCCGCACTTGCTGTTTTCTTACCATTTGAAGGTTTTTCAAAAGCAACACCTAATGTGTTTGCACCGCAAGCATAAGCTGAAACAATACGACTAGCTAAACCATACCCAGTGGATGCACCAATAATTAAAACATTTTTGGCGCCATCAATATAACCTTGATTTTCAACATAAGTAATTTGCTCCGAAACATTTTTCGCACAACCTTCTGGATGAGCGGTTGTGCAAATAAAGCTTCTTACTTTTGGTTTTACCACCATTTTCATAATTTATCCTTGACTAAAATTAACATATTTTTTAATTTTTGCTTTATTGTTTAAAGTTTCTAAATATAACTGATAATCAACATTACCGTATTTTTTGGCTATAACCTCAGCAAAAGCTGATTTTTGCATATCGGTTACTGTTTTAGGATTACCTTTTTGAATGTGATATAAAGCGACAGCAGCATAATCACCATTAGGTAATGAAATAACTGTGGTGCTCGGATGCTTCCTGTCATAAGGCTTTTGCATTTGAAAAACTTGTAATAATACTTTGGGATTAACATGTTGTTGATGACGATCAACATCAGCTTTTTCATGCCATGCATAACCAAATGATTTTGCAACGGCTGCACCTGATTTCCCTTGTGCTAGCGCTTGTGCGATTTGTGTCGCTATTTTTTTTGCATTATCTGCTTTATCTTGCTTTTCTAAAATTAATTGAATTTTAGATTTAACTTGATTAAATGGTAATAATTTTTCTGGTGTCTTTGCATGGATACGTAATACCACTTGCTCTGTTGGAGAAATTTCAATAACATCTGAGTTATAATCTTCCTCATAAACATCATCACTATATGCAGCGTTAATCACCTTACGATTAGCAAGAATGCCTTGACCTTGGGTATTTTTAGTAAAATAAAGCGTTGTTTCAATGGGTAAATTTAATTGTTCGGCTGCTGCCTTTAAAGAATTAGGATTCTCATAAGCCAAATTGGCTAAATCATCACTGTCTTGCGCAAAAGCTTTCTCGGCTTTATCTTCTTTTAGCGTATCAACAATTTGTGATTTTACTTGTGTTATTGATAAAGGTTTTTTATTTTGTCCTATAAATTGTGATTGATTATTTGCGTAATAGGCTTTAATTTCTTTATCTGTCACACGTTGTTTTGCCTTAAGTGCTTTTACTGAGAGTAAAACATAATTGATAGAAACTTTAGCCGGCAAAGTAAAATCAGCCTTATGTGTTTCATAGTATGATTTCATTTCAGCATTTGATATTTTAGTAGCGGTTTTTGTATTATCTGGTTTAATACGAACATAACCTACATCACGTGTTTGCTTCATAAGATGAATCGCATTTATTACATCATTAGGTAAAGAAAAATTACTATCTATCAATCCTTTTTGTAATTGACTTGTCATAACTTGATCTGCAAGTCTTGTCATAAAAAACTCAGGCGATAATTGCAACATTGCTAAAGCCTGCTGAAACTTGACAGATGAGAAACGACCATTTTTTTGAAACTCAGGCGCATTTGCAATAATTTGATCGATTTGTTCTTGCCCCACATAAAAATTCTGAGACTCAAGGGCTTGTACCAGCAATTGTTTCTGAATGAGCTGCGTTAATAATTGACTTTTTAATTGATTTTGAAAAGTATCATCGTTTGAATAATTAGCACCTAATCTTGCTTCTGCTTGCGTTTGGACTTGTCTTAATGCTTGATTAAAACTTTGTTCTGAAATTTTTATGCCATTCACTTTGGCAACAACTGTTTGTTCTTTAGAACCGGTTAAATAATAATGAATCCCCCAAAGTGCGAATGTAAAACTAATGAAACCTAATATTAAACTCGCAATCCAGCCTTGGCTTTTTTCCCGAATAGTTTGTAGCATTAATGATTATCTCCCTTGCGCTCAGATTAATTAAAGCAATGAGTCAAAATATCAGTGAATATAGTACGCAATGTCTATCAGATATTCAACTAAATAATTAAATTACATACTTTAGGTAAAACGTTATTGGGCACAAAAAAATATTATAGTTGATAATATTAACTACTATAAATTTATAGACACATAAGTAAAAAAAAAGCGCGTTAAATAACGCGCTTAAAAGTTGGCGGAGTGGACGGGATTCGAACCCGCGACCCCCGGCGTGACAGGCCGGTATTCTAACCAACTGAACTACCACTCCTAATTGGTGGGTGCTGAGGGGATCGAAC
>PAMH01000051.1 GCA_002707205.1 Legionellales bacterium
ATGTGTAACTGTAAAAAAATTGAGAGAGGTTGCTAAAATTTTGAAAAATCCAACCTATCAGGAGATAACACCATGATTTTTGTCGTGGCCAGAGAAGTTATGCGTAAAATCTTTAATGGCTTAAGTATAGCTTAAGATTATTCACGTAGAATTAGCAAAATATTTAAAAAATAGCACATCAAAAAGGTACAAACGAAGATGTGTGCTGTTAAAAATAATAAGAACAAAACTAATGAAAAGAAATTTAAAGACACGAGCAGATCCGGCACCGTTAAGCTTTGTGCGACAGGAGCATCTTAGGGCATACATTATTTCGAACCCTTGTCAGCGGGTTAAAAGGCGTAGAAGTTATTTTTTGAAAAAAAGTCATCGAGATATTACGGATGATTTTTTCAAAGAGCATCCAGTATTTTTTAAGAAAAACAAGGCTTTTATGTATGCACGGTTTATTTGTCAAGAAAGTATGATTGTTGAAGCTTATGTCCCCAAAAAAGCAATTGTTGGACGTTTAGAAAACTTAACTATTCGGCCGCAATATATTGAAAACTCTTGCATTCGTCGATTTTACCCTAATCTTTTGAATCAAGGTCAATATATCACCAATGAAGCTTTTTCGATTGAGTTGTCCGTTTAATATAGAAGTTTCCTGGTTTTTCTGCTTGTGATTAACTGTTCAATCGAAGAAGGAATATATAAGGGTATTATTTCGGTGCAAAGATAACAAAATCATATCTATAAACTACGATTTTTGACCTTGCTTTTTCTTTTGGCTTGGGATCTTATTCAATGCATAATAATAAAGCGTATGACTTACCTTAGAGCTAGCTTCTCATAAAAAATATACATAACCAAAGTTTCGCATTTTGGTATCATTTGGTTATAATCTTCATTCATCAATAGTATTATTAGATTAGAGGTGGGTATGCAAAAGAAAGCATTTATTCAGCATTTTGAAGTGGCGCTTGAGCAATTAAAACAAGAAGGGCTTTATAAAGCGGAGCGTGTGATTAGCTCGCCTCAAAATACAGAAGTCATGACTAATGGCGAGACTGTGATTAATCTTTGTGCCAATAATTATCTGGGGCTGTCAGATGCGCCTGAATTAATCGATGAAGGAAAAAAAGCATTAGAGAAATATGGATTTGGCATGTCATCAGTGCGATTTATTTGTGGCACGCAAACCGAACATAAAGTACTTGAACAGCGCTTATCTTTATTTTTAGGTATGGAAGATACCATTTTATATTCTTCTTGTTTTGATGCAAATGGTGGTTTATTTGAAACATTATTAGGCGCAGAAGATGCAGTAATCAGTGATGCTTTAAATCATGCCAGTATTATTGATGGTGTGCGTTTATGTAAAGCTAAGCGTTTTCGTTATGCAAATAATGACATGCAAGATTTAGAGACGCAATTGCAAGCGGCTGAAGATGCACGCTTTAAATTGATTGTTACTGATGGTGTTTTTTCCATGGATGGTATTATTGCCAATTTATCCGCGATTTGCGATTTAGCTGATAAATATGATGCGATGGTCATGGTGGATGACTCGCATGCGGTAGGTTTTTTAGGTGAAAAAGGCCGTGGTACACATGAGTATTGCAAGGTTATGGGACGGGTTGATATTATCACAGGTACTTTGGGCAAAGCACTGGGTGGTGCCTCAGGTGGTTATACCAGTGGAAATAAAGTGATTATTGATTGGTTACGTAATCGTTCTAGACCTTATTTATTTTCTAACAGTTTAGCACCGATGATTACTGCTGTTTCTGTGGCTGTGCTGGATATGCTTGAAAGCAGTACTGTATTGCGCGATCGTTTACAAGAAAATAGTCAATATTTTCGTCAAGGGTTGGCTGAATTAGGCTTTACATTAATCCCTGGCGAGCATCCGATTATTCCAGTGATGCTTGGCGATGCAAAACTTGCTGTTGAAATGTCTCAAAAATTATTAGCTAAAGGTATTTATGTGGTAGGTTTTTCATATCCTGTCGTGGCCAAAGGCCAAGCGCGGATACGCACACAGTTATCGGCGGCACATACGAAAGAACAATTAGACAAAGCAATTGCAGCATTTGCAGAAGTTGGTCACGAATTAAAGGTAATATAACTTTGCCTGTCAACGATATTTGAATATATGTGAGAAAAAATTGAAAGCTCTAAGTAAATTAAAAGCAGAAAAAGGTATTTGGTTAACCGATGTTGAAGTACCAAGTTGTGGACCAAATGATGTATTGGTAAAAATAGAAAAAACTGCGATTTGTGGTACAGATGTTCATATTTATCAATGGGATGATTGGGCACAAGATACTATCAATGTGCCTATGGTGATTGGGCATGAATTTTACGGTAAGATTGTAGAGCTAGGTTCAGAAGTTAAAGGACTTGCGGTGGGTGATCGTGTCAGTGGCGAAGGTCATTTAACATGCGGATATTGTCGAAACTGCCGTGCAGGGAAACAACATCTTTGTCGAAACACCATCGGAACGGGGGTGAATAAACAGGGTTGTTTTGCTGAATATCTGGCAATGCCGGCAACTAATATCTTTAAATTACCCGATGATGTCGAGGGTAATATTGCAGCAATTATGGACCCCTATGGCAATGCTGCACATACTGCTTTGTCATTTGATTTAGTGGGTGAGGATGTTTTAATTACAGGGGCGGGACCTATAGGCATAATGGCAGCCACTATTGCAAAACATGTAGGTGCACGCCATGTAGTGATTACGGATATTAATGATTATCGATTAGCACTGGCGAAAAAAATGGGTGCAACGGCGGCAGTAAATGTAAAAAATACCAGTTTAACGACGGTTAAATCACAACTTGGCATCAAAGAAGGTTTTGATGTGGGATTGGAAATGTCTGGTAGCCCAGTGGCGTTTAATGATATGTTAGTTCATATGAATCATGGGGGAAAAATTGCATTGCTCGGTATTCCTCCTAAAAATACCGCGATTGATTGGAATCATGTTATTTTTAAAGGACTGATTATTAAAGGTATTTATGGTCGTGAGATGTATGATACATGGTATAAAATGGTCAGCATGTATCAATCAGGGTTAAATATTCAGCCGATTATTACCCATGAATTTGCCATTGATGATTTTCAACAAGGATTTGACCGGATGCTGTCTGGAGAATCAGGAAAAGTGATCTTAAACTGGACGTAGTTATGAGCAACAAAAATTATTGGTTAATTAAATCAGAACCGGATGCTTTTAGTATTGATGACTTAAAAAGCTGCCCTAACCAAACAGAACACTGGGATGGCATTCGAAATTATCAAGCACGCAATATGATGCGTGACCAAATGAAAATAGGGGATTTGGCTTTTTTTTACCACTCAAATGCTAAGCCACCCGGTATCGTTGGTATTGCTCAAGTGTGTAGTGAAGCTTATCCTGACCATACGCAGTTTGACCCTGATAGCAAATATTATGATGTTAAGGCCACAATGGATAATCCACGTTGGATGATGGTTGATTTTAAATTTAAGCGTAAATTTAAACGTATGATTACACTGGACGAATTAAAAAAAATTCCAAAGCTAGAAGACACGCCGTTATTACGAAAAGGTAATCGCCTATCCATTATGCCAATGTCTCCGCAAGCATGGGAAATTATTTTAGCACTGGTCTAGAAATTCAATTGATAGTAATTTAAGCAAGGTTGATGTAGAATATCTGCATCAAAACTAACGAGATTTGCGTCAGATTTACCAGATGTTAATTAACTATTGTATTAGTTTATAATAATTAATTTTATTTTTGCAGATTCGTAAGTCTTTATTATCATTGAAAATGAGGTACGTCATGCAGCAATATCCTCCAATCAACACATTTGATCCTGAATTATGGGCGGCTATCACTGGCGAAGAAGCGCGTCAAGAAGCACATATTGAATTGATTGCATCTGAAAATTACGTGAGTAAAAATGTGATGGCAGTACAAGGGTCAGTACTAACCAATAAATATGCAGAAGGTTACCCACATAAACGATATTACGGCGGCTGTAAATTTGTTGACCAAGCTGAAGATCTAGCCATTGCACGTGCTAAAACATTATTCGATGCGCATTATGTAAATGTTCAACCCCATTCAGGTTCGCAAGCAAATGCGGCTGTTTATATGGCATTATTAAATCCCGGTGACACAGTTTTAGGGATGGACTTATCTCATGGTGGACATTTAACTCATGGCTCTAAAGTAAATTTTTCTGGTAAAATATATCATGCGGTGCATTATGGCGTGGACTCAGAAACTGGTTTAATTGATTATGTTGCGCTTGAAAAGCTGGCCCAAGAACACCGACCTAAAATGATTATCGCAGGTTTTTCTGCTTATTCTCGTATTATTGATTGGCAAAAATTTCGAGAAATTGCTGATAATGTAGGGGCTTACTTATTTGCTGATATGGCGCATGTTGCAGGGTTAGTTGTGACAGGTGAGTATCCATCGCCGGTTAACATTGCTGATGTGACAACAACCACAACGCATAAAACCTTGCGTGGCCCGCGTGGTGGTATGATCCTCGCACGAGAAAATGATGACATCACAAAAAAACTTAATTCTCTTGTTTTTCCTGGCACGCAAGGCGGTCCATTAATGCATGTGATTGCTGCTAAAGCAATGGCTTTTCAAGAAGCATTACAACCTAGCTTTAAAACTTATCAAGCACAAGTTGTAAAAAATGCACGTGCCATGGCAGATGTCATGTCGTCGCGTGGTTACCATATTGTTTCTGGTGGCACGGACAACCATTTATTTTTAGTTGATTTAACAGATAAAAATATCACAGGCAAAGATGCTGAAGCTGCATTAGGTCGCGCAAATATTACGGTTAACAAAAATACTGTTCCTAATGAAACGCGCTCACCATTTGTAACCAGTGGTTTGCGAATGGGCACGCCTGCGGTAACAACCCGTGGTTTTGATCAGCAAGCAGTTGAGCAAGTTGCGTACTGGATCTGCAATATTTTAGATGATATTGAAAATCAAGCGGTAATACATGAGGTAAAAGTAGCAGCAGAAAAATTATGCCAACGCTATCCAGTTTATAGATAAAAAATAGGAAGATTTATGCATTGCCCATTTTGTCGGTTTGCAGATACAAAAGTGATTGACTCGCGCTTAAGTCATGAAGGTGATCAAGTCAGAAGAAGACGAGAGTGCCCCGAATGCAATGAAAGATTTACAACTTTTGAACAAGCCGAATTGACTTATCCCCGCATTATCAAGCGTGATGGTTCAAGGCAAACTTATAGTGAAGATAAGTTACGACGTGGTTTGCTACGCGCCTTAGAAAAAAGACCTGTGAGCATGAATCAAATTGATAGTGCGATAGGGCGTATTAATCAACAGCTTAGAGCTTGTGGTGAGCGTGAATTGTCTGCTGAAATTTTGGGTGAATGGGTAAAAGAAGAATTGTTGGCCTTGGATGAAGTCGCCTATGTACGTTTTGCTTCGGTGTATCATAGTTTTCAAGATTTAGAAGCATTCCGTAAAGAAATACAACGATTAAGAAATAATAATAAGAGGTCATAAATGCAAGAGTTAAATATTAAAGCAAGAAAGAAATCAAGAAAGCTCGCCTTGCAAGCCTTATACCAGTGGCAATTAACACATGCTGATTTGCATCATATTCAAGCGCAGTTTTTAGCGCATCCTGATAATAGTGATATTGATACTGAATATTTTAAGCAGTTGGTTATGCATGTTATTAATGGCGTAGAAAAAATTGATTCAACTTTTGTCTCATATTTAGATCGTGATCTTGCCGAAATTAATCCAGTAGAATTAGCCGTTTTACGGCTAGGTACTTATGAGTTAATTTCATGCCCTGAAATTCCTTATAAAGTTATTTTAAATGAGGCAATCGAATTAACTAAGACATTTGGCGCAGAAGAAAGTTATAAATATACCAATAGTATTTTAGATAAAGTTGCTGATAGTAAAAGAGCTTTAGAAAAAGGTAAAATTTCAAAATAGTTAATTAGGATATTTTCATGACTCAGCGAACGCCTATATCTATTTGGCATAATCCAAAGCATTTTCTTGCTTTTGGGTTTGGACTTGGTGCATCACCAGTTATGCCAGGTACAGCAGGAACAGTAGCGGGTATATTATTTTTCCTATTATTATCTCAGACAAGTATTTGGAGTTATCTGATTATTGTTTTAGTCATGTTTTTATTTGGTATTTGGTTATGTGATAGTACCAGTAAAGATCTTAAAGTGCATGATCATTCAGGTATTGTGTGGGATGAAATTGTAGGTTATTTGATTACCATGATTGCATTACCAAACTCTTGGGGCTGGATGATTGCAGGTTTTGCAACCTTTAGAATTTTTGATATTTTTAAACCATGGCCAATAAAATGGCTAGATCAAAAGGTTCCTGGTGGGTTAGGAATTATGCTTGATGATGTCTTAGCGGGTTGTTATTCATTAATTGTTTTGCAATTTATCGCTTGGACATTTTTTAGTTATAATTAATGCCCTACATTTAAGCCTTGCGATATTGATGGTTTTTTTATAAAAAATAATATCGGTAACATAATTAAAACTAAGACCATCCCTAACCAATAACAATCAACAAATGCAATCATGGTAGATTGCTGAGCTAATGTCTGACCTAGCAACTGCGGTGTTGTTGGATTCGCTAACGTTAAATGGTGTGCAAACAACCATTGTTGTAACTCAGGATTTGAGGGGGTTAAATAACCGCCAAGACGATTCCAATTAATTTGAGATTCTTGTGACAGAATCGTACTAAAAAGTGAAATACCAATCGAACTTCCCAAGCTACGACCAAAACTAAATAAACCAGAACCCTCTGCGGTTTTTTCAGCAGGTAATGTTGCTAGTGCCATGGTAGATATTGGTACAAAGAAAAAGCCCATGCCAAAACCTTGTATTGCACCACTTACTAAAACATAATATTCACTAATATTTAAACTAAATTGAGTCATCATATAACTACCTGCAGCCGTGAAAAGCAAACCGATAGCAATTAAAAATCGTGTATCAACTTTGTTAATGAGTTTTGCCATCATTGCCATTGATATTGCACAAGTAATACCGCGCGGCGCCATATCCCAGCCTGTCGTACCAACCGGATAATTCATGAGGTTTTCTAGCATAATAGGTAATAAGGTTAATAAACCAAACATAGAAATACAATATAACGTGAGCATAATGGTTGATGAGCTAAAATTAAAATCTTTAAATAATTTCAAGTCAATGATATTTTTAGCATAACGTAATCCACGAATAATAAAAAACACTAAACAGTAGGCACTAATCGCTGTTAAAATAATAATAAAATTTGAATTAAACCAATTTTCTTGATTACCTCTATCAAGTACAATTTGCATAGCGCCGATGCCTATTGTTAATAACCCGAGACCTAACCAATCGACAAATACTTTTTTTCTGGGTGTTTCTTGAATAAATTTTAATGTCATGAAAAAAGCCATGATACATACGGGAATATTGATGTAGAAAACCCACCGCCAATTTAATGTTTCGGTAATATAACCACCTAGTGTTGGTCCTAATACAGGCCCTGCCATAATGCCAATGCCCCAAACTGCCATCGCAGTGCCTTGTTCTTCTTGAGGAAATGTGTCACGTAGAATATATTGTGACATTGGTACAAGCGTAGCGCCAAAAATACCCTGCAAGGTTCTAAATAAAACAATTTGACTTAAATTAACAGCCATCCCTGATAAAGCTGAGGTTAATAAGAAACCAATAATATTGATAAGTAATAATCGTTTTCTACCCATCCAATTTACAAGAAAGCCTGTTAGGGGCATACAAATTGCAGAAGAGACAATGTAGGAAGTGAGTACCCAAGTAATTTGATCTGAACTTGCACCTAAAGAGCCCATCATATTGGGCAATGCCACATTCACAATTGTCATATCAAGTACTTCAATGACAGCAACAGACATCACGGTAATAGTAATTAACCATTTCATGCTGTTAGTGATTTTGTTAGGGTTACTCACGTCAGTCATGAATTTGTTTTAGCTTTTTCTAAGGTATTAATTTTTACTGTTGAGCTTGCGCCCACGCGCAATGGAAATTTTTCATCAGGATCAGTGATGATGATTTTGACCGGAAAACGTTGGGTAACTTTCACCCAATTTCCAGTCGCATTTTCTGGTGGAAGCAGAGAAAATACAGAACCACTACCGCGACTGATACTATCAACGTAACCATGGTAGGTATGATCAGGATACATGTCTAGTGTTATTTTTGCTGCTTGATTTTTATGTATGCGAGCCATTTGTGTTTCTTTGTAATTTGCATAAACATACCAACGAGCAGTTTCAACAAATTTAAATAAGGATTGTTGTGCGCTAACCATTGAACCATCACGTACTTCAAAATTAGTAACGTAGCCTTCTGCGGGAGCAAATAATTTAGTGTAGCTTAAATTCAGTTTTGCAGTATCGAGATTCGCTTGGGCTTGTCGAATTTGTGCATTTCTCTCACCTATTTCACCAAGATTTTTTTGCGCTTGAATTAATTGTTGTTTACTTGCAATCAAGGTTGCTTTAGCGCTTTGTAGATCACCTTTGGCATCATCACCGCTTTGAATAGAAGCCTCGCCTTTTTTAACTAATGTGATGGTACGATCATAATTTTTTTGATCAACGATAAATTGAGCTTGCGCCTTATTTACATTTGCTTTCGCAACAGCGACAGCAGCAACGTCTGCTTCCATTGCTTGTTGCGCAAGGGTTAATTGAGCCTCTGCTTGACGTACTGCTGCTGCAAATGGACGTGGATCAATTTTTAGTAAAAGCTGCCCTTTTTTAACGTATTGATTGTTACGTACATAAATATGCTCGATAGGACCACTAATTTGTGCGGCAACATCGACGACATGTGCTTGGACATAGGCATCATCGGTACTAGGAAAATAATTTTCGTATATAAAATAGCCATAGATGAGTAAACATAAGGCAATACCTATACTTATCCAAATAGCAAATTGCTTTTTTTTGGTTTTTTTTTCAGATACCTGAGTGTTGTCAAAAGCTTCCATATTGATTGCCTATATTTAGCGATTTTAAAATTAACCATTCAATTTTAAAGGATTTAAATCTTTAATACTAATTTTACTGTAAAAATTATCTGTTGAAATGATTTATTTATGGTCTGATTTTATTTTTTTTACGAGAATGTGTTAGTATCAATAGTGGCAATATAAAAAAGTAAAGGAGATATAACATGAAAATACATACGGGTATATCAGAATCACATCGCGAGAAAATTGCAGATGGTTTAAGTCGGTTACTAGCTGATAGTTACACACTTTACATCAAAACACATAATTTTCATTGGAATGTGCGTGGAGCAATGTTCCAAGCTTTACACCTCTTGTTTGAGAAACAGTATTTAGAGTTGGCGGCGGCAGTTGATGAAATTGCTGAGCGTATTCGTGCCTTAGATTTTTTTGCGCCAGGCTCATATGCGCAGTTTTCAAAACTAACCTCTATTACAGAAGAAACAGGTAATCCTAATGCGCAAGAAATGATTAAGCAGTTGGTTGAGGGACAGGAAATTATTGTACGTACGGCACGTGAAATGTTCCCGATCGCAGAAGAAGCTGGCGATGAAGCAACCGCAGATTTATTGACGCAACGCATGCAATTGCATGAAAAAAATGCATGGATGTTAAGAAGTTTATTGGAAAGTTAAATGTCACTGTTCAAACAACAATGTCTGAACAAGTCATTTGCTGTATTTGTACGTTCTAAGGTCAATCCCCCACAGGGGATTGGCGATTGAAAAGCACACAAGTCTTTCCCAAATAACTTAAAAAAAGCTATATTGAAAACATAGCCATCAAGAATAAGGCAAGTCTATTATCATGGACATATTGTTCTATTAAAATTATTACTAGCTAGCTTAGAATTATCATCGCCAGACTTGGATGGCTTATACATGAGGATAAGGCCGCTAATAATTGCCGCGCTGATAACTAGGCTAACCGTTAAACTAATACTGATTGCGGGTGTAAATAAAAAGGCAACTGCGCCTAAGCCAAGCATCAGTCCTGTTATTGCGGTTGCTTTCATTCGTGTAGCGCCCATTTTTTTTACCTTAGGTGAATTGAAGATTGAATGTGTGGCTACAGAAAGTTTACGTGAGGACTGTGTTTGGCTATTACACCTGCTGAGATCAGCTAATGATATGTTTGGTGCTGTGGGTTTAGACATATTAGCTGATGAAATATCCTCTTTTTTTACAGAGATTTCTTCAGCTTTGACTTCAGTTTCAGTTTTTAAAGGTGTTCTATTTAAATTATCTGTTTTTTGAATATTACTTTGATTTTTTGGCTCATAGAGAAATGATAAACACCAATTTTCTTCATCTTTTGAAAGATTTCTACTCCCTAATTTTATAAAGTTATCGAATTCTGGAGGGCTCAATTCTGTTATTAATGTAAAGATGAGATTATTTTGAGCTTCAGATGATGTGTCTATTTTAATTTCTTGTTGTAATAATTCTTCACATGCGCGCTTATATTCTTCTAATGCCTTTAGAAGAACACTATGCTGTTGATCTCCAGTATCGATATTTTTTTTTAACATTAACTCATAAGCTTGAATTTTATCTTCAGTTTCTTGATATTGAGTTTCTATATTATTGATTAGTTGCCCATAAAAATTTTTATCAGATAGGCTAAGCTGCTTTTTAATTTCACCAGTAATAGCTTTTGCTAAGTCTTTTAGACTTTTTTGCTGTTGTTGGCTTAGATCTAATTTTTTGTCATTAATATCTTTATTATTTATTACCAGATACTTCTTACTAGAGGATTTTTTTGGTTTCCAGTGTGGATCTTTTTGTGATTGTTCTTTTTCGAACGATACGTCAGAAAATTTGTCAAAACCTACCTCATTATTGATAATATTTTCATTGTCACTATAAGTTGTTTCGTTGTTATTTTTGTCCATTTATAACCTCTTCATATTTAACATTGCATTGATAATAATTACGCAGCCCAAATTTTGATAATGTGAAATTTATATTTTTAAAGTATACTGCGTTAATCTTAAGCATTTATTAACTGACTAATGTTTGAGCATAAAAACCTCTGGCCACGACAAAAAATAGGATAAGATAGGATTAAAGGTTGTAACTCGTTGATAAATATGTAAAATCCTTAAACCAAAAAAACAAAGGGAGTTACCTATGAAGCTATCAACGAGTCTGGGTGTAAGTTTAAATGAACAATTTAATTGGAACAAGTGCCGAATGGGGATTGTCAAATCAAATTTAAAATGTTAGTTACATTGCGTCGAATACGTTCAGTTAATTTGCGCAGCATCGCCAGTGCCATGGACTCAAAAGCAGAGATAGACTCTTGTTATCGTCGCTTACAAAGATTTTTTGCATTTTTAGAAATGCAATTGCTATTTATTTAAGACACTGAGAAGTGGAATACCTATCTCAATTTTTACTGTGTTATTTTCCAACATCGATGTATTTTTTCATTTCGAGAAAAGTCTGGATCGAGCGTTGATTGTGTAATTTCAGTTATGTTATAAAGTTGAGTTAAATTTTCATCTAATTGAAAACGCCTGAAATTATTCGAAAAGTATAAAATACCCTTCGGTGCTAAAACACGCATTGCCTGCTTTATTAAAGCTACGTGATCTCGTTGAATATCTAGGATAGTCTCCGTGCGTTTGGAGTTTGAAAAAGTTGGTGGATCTAATAATACCAAATCATATTTTTTTTGATGATTTTCTAGCCAAGATACGCAGTCAGCTTGTATGAGTTGATTCTGCTTCGTGTTTAACTGATTCAGTATGAAATTTTTTTCTGCCCAATTTAAATAGGTTGGGGATAAATCAACACTGGTTGTTGATTTTGCACCACCGAGCGCTGCGTGTACTGAAACAGAAGCGGTATAACAGAATAAATTTAAGAAATTTTTTCCTGATGCTTGTGTGGCAATTTCTCTTCGTAAGGGGCGATGATCTAAAAATAAGCCTGAATCTAAGTAATCAGATAAATTAACCCAAAATTTAGCAAGATATTCTTGTACTTCAAAAAACTGTTTAGCATCATCTAGGCGTTGATATTGTTGTTTATTTTTTTGTTGCATGCGTTGCTTTATAAAAATCGCTTTTTCAGAACAGTCAAATACGGACTCAACAGCAAATAAAGTTTCCATAAAACGCTCTTTAGCTTTTTCTGGAGAGATAGTCTTGGGCGCTGCGTACTCTTGGATCAAAAACTTTCCATCATAATAATCAATGGCAACCGCGTATTCTGGCATATCAGCATCATATACACGGTAACAATTGATTGCTTGTTTTTTAAGCCAAGGTTTTAATCGTTTAAGATTTTTTTTAATGCGGTTTGCGACCATTTCAGCGCCTGAGCTGAGCACTTTATTTTGAGGGGTAGATTGGTGCTTGGGTGCAGCATTTTGATAAATGCTAAAACAGTAAAATTGGCAGTCTAAATTACCATTTTTAAACTTATATTTTTTATCTGGCGCTAATCCCATTGCTTTAACTAAACTTGCTTCACTGGTAATAAACGCTAATTGCCAACCACGAAAATAAGTTTTGACTTTTTCAGCAAATTGGCGATATAAAAAAGCCAGTGAGTTAACGTCGCTCAGGCGCTCACCATAAGGCGAATTTGAAATAATTAAGCCAGTTTTTTCGATATTTTTCTCAGGTTGCCAATGATTTAAATCAGCAGTTGTGATGGTGATATAATCCTTAAATTTGGTTTCTTGTAATATCGTATTTGCAATATTTACCACGTAAGCGTCGGTATCATAACCATAAATAACAGGCAGTGTTTTTGCTAATCCTTGTTCCCGATGATGTTTAGCATCAGTGAGCAACTGTTGCCATAAATTATCATTATGTTGCTTCCATGTGGTAAAGCCATAATAGTCTCTCATTAAACCAGGTGCGATATTGGCAGCGATCATCAGCGCTTCAATTAAGAGTGTACCTGAGCCACAAAAAGGATCAACCAATGGTATATTTTTTTGAGAGAGTTCTGGCCATTTGGCACGATATAACATGGCGGCAGCTAAATTTTCTTTGATAGGCGCTGCACCTTGCGCTGTTCTAAATCCACGTTTATGTAAGCTTTCGCCACTTAAATCTAAGAAAATTGAGACTTCATTATTTTTTAAGTAAGCAGCAATAGTCGCATCCGGTTTATTTTTATTGATTGATGGCCGACAATTACTATTAGCTCGCATGTAATCGACAATTGCATCTTTTATTTTTTGTGCGCCAAAGCGGGTGTGATTAATGGCTCTATTTTGACCATTAAAATTAATCCAAATATGGCTATCTGCTTCAAAATGGGCAAGCCAATTAATGTTAAGGCACAGGTGATACAGATCTTCTGCACTATTCACCGGTTTTTTATCTAATAACAGTAATACACGATTAGCAAGACGTGACCATAAGCAAGCACGATAAGCGAAGGCAAGATCGCCAGTTGCTATCACCCCTAAATGTGAACGTTTTAAAGTTTCTGGGTCAAATGTTTCTAATTCTGCTTCAAGCAAATCTTCAATGTAAGGTGCGCAGCTAATAAAAAATGTATACATGTTAGTTTAACCACTTTATCATGTCATGCATTTCTTCAGGGCAAACTTGATGTGCCATATTATAATGATGCCAAGTGACATGATAACCTTGTGACTTTAAGTTTTCAGCAGTCATTTGTCCAAACATGTAAGGAACAACGTTATCTTGGTTACCATGCGCAATAAATAATGGTGTCGCTTGGTTCGCTGGATGAAAATTTATATTCTGATGTATTGGCAAATAAGTCGATAAGCCCATAACACCTGCTAATTGGTATTTAAACCGTAGTCCAGTATAAAGCGCAACAACGCCTCCTTGAGAAAAACCAGCTAAATAAATATTGTGATATGCAATACCTTTTTTAACTTCTTGCTTAATAAGCTGGATAATATTTTGTTCAGCTTGACTTATGCCATCCCAATCAACACGACTATTGATATCCAGTCCATGAATATCAAACCATGCGCGCATTTGAACGCCTCCATTAATAGTGACAGCTTGAATGGGCGCATGAGGAAAAATAAACCGTGTATTGGGTAAGCCAAGCTGTGGTACTAATGGCTCAAAGTCATGTCCGTCAGCACCTAATCCGTGTAGCCAAATGATGGCGTTTTGCGCTGGTGCAGGTGGTTCGACTATGATATGTTCAAGCATAAGAAAAGTCCTATCATTATTGGAGTTGTCATGAAAATTAAAATTGTATTGATGCTTAGTTTATCATTAATTGGTCTTGCAGTGTTAGCCGCATGTGGGCAGTCAGGTGCATTATATTTGCCTGCGCCCTCAAAAACACAGAGTAAAAATACTAGCTAATATTATATTTATAATAAATTAACGCGGTGAGCAAAAATTTTTTAGTTGGATGATTTGTTATATAAACCCTATGAGTGAGAGGTGCTTGTTATTTTTTTCATTGTGTGGGTTGAAATGGTCACATTAAACTGGCGTCAAGCATAAAATTGACAAAATGTTGTCCGAAGGTAAAATATTTATAAATGCTACCCATGAGCAAGTTACAAATAGCCTTATATTAATTTGGGTATCAATTTAATTTTATCAAGATAGAGTGTTGAGTAAAGAATTTATGGGTAAGCTAATTGGTGGTATTTTATTAATTGTTGGTACGAGTATTGGCGCTGGAATTTTAGCTTTGCCCGTGACAACGTCAGAAGCAGGATTTATTAGTTCCAGTATTTTATTATTTTTATGCTGGGTGCTAATGACATTTTCTGCTTTATTAATATTAGAAGTTAATTTATGGTTACCTGAAAATTCGCATATGATTTCCATGGCAAAAAAAACGCTAGGCTTGCCAGGGCAAATTGTCGCTTGGTTGACTTATCTTGGATTACTTTATGCTTTGTTGGCTGTTTATATGTCTGGAGGCACAGATGTATTAAATAGCCTATTGGGATTAGTTGGTATTCCAACTCAGAATTGGTTTGATACTTTATTATTCACTGTTGTGTTGGGTTCTGTCGTTTACTTAGGGACACGCACTATCGATTATGTGAATCGAGGTTTAATGTTTGTGAAGCTTGGTTCATTTCTTATTTTGTTACTCTTAATTTTACAACATTTAAAATGGCCGTTACTTGCTTACAATCATGTTTCCAAGCTTTGGGCAAGCACAATGGTGATGATTACTTCCTTTGGATTTGCAACAATTGTTCCTAGTTTACGTATTTATTTTCATGGAAATGCCAAGAAACTGAGACTGGTCATTTTATTGGGTAGTTTAATACCACTTATTTGTTATATTTTATGGGATTTAGCTATTTTAGGTACGATTCCGATGAAAGGCCAAAATGGTATCTTAGCTATATTAGCATCTGGCCATACAACCAGTGAATTAATGCATTCACTGCAAGTGGTGATTAATAGTGCGGCGATTAGCCATCTTTCTAAATTATTTACTTCAATTTGTGTTGCAACATCATTTTTAGGGGTCGCTTTATGTTTAACAGATTTTTTGGCTGATGGCTTAAATATCGCACCGAAAGGTTTAGGGCGGTTAAAAGTGATATTTTTAACATTTATGCCGCCTTTATTAATCGTATTATTTTATCCAACTGCCTTTTTAATGGCATTGAATTATGCAGGTACTTTCACTTCCATTTTATTGACATTATTGCCGGTATTAATGGTTTGGCGCGGACGTTATTATCTCAACTTAAGTGGCAGTTATCGTGTTGCAGGCGGCAAGCCTGCTATGTTGTTGGCTCTGTTTGCATCTTTAGCCGTCGTTATTATCGGTGCATTGCAAGAACTACATATTTTTTAGAATGCCTATATTCCTGTTGATTTCTTTCTATTGCACAGACTATCAGTAAAGTTGAGGCTCATATTAAGCCTCAATCTTCTTATATTTAATACGGTGTGGCGTTAACGCATCATCACCAAAACGTTTTTTGCGATCTGCTTCATACTCCGTATAGTTTCCTGGGAAAAACTCAACATGGCTATCACCTTCAAATGCCAGAATATGGGTCGCAATTCTGTCTAAAAACCAGCGATCATGCGAAATGACAATTGCATTACCTGGAAAATTTAATAAAGCTTGCTCTAACGCTCTTAGGGTTTCAACATCTAAGTCATTCGTCGGCTCATCTAGTAACAACATATTGCCGCCACTGCGTAGTAACTTAGCTAAATGTAAACGATTACGTTCACCACCGGATAAGTCTTTCACTAATTTTTGTTGATCAGAACCTTTGAAATTAAATTTACTCGCATAAGCGCGTGAAGGTGTTTCATAGTTACCAACAACAATGAGATCATGGCCATCGGATAATTCTTCCCAAACGGTTTTATCTCCATTTAAGGCATCACGACTTTGGTCAACGTATGAGATATTAACGGTTTCGCCGATAACAATCTCTCCAGTATCGGGTTTTTCAAGTCCCATGATCATTTTGAAAAAAGTTGATTTACCCGCACCATTTGGACCAATAACACCAACAATAGCGCCTTTAGGAATTTCAAAAGATAAATCATCAATTAGCATTTTGTGTTCAAATGCTTTTGACACTTGTTGAAATTCAATGACTTTTCCGCCTAAGTGAGGGCCTGGTGGAATATAGATTTCATTGGTTTCGTTACGTTTTTGAAACTCTTTAGTATTCATTTCCTCAAATCGCTGTAAACGCGCTTTGTTTTTTGAATGTCTACCTTTAGGATTTGTGCGTACCCACTCTAACTCGGCTTGAATGGTTTTTTGACGCGAGGCTTCTTGTCTGCCTTCTTGCACTAAGCGTTCTTCTTTTTGGACTAACCAAGATGAATAGTTTCCTTCATAAGGAATGCCTTCACCACGGTCTAACTCAAGAATCCAGTTAGCTGCATTATCTAAGAAATAACGATCATGTGTTACCGCAATAACCGTGCCTGTATATTCATGTAAAAATCGTTCTAACCAAGCAACACTTTCTGCATCTAAATGGTTGGTGGGTTCATCTAATAAGAGCATGTCAGGTGCTGATAATAATAAACGACAAAGTGCTACACGGCGTTTTTCACCACCTGATAAAGTTTCAATAGTTGCATCCCAAGGTGGCAATCTTAAGGCATCAGAAGCAATTTCAAGCTTACGTTCAACATCCCAGCCATTAGCCGTATCAATTGCTTGTTGTAATGCGCCTTGTTCTTCTAATAATTGATTCATTTCATCATCAGACATAGGTTCTGCAAATTTCATACTAATTTCATTAAATTTGCGCAGGTTTTCCATAATCTCTTCAAATGCTTCAAGTACCGATTCTTTGACCGTTTTTTTGGGGTCAAGTGCAGGTTCTTGAGGTAAATAACCAATTTTTATGCCGGTTTGTGGTCTTGCTTCACCCTCAAAATTTGTATCGATCCCTGCCATAATACGCATTAATGTGGATTTACCTGCGCCATTAAGTCCTAAAACGCCAATTTTAGCGCCAGGATAAAAGGATAAAGAGATATCTTTGATGATTTGACGTTTTGGTGGAACGACTTTGCTAACACGATTCATCGTGTAGATGTACTGAGCCATAAAAATAGTTTTCCTAATTGGTTGTACAAAAAAAGTGACTCAATTATAATCCACTTCAACTTTTGAAACAATTGTAAGCGCAATAA
>PAMH01000052.1 GCA_002707205.1 Legionellales bacterium
CGTTGATAGCTTCATATGTAACTCCCTTTGTTTTTTTGGTTTAAGGATTTTACATATTTATCAACGAGTTACAACCTTTAATCTTATCTTATCCTATTTTTTGTCGTGGCCAGAGATAAAACATGCTGACTGATGCCTACATAATACTAGTTAAAGATAACGACCTACAAGGTCAGTTTCTGTTTCCTAAAGAAGTACTTGCTAAGCACGGTATTTTATCGACAAATCAGGCAGAGGGTAAACGTGGATTTAGATTGTATCCGGCATGGGTTCAAGCACAAAATCAAACTGCTTCAAAAACTCAATCACTATTTTTACCTTATTTTACAAAAATTGATGATAAAATATTACTTTAAAGTCTATTTAAAGGCGTGCTACCACATAGTATCATTTATCTCAGGTATCTTGCTTAATTCAACCACATTTATCTTGTGAGAAAATTGTGAAAATTTTTATTCCTTTTATTTTAATGCTAGCTTTAACGAGTTGCACATCGCAACCAACCTATTTACCGATTAATCCGCATGTTAATATTTCGGCATCAAATATTGGAAAGCATCAAAACTTAGGTTTTACGGTCAGTGATAAACGATTAAGTAACCAAATGTCTGATAACAATACCAGTGCAACCTTAAAAACATTACAAACCAGTGACGATATTGTTAATAAGATCGCCCAGCAAGTTAATCAACTTATCGCAAGTCATAATTTCATTCCAGCAGGTTATAACATACAGCATCAACGTAATTTAAAAACAGAGTTACTTTCTATTGATATTGGTGAAAAATATAATAACAAACAACACATGTATTATATTCAGATTGCATTGATGGCTGATGCCTCTAATGGGGAAAAACATTATCGTTATATTTATAGAGGTGTTGGCGATTCACCCACTACCTGGAATGGTTATTCAAAAGCTGCAATGACAAAAGACATTAACGCTGCTTATACACAAGCATTGATGACTATGGGTAATGATAAAAAACTTTGGCAGTTTTTAGCAAATTAATCAATTGGGAAATATGATGAAAAATAACATGCTCACAATTTTTTGGTATATAATAATATCCTTACTTGCTGGATGTGCAACCACGCCATCCGCTAAAATTCAAACGGGTAATTATTTTCAACCTAACAATAAGCCACCCGAAAAAAATATGGCTCGAGTTTATATTTATCGTACTCATGATCAATATTCATCTATTTCTCAGGTTATTATATATGCCAATAAAAAACCAATAACCGTTTTAACTGATCGCACTTATCAAGACATTATGCTTGTTGCTGGAAATTATCAATTACAAGTCAGTCCATTGGGTTATAAAACATCAATTACCGTAAAAGCTAATAAAACCTATTATGTCGCTCTATCCACTAAAACACGATTAAACCAACAGTTTAACACGCCTGCTTTTGGATACTCTGAGATTAATGCAGTACCACAAATTGTTACACATTACTTTGGACTGGTAACAGAACCTCAAGCGCTAGACCAACTTGCTTTTTGTAAACAAATTACGAAAATAACTTATCCAACGCAAACAACAGGTCAAGCACTATCAGCCCCAACCAACAGTGCAAGACCGCATTTTAGTTTTGGTATTACTGTGATGTAATCAAGAGTAGGTACCCATGTTTACACGTGGGTACGGTATCTTAGCCACAAAAAATAAATGCATCTTACATTGTTTATTTCGTGACTAACACATCTTCCATAATTAGGTATTCAAGATCTGAACCATAAAACATATTTAATGCATCCGTAGGAGAACATACCATAGGCTCACCACGACGATTTAAAGAAGTATTTAATACAACACCATTACCATTAATTTTTTCAAGTGCTTTAATCATAGCGTAATAACGCGGATTAGTTTTTTCTGTTACAACTTGTGCTCTGGCAGTTCCATCTTCATGAACCACTTCCGGTACACGATTTTTCCAAGCTTCTGCAACTTTAAACGTAAAAGTCATATAAGGTGCCGGATGCTTAGTTTGCAACATATCTTCGGCAACAGTATCTAATAAACTTGGACAAAATGGACGCCAACGTTCACGATACTTAATTTGCGCATTAATTCGATCAGCTATCCCCTTCGCACTGGGGTCTCCAATAATACTACGATTGCCTAATGCTCGTGGACCAAACTCCATGCGTCCTTGAAACCATGCAATAGGGTTGCCCGCCGCTAAAATTTCAGCTGCTTTTTCTGGCGTGTTTGATAAAATTTCGTATGCTGGTTTTTTCTCATGTTTCAAACAAGCAGCAATACATTCATCGTTAGTAAATTTAGGGCCTAAATAAGCATGCTGCATTGGCTCTATTTTATCACCACGTTCATGAGCTACATAAGATGCTGCGCCGAGTGCAGTTCCAGCATCTCCTGATGCTGGCTGTACAAATAACTCATTCACATAAGGCAAATCAATAATTTTTTGATTCAGTTTTACATTGAGTGCGACGCCACCTGCATAACAAAGCTTCCCACCATTTTCAACCAAAATATCTTTCAAGTAATACTCAATTAACTTTAAAACCACATCTTCTAATAATGCTTGAATACTTGCCGCGTAATCAATATAAGGATCGTCAATCTCATCTCCTTCACGCTTTTCACCCAACCAATCAATTAACTTCTTACTAAAATAATAACTCTGTCCATTTTTTTTATACCGCCGTAAACCAATAGTGTTTACATATTTTGTGTTAACTCTAAAAGTCTTACCATCATATTTTAATAATCTTGAAAAGTCGAAACGATCAGATTTCCCATAAGGCGCCATGCCCATGACTTTAAACTCGCCATCCAACATTTCAAAGCCTAGGTATTGTGTTAAAGCCCCATATAATCCACCTAACGAATCTGGATCATAAAACTCTTTAATTTTATGAATTTTACCATTTTCACCGTAACCAAGAAAAGTTGTTGCATATTCACCTTTACCATCAATACCGAGAATTGCTGTTTTACCCTTAAATTCACTTAAATGATATGCGCTACTTGCATGTGCAAGATGATGCTCAACCGGTGTAATTTTAACTTTTGCCGGATCTAATCCTAGCTCAGTAAGCATTGTATAAGTTTTAACAAGATTTCTTTTATAATGGCGATTACCTTTAAATAAAGCCATTAAAGCACGATCAGGCGCATACCAATATCGTTTTGCAAAATGCCAGCGGTCTTTGCGACATAAACTTATTGGCGCAAAAGAGATTGCGACTTCATCAATATCTTGCGCACGAATACCTGCATATTGTAAACAAAATTTTGTTGCCTCAAGTGGAAATTTATTTTTTGCATGTTTATCTCGAATAAATCGCTCTTCCTCAGCCGCAGCTACTAATTTACCATCAATAAATAATGCAGCAGCAGCATCATGTGATACTGTTCCTGATAAACCTAATATAATCATCATTCAAATTCCTCTTTTATTCTTTTTTGCCAATAGGCATAAAGCACTTCATTATGTACGAAATTTCGTAAAAATCGCTGTAAATCTTCTTGTTTAGCACGTTCAAATCGATATTGGCTTTTATGCCATGTTACTGTATCTAAGTCTAAAAATATAACTTGATTCTTATGCACTAAAATATTAGTTGCCTTAAGATCACCATGGGTAACACTTCTTGTATAAAGCCTTTGTAGCTGCATTATCAAACTATCAGCAATGGGCTTTAATAAAGATAACTCATGCTCATATCTCATGGTAAATTGAACAATATTTTTTGCAGGCAAGAACTCTGAAATAAAATAAGACTTAAATTGTAGTTTACTGATTTTACTTTCATACAATGCAACTGGTTTTATCGTATTAACATTTAATAATTTAAGATAATGAGCACTCAACCAAGAACGACGCGCTCTTGAGATTGACTTAAATAAAGTTTTCACGCCATGCAATAAGTTTTTAATATTATAACGTTTAATAACCAATTCAAAATCTTCTAGCTGAACTTTAATAACCGAAGAAACACGCCCTTTTTTTAAATAAGTTAAGCTACTTATTTCAAAAAATCTCTCTGGATGGTCAAAGTATGGCTTTAACAAAAAAACATCGTAGTCTCTGTCATAAACTTGAAAAATAGCATTTGTTTTACGACAAACAAAAGAAGAGCAATCACGTAATGTTTTTTCCATTTGCTTTTTATTCAAACGATTACGTACTGCGTCCATGCTTAATAATAATTTGTCATAGTAATTTTCAGTAACAGGAATATTGCGATATGCGCAATACTCTAAAAATACTGTTTTCACATGCTCTGTATTATAGTTTGTTAAATGTTCTATTAACATGGCTAAATTATAAAATGATTTATTCAAGCTCAACGATTTGGTTTTTTTTCTAAAGCGAATACCATCTCCATCTAAACAATATATTTTTCCACGTTTCAATAAAAAATTATTTAAATGCAAATCGGACTGCCATAATCCAACGGTATGTTGTCGTGCTAAGGTTTGCGCAAGCTTACTGATTAAATCTTTTTGCTCATTAAGACTTTTTGCTTGCTCCCAAGATTGTTTTACCTTTTGTGAAGATGTAATAAACTCATAAATAAGTATATGCATGTCTTTACATTTAGATTTTCCATTATATAAAATTTCAGGTGCATTTAACTTATAAGTATGTAATGTTTTGATTCCAAGATAGTCTCGTGCAGCATGTCGCTTAGCGCCTGAAGCAGCTAAGAAAATTTTTGCAACCACATTTTTATCTTTCCATTTACCTTGCAGGGTTAACCTTTTTCCAGGTAAAATTCTCAAGCTTTTTTCACAAACCAAGTCTGTTCCATCCTGCAAAATAATACTGAATGGATATTCCAGCTTCCTTCCAAAGCATAATAAATCTTTTCGACTGCTAACAGCGATTATTTTTCTTGTCTTTTCAACAACAGGCATCATTGTTCTACCTTTTTTTCAAATTGTGCAGATCGATTTGTAAGCTTATAGGTTTTCATCATTACCTCTTCCCAAACATACTTATTTGACAATGTGTCTTTTAAAGGAGCCCCCGTATATTTTTTAATGAATCTTAAATAATCTTTTATAGAGAGCCCCAAATTAAGTGATGAATAATATAAACTAGCAAGATCTTTTATTAACCATCTTAAAGGGATAAAATCCCTAATTTGAGCACGATGTAAATCAATAAGATAAATAACAACTTTGTGATGATCTTTTAATGCTTGTTCATCAAGTAAAAAATGACATAAATATAAATCTCTATGGTTCATGCCTCCTCCATGCATGATTTTTGTAATCCTAGCAACCTCTTCAATCAACGCAACTTTAAATATAAATGATAGTTTTTTCCCCTCGCGTTTTATCACTAAGTCTTCCAAACTAATAGTATTATCAAGTGCAGTAGTTAATAAAAAAGAACGCTTTGTTGCTGGATTAATGCCTTGTTGTCCAAAACCCACCACCGGTGTGGTTTTTAAATTTAAATCTTCAAATTTTTTTATTGCTTTATATTCATTTTCTGCTGAAATAATAGGCAACCTTAATTGCAATAAATTTTTCCAAATTTCATGCCAACCTATACCTTGGTGTAATTTCGCAAAATAACGTTGATTTTTATGAAAAAATGCCAATGTTTTACGCCCATTTAAATTGCGATAAATTTCACCATCAAGTTGCATAACAGACTGAAAAATATTTTGCTGACTAAATTTATGAATTAATTCTGGATAAATAAAGAATTTACTCTCATATTTTTGTTGTGGCTGTCTAGGTAACTGTTTACTCCATTCAATAATATCTGCTGCCATCTCTGGCATACCACTTAAATTACACGCTATCGGATATGCTAATCCATTTTTACGCCAAATTGAATTTGCTTTTTCATCAGTTAATACTTGGAGCAAAGCTTGATTTAGTGCTTCTTGCTGAAAAGGCTCGTGAATAACAACACCTGCATTAGCTTTAATGATATGCGGCGCAAAACCACAAACAGCAGTAGTTAACACAGGAACCCCTGCAACAATTGCTTCCAGTAAAACATTACCTGTATTTTCAGCATATGCCGGATGTAAAAGTAAATCCGCTGAGAACATAAAACGTGGAATATCATCACGCCCACCGAGAAATGTTATTTGTTGTTGTACATCATTTTTCTTCGCGAGCTTTTGAAAATAATCAGGCTTATCATGACCAATCACAAAAAAATGTATATTGTTTTTTAATGCTTTGGGTAAGCTTGCAATTGCTAATATTGCACGATCTAAACCTTTAGTTCTAAAACCAGAACCAACAAATAATATCAACTTATCGTCTTCAGACAAGCTAAACTCTTCACGTAATGTTCTGCGTGTTAAGATACTTTCATTATTTGGAAATCTATTTTTATTTAACCATGGTGGTAATAAATGAAATTTTTCTTTTGGCGTATGGTATGCCTTATAGTATGCATTAATTTGCGTATCAGCCAACGCAAGTACTTGTGTGCCAGACATAGGATGAAAAATTGCAGCCTCTAATTTTTTCAGCGCATAATACCTTGGGTTCAACCAATACAAAGTTTTATTAAAGTTAGTCGCCAATGCTTTAAAACAAGGATCTGCTGCATAATAAACATCCAGCCCAGCCATTTTATTAAAACCAATGATAACATCATACAACTGCTGTTTGGCTAATTTTAATATTTTTTGAGAAAACATCTCATAGTTTTGATAGTTAGTCAGTTTAGTCTTTTTTATAATATGGATATTAATCTTGGCAATTGGTTCAGCATTCCACTCAAAAGTATAAACATCAATTTGATGTCCTCGTGCTAAACAAATATCTAAGATTGCTTTAAAATCTCGTTGCAACCCCCCATAAGGAAAATATTTAAATAAACAAAATGCTAATTTCATTTTTTTTGTTCCAATAATAATTGTCCTTGCTCAAATGCAAGCTCAGGTTTTAATGTATAGTAACAAGGGGGAATACCTTGTTTAAAATCAGGATGCGTACACTTTTTTTGTAGACAGGGCGCACAAGAAAAATTTGCGGATAAATGTACTTGCCGTTGGCCATACGCGCCTGTGAGTTTTGCATCTGTTGCACCAAATAATGATATGGTTGGTACATTTAATGCTGCTGCCAAATGTCCAAGCCCCGTATCTACAGCATAAACTAAATTTGCATTAGCCAAAATGCCAGCTAAACCATGTAAATTCATTTTTGGTAAAATTTCAATATATGAAAATTTCTCTGCAATACGCTTTGCCTGCTCTAACTCCTGTAAATTACCCCACGGTAATAAAATGTTATAAGGTGTATCTGCAAATTTTTCTGCTAGTATTTTCCATTGAAACTCTGGCCAATGTTTTGTTGGCCATGTAGTCCCATGCAAAAAAACAATATAGTTTTGATAAGCAGATTTTGGTAATCTCTGAAGACACAAGCCATAATCCACTGTAGATTTATCATAAGTATATTTTAATGCATCTGCAAATAATTGTCGCATTCTTGGCACTGCGTGTTGCTGCCAATCTGTAGAATATTTTGTTTGGTAAAACAAACTCGCTAATGATTCTCTTGCAGTTTTATAATCAAAACCAACGCGCTTTCCTTTAGCCACAGTTGTTAACCAAGCACTTTTTATTAAACCTTGTGCATCGATAATTAAATCATATTTTTTTTGTCTTAGTTGATGAATAAATGTTTTAAATTCGGTACTTTTTAAAGTATGAAAAGGTCGTTTTCGCCATTGACGTAATTGTATGGGAATAACCCGATCAACACTATTATGCCAACTAGGAATTTCAGCAAATGTTTGCTCAACAACCCAATCAAATGTTAAGTATGGATGATGTTTAATGGCATCGGTCAACGCCGGTAAGGTATGTATAATATCACCCATGGATGAGGTTTTAATAATCAAAACTTGTTTTTTCATGCTACTTGGCTGTGACTTCATTCAGTTGAGTTAATGCGGTTAATACTTTACTTGGTGCTAATTGTTTTAAACAATTTAAATGTCCTAAGGGACAAATACGTTTAAAACAAGGACTACAGGGCAAATTTTCACGCATGATTGCTACCTTTTGTCCTAACGGTGGTGTAAAGCTCGGATCAGAAGAACCATAAATTGCAACCAATGGTTTATTTAATGCAGCTGCAATGTGCATAAGACCAGAATCGTTACTAATAACTGATGACGCTAGTGACATTAAATCTATTGCCTCACCAAGACTTGTTTTGCCTGCCAGATTGATACATCTATTTTGTGTCTGCTGATTAATTTTCGTTGTGATTTCATGATCATTTTGGGATCCCATTAACCAGATTACATTGCCCTGTGAGAGTAATTGATTTGCAACGCTTGCATAATGCATTTCTGGCCAACGTTTTGATGATCCAAATTCCGCGCCAGGACACATGACAATAATGTTATTGGTTGTTAGTGCAATCCCTTGTTTTAATAATGCTTGTTCAATACCTTTTTGAGTAACGACGAGTTCAGGTCTTGGATATGGTTTATTTAACGGCTCGTTTGCTTTATAAGCCAATGCGATAAAACGTTCTATCATCAATGGATAAGTTTTTTTATCTAGCTTTCTTGCATCTGTTAAAATACATTGGCGTAGCTCTCTTGACCAACCTACACGTTTTGGAATTTTTGCAAAAAAAGGAATTAACGCCGATTTAAATGAATTTGGCAAAATTAAACATTCATCGTATGCATCTATTCGTAGTGACTTGCCCAGCTGATAACGTTTTTTTAAATTAAACTGCCCGTGTTCTAATGGCATTAAAATTGTTTTCCTAACTTCAGGCATCCGTGCCAATAGCGGATTAGACCAAGCCGGTGCTAAAACATCAATGATGGTGTGTTCACTTGCAAGATATTTAAACAAACTTTGAGCCATCACCATATCACCAACCCAAGCTGGGCCAATAATAAGTATTTTTTTTAGTTTATTCTTTTGTTTCATTAGGATACTTTGTCAACCAGAATAAAAGTTGCTTCACAATAAGGGCAAACAGCACGACCCGTTTTTTCTATTGGTAAATAAACTTTTGGATGCGCATCCCATAATCGCATATCTGGCATGGGACATGACAATGGTAAATTGTTGCTAGTCACTTCATAGGATTTTTTAGTATTTGCTTGTTTTGCATCATAGTCATTAGACATCGTTGTTTCCTTCAAATAATTTTTGCCAAAAATTTTGCACGCGCTGTTGGCATACATGCAATTTTTTGTTTGACTCGTCTGTTAATTTACCAAAAAGGGCTAACTGTTGCAGACAAGCTTGATAAAACTGATAAATCTCAACGAGCTGAGCAAACGCTTGCGCAGTTAAAATTCCTAAATTTTTGAACAAGGAAAGTAACATAACAGTTTCGGTATGTTGTGCTAGCTCAGGATAACTTTGTGCATATTTTAGCACGATATATTGTACCATAAAATCAACATCTGTAATGCTTCCAGCACAATTTTTAAACGATTTTATATCTACTATTTCAGTGATAACTTGTCGTCCTATTTTCTCACGCATCGAAAGTAAATCTGTATGTAACGCGGTCTGATTGACAGAGGTTTGCAATATTGCTATTTTCAATGCGTTAAGCTGAGCAAATAATGAACGATCACCAATGAGACATCTACTTTTGACTAATGCTTGATGTTCATAAGTCCA
Source organism: Legionellales bacterium (assembly GCA_002707205.1). Taxonomy (GTDB): domain Bacteria; phylum Pseudomonadota; class Gammaproteobacteria; order UBA1113; family UBA1113. Next base: position 9,635 of record PAMH01000052.1, read on the forward strand.
TGCTTTATCTTGTTGATATTGCGTGAACCCTTGCAACGTTGCTACTAATAAACCTTGATTGCCTGAAGGACGTAATCGTGTATCTGTATCATAAAGTACACCATTAATTGTACGCATACTTAACATCGTTAAAATGCGTTGGAATAATTTAGTATAAAATTCTAATGCGCTAATTGACTTGCAGCCGTCAGTCATTTGTAACTGTGCAACATCAAATATCAAAATCAAATCTAAATCAGATTGATAATTCATCGCATAAGCGCCTAAATTACCATACGCAATAATAGCACATCGACAATCTTGTTTATTTTTCGCCTCAGTCAAATGTCCATATTTACGCGTAACAATTTGCCACGCCCAGTGAAACGTTTGTTCAATAATCAATTCTGCTAATCGCGTTAATATTCGATTAACATGTGCCGCTGATATCAGTTGATTCATTGCTTGAATAGCAATATGTAGCTCTGTTTTTAATTTTAATTGTCGTAGACGTTCCATTTGATATTCAAGTTCATGCTCATCGATTTTATATTGTAATTCTTGAAAGTTCTTTTCTAAATCAGTCAATGAAATAGGTGCATGTGCCAGTTGAAAATCTAAAAGTTCATCCAGTAAGATAGGAAATTCTGTAATACGTCTTATAAACCAATCACCTTGTTTAGCAAGCTTAATTAACCATACTAAAGTATTTGGGTTCTCTAATAATAAAACTAAATACGCACTACGCAATGAAATCGCCATGAGTAAAGGCAGTAAGCGTTCAAATAAATAATTGGGTGAATCTTCTTTCGCTAATATTTCAAAAAGTTTTGGCAATAACATCGACATGCGTTTTCTTGCAGTCGGGGTCGCATCACGTGTATAAATATATTTTTTTAATGTATTTAACGTCATGATTAATGCCTGCGTATCTTCCAGGCCTAACTCATGAAAATACTGGCTAATTTGCTCATTTGTTAGATCATTTGCAAAAATATTAATGGTTCTAAAATTATTTTTTCGAGGAGAAATTGTTCGTATAAAAATTTCATTAACAGCTGCTTGATGTGCGGCTAAATTCTCTATAATTGCTGTCCATGTTTGATGACACATGACACATGTAATCCTAGTTTGTACTAACGGGTCATTTGGTAACACATGTGTCTGTTGATCATCAAACATTTGTAGACAATTTTCTAGCTGTCGTAAATAAAAATAAGCATCACTTAAACATTGACCATCGACCTCATTAAATATTGCTTCTTGCATACAGTAGTTTAATGCAAACAACAAACTACTGGTTTGTAATGCAGGTACTTTTCCGCCGCGAATAATTTGAAATGCTTGAACGGTAAATTCAATCTCTCTAATCCCACCGCAACCTCGCTTAATATCATGATACTTACTATAAGTATGGCTTTGTGCATTAATAGTTTCCTGCATATCTCTTAATGCAGAAAAAGCGGTATAATCTAAATATTTTCTATAAACAAATCTATTAAATAATTGTGTAAGGTTTTGTGAAGATGAGGTACTATTCACAATTCTTGCCTTGACTAAGGCATATCTTTCCCAATCTCGTCCTTGTTCTTGATAATATTTCTCTAATGCAAAAAAACTGGAAACAAGCGCGCCACTCTGACCATACGGTCTCAACCTCAAATCAACACGATAAATTTTATTTTGATGTTCAAGCGGAGATAAGACTTGTAATACTAATTGCGCAAGTTTAGTAAAAAATTCTTGGTGCGTTAACGCTCTTCTCTGATGTGTCATCGTTCCATTTTCCATATACACAAACATGATATCAATGTCAGATGAAAAATTTAATTCTTGCCCACCCAGTTTACCTAATGCCACAATAAATAGTGGTATTATTTCACCGTCTGTCATTATTGGTATACCATAACGCTGAGATAAATGTTGATGACACCAATTCATACTCACTATTAAAATGGTATCTGCTAACTGACTTGTCCATTTAAATATATCGACCAAATCACATTGCATAACAACTTGTTGCCAAATTATGATAGCTGACATCTCTTGCTTAAATTGATACAAACACTTGTTTAACTGCTCAGGAGTCGATATCGCTTTTAGTCGCGGGGTTATATTTTTTTTTAGTGATGCAAATAAAGCATCAGGGTCTGTTTGTGTAAGACAATAAGTGAGTAATTTAGGTTGAGCAAGACTAGCATGGTACATAAACTCAGTACCAATCCAAAATTTGGAAATTTTTTTTATATCGCTTTCGGCATATTGTTTTGATATTTCCGGGTGATATTCTTGAAATTGTGTCCACTTAATTAGCAACAGAGCTTGAAGCTGGGGTTCAAACTCTGTTAAATATTTTTCTACCTGCACTACAGCGCCATAAGAACCGCACCCAACAATGCAATATTTGTCATAAATTGAATTCGCGCAGTATGCTGATCAACTGCTTTTTTAGACCAAAAATTTCCAAGAATGAGCGCACGAATAATCAGCATAATTGCAAGAATAAATACCACGCTTGGCATTGCAAAATGGAAAATAAAGAAAAATCCACAAATGAAATAAAGAATAATTGCAACCCATAAAAATAATGTTGGCATTAAAATATTTCTAGCGCGCAAATCATCACTGCGTACACGCCAATTGATTGCGTGACTAATAGATAAAAATACAAAAAAAGCCCCCACCAAGATACGTCCTATTAAAGGTAAATAAACTGCGCCTTCACCAGCCATGTTTTTCTCCATTTGTTTTAAACTTACAATATAGAATTTAGCATAAAAAACTCAATCAAGTATAGCTTTAATATGTTTTACACAAGAGCTGTTCAAATAAATGAAGATGTGCTTCGACAGCGCCCTTATTCTGTTCAACAACTTTTATACCTTTTTGACCTGCATCGATACGTTTATCATGATTAGCCAGAAAACCAATCACATCACGGGCAAGCTCGTCCACAGAATGAATCATCGTCACCGCACCTGCATCAATCAGCATTTTAGTAATTTCAGCAAAATTAAAAACATGTGGGCCCGTGATGGCAGGTTTGCCAAGTGCTGCTGGTTCTAAAAGATTATGTCCGCCAATTGGCATTAAACTACCGCCAACAAAGGCAACATCACATGCCGCATATTGGGCTAATAATTCCCCCATAGAATCTCCAATAAATACTTCAGTTTCTGGCGTACAAGCTTTATTTTTGCTACGCTTCAAAACTTGATAACCTTGTTTTTTACAAAGCTGAACAACTTTATCAAAGCGCTCAGGATGTCTAGGAACTAAAACCAACAGCACACCTGACAAACGCTGTTTCACTTGTTGAAAGGCTTGTAACACTTGCTCCTCTTCACCTTCATGAGTTGATGCTACCACCCAAACCAATCGGTCTTGCCCCCAAAGTGTTCGAAAGACGGATGCTTTCTCTTGTACACTTGCTGCAATATTAATATCAAACTTCATGCTACCTGTGATTTTCACCTGTGTTTTATCAGCCCCTAGTGCAATAAAACGCTCAGCATCTGCTTTATTTTGTGATGCAATTTGATTAATTTGATTTAACATAGTACGTGTTAAATGAGGAAATTTTTGGTAGCCTTGTTTTGATCTTTCTGAAAGTCTCGCATTAGCAAGTAAAACAGGAATTCTTCTTTTATGACAATGATGTAAATAGTTTGGCCATAATTCTGTTTCCATGATAATCAAGGCACAAGGTTTAATCTTATTTAAAAAACGCTTTACAGCAAGTGGCATATCATACGGGATATAAATATGAAAAACTGAAGATTCAAAAATAGCTTTTACTCGCTCAGACCCTGTTGGCGTCATAGTGGTAATCACAATAGGCTTGGGATATTTTGCTTGTAATTGTTTAATAAGTGGAATTGCAGCCATCGTCTCACCCACTGAAACCGCGTGAATCCATATGGCACCAGTTTGTTTTGGTGCTTTGAAAATACCAAATCGCTCCCGCCAACGCTTTGAATATGATGGATTGTTTTTTGCCTTATAAATTAAGCGAATGACTAAAAAAGGAACGGCAAGATAAAACAGAAATGAATAAAGCAGTCTTAGCATGAAATATTCCTATAAATCCGGTTTAAGTTGCTTCATGTTTAAAAACATAGCAGCTATAATAAAGTAGGATAAACAAAAAATATGAGGACTAACGCTAAACACAGGTGAAGGTTTATATCAGTCCTTAAAACATTAATTTAAAATTTTTTGTGTAACCCCATAGCGTTTATTATACTAGGAGTTTTTATTATGGCTAGCTACAAACATATTTTAATCACCTCAGATTTAAGTGACAGTAGCATCATACTGTGCCAAAAAGCGAGCGCACTAGCAGGCTTATTAAATGCAAAACTTAGTATTATTCATATTGTTGAACACTTACCACTGATGTATGCTGGTGGTGAATTCGCATTACCACTAGATCCTAAACTTGAAGAAGAGTTAGCTGATGAGGCGCTGATTAATTTACATAAGCAAGTTACCTATCATCACATCGACAAAAAAGATCAATATGTCATCGTGGGAGATAAAAAAGAAGAAATCAAAGCCTTTGTCATTGAGCATCATGTCGACTTAACTGTCGTAGGTGCGCATGATAGACATGGCCTAGATTATATTCTCGGCACTACCGCGGATAATATGCTCCACGCACTCCCTTGTGATATGTTAGCGATAAAAGTTGATGAGTAATTCATGGCCACGTATGCCATTGGCGATATACAAGGTTGTTATCGTCAACTTATGCAATTATTAGAAATCATTCAGTTTTCGGAAACATCAGATACATTATGGTTCGCTGGTGATTTGGTTAATCGAGGAGAAGATTCATTATCTGTATTGCGAATGATTTATCGATTACCTCATAAAGTAATTGTGCTAGGTAATCATGATTTACATTTATTGGCATTATACTTTCTGCAACAACAGCCCAAACCCCAAGATACATTAACAGAGATTTTACAAGCAGATGACTGCGAAGAACTGTGCCACTGGCTGATAAAACAACCCTTAATTCACCATGATTCACAACTCAACTATACATTAGTGCATGCCGGTATCCATCCAAGCTGGTCATTAGACACCGCTTGTTCACTCAGTGATGAATTATACGCCATACTCAACAGTGAACAAAAATATACCTTTTTTCAACACATGTATGGTAATGAACCTACCTATTGGCAACCACAGCTATCTAGCATACAACGCTGGCGTTTTATTACAAATGTATTCACTCGTATGCGCTTTCTAACATCTACACAAGCACTAGAATTAACTTATAAAGGTGATCTTAAGCATGCACCCAAGCAATTAATACCATGGTTCAAATTTAAAAGACAAATTAATTCACCCATTATTTTTGGACATTGGGCAGCACTCAATTGCCAAACCTTTGGTGAGGAAAATATATACCCTATTGATAGTGGTTGTGTTTGGGGAAATTATCTCACTGCACTGCGCTTAGATGATGGCATGATTTTTCATCGTTAAATTTATCTTATGAAGCTTGACCAACTTGAGCAAGCATTTTAGATCTAAAGCGAAAAACTAAAATCGCAGCACAAAGACCAAAACCAATCACAAAACCAAAGCGAATCCCTCCAGCGCCATAATGTAAGGTAAAACCTAATAAATAAGCCATAGGTAAAGCAATGAACCATTGGCACAGAATCCCCCACCACATTGGCGTTTTAGAATCATGTATACCTCGCAAAGCACCTGCGGTAATATTACGCACAGCGTCAACCGTTAAAACCAAACCAGAGACCGCCAATAAAATTTTCGCTTGATGAATAATAAATTGATTATTTATATCATGCACGTTAACATAAAAGTGAATTAAGTACTCAGGAAAACAGACTAAAATAGCTGTCACTAACAACATTAATGAAACACCTAAAATATTTGCTGCCTTGTTATAAATGATACAATCTTTAATACGCTTTTGGCTCATTGCTTGGCTAATCAATACAGCCGTACCTTGTGATAAGCCTAAAAATACCATCACCGCAAGCATAGATATTTGAGAGGAAATTTGTGCCGCAGCTAACACTTTTATGCCTATCCAACCGATAAAATAAGTTGCGATTGTCATCGCAGCCAGTTCAGCGCCATATTGTATACCGATGGGTAATCCTATTTTTACAATTTTCCAACAGGTATTAACATTAGCTTGTAATTGCCATGTCATTAACTGATATTTTTGTTGATCACCTTTTTTAATTAAATAATAACTATACAACCCACAAATAAAAACCAAACTGATTAACTGTGCCCATGCTAAACCTTTTAAACCCAAAACTGGAAAAGCCAGTTTCCCGAGAATAAAAATATACGATAACACAGTGGTCGAGATTAACGATAACATCGTGATTTTTAAATTAATACTTGGGCGTTCTGTGCCTATAAAATATTGCTGCAATACCATATACAAAACAATCAATGGCAAAGCAAAAATCATAATATGAAAATAACCAACAGCAATATCAATTAAGGCTTGAGGCTGATGAAAGCATTGAAAAATAAATCCACAAAAATAAAAGAAAACGGCAATAGGAATAATTAAACAAAAACCCACGACAATCGCCGAGTGGAAAATACACTTTCTTATGGTTATATCTTCTCGTGTTGTCCCTGCAATTAATATACTTACAGCATACATGCTACCCGTCGCCAAGACCAGTAATGCAATATAGGTTGATGATGCTAAAGCGCCTGCGGCAAGTTGCACATGCCCCAAACGGGCAACAAAGATCATACCAATAATGTTAGCAAAAATACTTGCCAGAGATGTGCCAATAATGGGGGCTGAGATACGCAAAACTTTTTTATAAACAGCTAATTCCATTTATCACGTCCAAAATTACTTAATTATATGCCTAAACCGCCTCAACATGCGGTTTTTAAGCTTAGCTTCATAAGCGCAAAATTTATGCTTCAATGTCTGCGCTTACGACGCATTATTAGATTATTTACTAGGAGAAGGCGTTGATTTTTCGCCAAGCATCTCCTCTCGCAGCTCATTTAGCCATTTTCCGCATTTGTTTTCGCCATCTAATATGCCATTTGAGAAAAATGCCCCCAATGCAGTATTATTACTTTTAGGGTGCGTAATCAAATAAGTAAAGTCTGGCTTTTCACGAACATCAAGAAATTCTTGTTTTAAATAATCATTCTCAGGATCATCTAACAAACACCGTACCCCACGTTTAAAAGCGCTTTCATTAAATATTTGTGCAGGGTATTTTTTCGCATATTTTTTTAATTGTTCAGCTGAAATATTCGAAGAAATTTTATTATTCCCTTGTTTTTTTCGCTCGGCCATGACAACAAGAAAATGATAAAGAGAATCAAAACGCTCTTTTTTACCTTCTTTATGATTAAATGTAAATGGTTGCTTGAAAATAATGTCATTAATCAAAACATCATTTGGGCGCGATGCAGCAAATTGCTGAGCATCTCTATATTCATATCTATGTCCATAGTACTTTGCGGGCGTAGGCAAAAGATGTATTTTTTTATCAGAACAGTTTGCGTATATCGTTTTTTCCTTCTTTGAAAACTGGTCTTTATATTTTTCCTCTAAATCGTCATAAGTTGACCTTAATTCTGGATTCTTTTGAAAAATGTTTGCTAAAACAATATTATGTAAATGATAAGTTGCCTTATTTGAAGGTTCGATAAAAGGTAATAATCCTTTTGCTAGTGCCTCAGTTGCTTGTTGCACTAAACGCTCAACATTATCGTCACTATCCTGAATAGTCGTTATTTTTGTTTTATCAAAGTAATTATCTTTTAAAACTTGTTCTTGAAGATCTCGATTATCGTCGGATAATTTTCCTAGATTTTTTTTATAGCTATCAATAATATCAGGAGAAAAACTGTCTAAAACATATTGGTTTAAATTATAATCCGTTTTTGGATTACCAACTATCACAGGCACTAGTCCGGCTTTAATTGCCGCTTGAGTGGCCTGACGTAATGCACCAAAATCATTATCTGGTGCCGTAATTTCAACTAATTGATACCCTATCTCACCACACAAATTGGCGGCGGCTTCATATGCTGCAGTTTTGTAACCATCATCCATATCATTAGGAAAACTAATACCTTCTTTATCGATAATAAAGCCCGCTTGACGTTTGCCGTCATTATCTACAGAAACATTAACTATTATTTTTTCCGGTAATGTTTTCTGCTTATCATCTAACTTGTCAATCGACGTTGTCCATTCCTGTTTAACTGCATATGCCTTGATTATTTTCAAATAATGTTCTGATAATAAATTTACCTCAGCAGGATGCACTGTTGGAGTATTGGAAGGTTCATTATTAACATCACCGATTGGTTTTAATGTTGGTGAAGGCTTTATTTTTTTTCCTAACGTTTCAACGTCTGCTTTAGGAAGCGTAATTGTTAGCGAATTTTGATTTTCTATTGAACGCTTAACATCAACACCTAACATTGCCGCAGATAAGTCAAATTTATTCAAGGCCTGTTCAGTTTTAAAAATATATTGGCTGTCACCACTCTCATTGACTTTTCCAGTCTTTAAAGTATCTGCTATATACTTTTTATGTTCTTTTTTTACATCATCAGAAAAATCATTGGCATGTTCAATGAAAACTGCTTTTTTCATGGTTGCAGTTAAAATATTAGTGTCTTCATCAAACTTAAATGTAATATTTTCGTCAAAGTCTTTGTTAGCGTTTATAAAAAAATCAGCAGAATTTTTATCAGCAAAGATATATCTAAAAACCACACTTTCTGGCAACTTATCAGTATCATAAGAATATTTTATACCAAATGGATCAAGGAAGTCTTTCTGTGCTTCCTTAGTCTTCTCAAAGACTTTTTTATTTATCAAATCTATACTGCGCTTCAATTCGTTCGCTTGTTTTGCTGAGATGGTAATTATATGACCTTTTTCAGGTATTGTAATGTTAACGCCGAGTATCGCGGCATCGCGTATAAAAGTTAATAACCCGCCTTCATCTTTACAATCGTACTTAACCTCTTCTTCTGAAGTGATATCATTATTAGGTAAATCCGTTTCCTGAAATTGAGAGAATAAAAAATTACCTTTTTTATCCAAGAAAGTTTTACTACGTTCATGTCGATATTCATCCGAAAATAGCTCACTTGCTCGCTTTACCAGATGATCTTTGCTTATTTTGATATATGATTTACCTAAATGCTTTTTGTTCTCTCGCTGTTTTGGAAGCGTATAAATATCAAACTCGTCTGTGATTAATGTTTCATTGCTACGAATAACGGTTTCAAACGCTTCAGCTTCAAAACCATTATCCTCAAAATCATAAATGAACAAAAAATGATCGCGATGATAATCTCCTGTTTTAAGTTTAAAAAAAACTTCTCTGTCCGGCGTTTTCAATTTCTCTAAATATTTATTATCTTCTTCAGCCATTTGCTATTCATCCACTTTGTTGAGTCTTTATAATAACTATATATCGTAAAGCTTAAGAAAGCCTTACGATATAATTAAGTGTCCTGTCTAAAATTAGTCGAAAGCAAACAGGACTCATCACACATGCCATACTAAAATAATGAAACCGCACTATTTCATCCATTAATTGTTTAAAACCTAACTCAACTTAGTTATATACTGAAAAATTTGGGGCGGTAATTATTATAGCGCTTTTTCACTCTGATTTTAATGTTCTACCCAGTAAGTTACTTACTGCTTCTTGTACCGTGCATTGGTTTTGTAATACGCGATAAACTTGCTCAACAATTGGCATTTCAACTTGATGGGTATTCGCCAATTGATAAACATGCCCTGCCGTTAAAATACCTTCTACCACTTGACCAATTTCTGTTTGCGCAGCTTCAGCGGATGCGCCTTGACCTAATGCTAGGCCGTACCGACGATTACGTGATTTATTATCCGTACAGGTCAAAACCAAATCACCCAATCCGGTTAATCCCATAAAGGTTTCAGGCGCTGCGGATAATGCTTGCCCTAAACGCATCATTTCAGCTAATCCTCTTGTGATCAATGCCGCGCGCGCATTAGCACCGTAACCCAAACCATCAGAAATACCACAAGCAATAGCTAAAACATTTTTTACTGCGCCCCCTAATTGCGCACCAATCAAGTCAGAGGTGGTGTACACTCTAAAATGCTGATAACTGAATAATTCAGCTAAATACGCAGCATACGCGATATCGTCACTAGCAACCGCCACCGCGGTCGGTAAGGCTTGAGCAAGTTCTGTGGCAAAAGAAGGACCTGACAAAACAGCTTTTTTAACGCCCATTCCTAATGTTTGATCCACCACTTGATGCAGCAAATTGCCACTGTCATCTAAACCTTTCGTTGCCCAAACTAACGTATGCTTTTCTGTCCAATACGGCACGATTGCTGTGATCACAGATTTAAATGCATGACTCGGTACGGCTACCAATATCGTTGTGGCATGTGACAGTAATTGGGATAATTGCGCAGAAACCTGTAAATTTTGAGGGAATTTTACTTCCGGTAAATATCGGGCATTAACATGTGCGCCTTGCATCATTTGAGCATGTGCTTGATTATGTGTCCATAATAAGACTTCATGACCGGCATAACTAGAAGCTAATGCAAGCGCAGTTCCCCAAGAGCCTGCGCCTAATACAGATATTTTAGCCATTAATGTGTTTTTTCAGATGATTGTTCTTTTTGCTTTTGCTGTTCATATTGTTGATACAAGGCATCAAAATTCACCGGCGCTAAATTCAATGGCGGAAAACCACCTCGATTAACGACATCAGCTATCACTTCACGCGTATAAGGAAAAAGAATATTTGGACAAAAGCTGCCTAGCATAGGTTTTAATTGTTCTTCAGTAAAATCTTTAATGGTAAAAATACCCGCGTGTTGTACTTCAGCAACAAAGGCAACTTTGTCTTCAATTTTTGCTTTTACTGTAATATGCAAATGCACTTCATAAACGTTTTCTTCTAAAGATTGTGCATTATTATTTAGCTCTAATTCAACTTGTGGCTTCCATTCTTCACGAAAGATCATCGGCGCATTTGGCGCTTCAAATGATAAATCTTTAACATAAATTTTTTGAATCGTAAATGTTTGTTGTGGTGCATTCTCAGTGTTTTGTTCAGCCATAAGATTAACTCCTTAATTATTTAACATATCGTCAAGTTTACCCGCTTTATCAAGCGCATACAGATCGTCAAATCCACCTACAGACTGACCATCAATAAAAATTTGTGGCACGGTACGACGACCACTTTTCTCCATCATCTCGGCACGTGCCGCATCATCGGTATCGATTAAAATTTCATCGTAACTTACACCTTTGGCATCAAGTAATGACTTAGCGCGAACGCAATATGGACATACTTTAGTTGAATAAATTAAAACTTTTGCCATAACTGTTTACCCTCTGTTTAGCTTTAAATGAATGAAACTGTTATTTTTTAACAACAGGAAGACCGTCATTGCGCCAAGCAGTTACCCCACCGGCTAAAACCATCACGTTTTGATAGCCCTGTTTTTTTAAAAGCATGGCCGCGGATTGCGCTCTCTGCCCTAATTTACAAATAACGACGATAGGCTTGTCTTGCTCAAGCTTAATAGTTTTATCTGTGATGTCAGTCATTGGAATATGCTTAGAACCAGTAATATGTCCCGATTTAAATTCAGCTTTATCACGCACATCAATGAGCTGTGCGTTTTCTTTATTAATAAGCTGTGTAACCGTTGCAGGTGAGCATTTTTTGACACCTTGTTTGAGGCCGTGCAATTCATTAATTAATAATAAAACTAAAATGAGTACAAAACCGCTGACATATATCCATTGTTCTGCTAAAAACTGAAGAAATTGCTGCATTTTAATGCCTTTTATAAATCTTAATCTTGGGATTATATCTTATAAGACTAAGATGCAGCAACCCGCGATTTACTTACCACATTCAATCCTTTCAATAAATTCAAAGCTTCGTACAATTGAAAGTCTGTCACCGCAAGTGGTTGCTCAACTTCTTTCTTTTGCGTTGCCACATTTTGTCCACTTGTAGATGATGCTTTGCTTGATGGCTCAGTTGATTTATCATCCGATGCTGAGCCATTATCTAAATGGTTATCAAAATCGGCTTCTTTTACAGTAACGAAAGAGAGCATATCTTCTTGATCGAATTTTTTCACGTCCATGATTTCAACATACACATCTGGCTTAATGCCTTTTGCTTGGATTGATGTCCCATTTGGTGTGTAATAAAGTGCTGTTGTGAGTTTTAAACCTCGCTCATCATCTAAAGGCAACACCGTTTGTACTGACCCTTTACCAAAAGAACTGGTTCCCATAATAACCGCTCTGGCATGGTCTTGTAATGCACCTGCAACAATTTCTGAGCCTGATGCTGAACCACTATTAATTAAAACAACGATAGGCGCACCATTTATTAAGTCACCTGGGGTTGCATGTGCTTCAAATTTTGAACCTTGAATACGCCCTTTGGTATAAACAATTAAACCATCATCTTTCAATTGATTACTATCTAGAAAAGCATCTGAAACTTCAATGGCAGAATCTAATAACCCACCTGGATTATTACGTAAATCTAACACCAAGCCATTCAATGGTTTATTTTTATTAGCAGCTTTTAGACTCATAATCGCTTGATTTAATTCTTTAACAGTCGGTAATTGGAATTGACTTATTCGAATATAGCCATAGCCATCTTCCAATAGCCTATTTTTAACACTTTGAACGTGAATAATTTCTCTTGTCAGTTTTTGATTAAAAACTTTTTGTTCTGACTTTCGATAAATCGTTAAAGTCACATCCGTGCCTTGTGGACCACGCATTTTACCCACGGCTTCACTTAACGATAAATCCTTCACGGGGACATTATCAATTTTGACAATCATATCACCCGGTTTAAGATGTGATTTTGCAGCAGGTGTATCATCGATTGGACTCACAATTTTGATATAACCATCTTCGCTGGTAATTTCAATACCTAATCCACCAAATTCACCGCTGGTATGTGACTTTAATTCAGAAAAATCTTCAATATCTAAATAACTTGAGTGCGGATCAAGTCCTGATAACATACCTCGAATAGCATTTTCAAATAAAGTTTGATCATCAACATCTTCAACATAGTATTGTTTAATTTGATTAATTGCCGCGGTAAAACGCTGCACATCCTCAACAGAAAAATTATTTGCTTGTTGTTTTGCAACATACGGTCCTGGCGCTGCTAACACATTTACAGACAGTAAATTTCCCATTAGAAACACAGCAGCTATGCCTTTGAAAACTTTCATCATTCACCCTTCATTATAAATTAGCGACACCAAGCCTCTGGATTAAGCGGATCACCATTTTTCCTTATCTCAAAGTATAGACCTGATTGCTGATAACCGCCTGATTTTCCAACGCTGGCAATCACTTCTCCTTTATTCACAAAATCACCAACCTGATGATAAAGTGCATTGTTACGCCCATAAAGTGACATATAGCCATTACCATGGTCAATAATAATTAATAATCCAAAACCCTTTAACCAATCTGAAAAAATAACTTTTCCAGGGTATATTGCATGAATATATGTGCCTTGTTTCGCTGCAATCACAACCCCTGAAGCGGTTAACTGACTATTCTCAACAGACTCACCATAATGTTGCTCAATCTTTCCTTTTACTGGCCAATTTAATTGGTGCTGCATTTTATTAAAAGGTAATGGTGGCTGAACAGGTGTTTGTTTTTCTTCTCGCAATTTTTCAACTAACTGTTGTAGGCGTTTTTTATTTTGTTGTAAATTATTCAGTGTTTGTTGTTGATCATCAATTTTAGCCTTTAATGCTACTAAAATTTTATTACGTGATGATTGTAACGCGAGTAATTTTTGTTGCTGAATTTCTTTTGCATTAAGTACTTTCTGTAACTGCGCTGCTTGTACTTTTAATTTTGTTTGATTTTGTTGAATCGCTTTTAACGTTTGCTGCATTTGCTGCATACTTTGCAAACGTGATTGATTTAAATATCTAAAATAAGTCATATTTTGACTAAACTGTGTATCCCCTGATTGTGTTAATAATGTTTTTAAATAGCTATGATTACCTAAATAATATAATGTTTTAATTTCTTGTGCCAAATCTGCTTGCTGATTTTGCAAGCGCGTTTGCAACCGCTGCTTTTGATTTTCTAATTGTGCCATTTTTTGATTTTCAGTACGAATTTGATGATTAATTACCACAAGGTTTTGATCAACTTTACCCATAGAGACTTCTGCGTCTTTTAAGATTTGTTCTAGCTTGCTTTTCTTAATATGATTTTTATTTAATGCTTTTTGTACTTTTTCAATGGTTTTATTAATTTTTTTCAATGATTGCTGAGTATCCTGTGTTATCGCGTAACTACTGATAGAAAAAAATATGACACTGAGAAAAATTAATTTCTTCACGCGCTTACTCCTTTAAGCGAATTAAATTTTTACCCGTCATTTCTTTGGGTTGTTTCTCACCTAACAAAGCTAATATTGTTGGTGCAATATCGGCAAGTACTGCCGATTGGGTGATAAATGTAGCTGGACGTCCAACATAAAGCAATGGCACGGGATCAACCGTATGTGCGGTATGCGGTTGTTGTGTCTTCTCATCAAACATACGCTCGGCATTACCATGATCGGCTGTTATTAATAACTCGCCCTGCACTTTTTGCAAGGCATCAACTACACGAGAAATACATTGATCAATCGTCTCAATCGCTTTTAGCGTTGCAGCAAAATTACCAGTATGTCCAACCATGTCTGGATTTGCATAATTACAAATAATGATATCAGTGGTCTGTGCTTCTATTGCCGCAACAATCGTATCGGTCACTTCGTGCGCGCTCATCTCCGGCTGTAAATCATAAGTTGCAACTTGAGGTGAGGGAATGAGTATTCGTGCCTCATTAGGATAAGGTGTTTCAACACCCCCATTGAAAAAGAAAGTAACATGTGCGTATTTTTCTGTTTCAGCAACACGTAATTGCTGGTAGTCCAATTGGGATAAATATTCACCTAATCCGTTATTCATATGTGCTGGCGGAAATGCAACATTTTTGAGTAATCCTTGTTCATATTGCGTTAAACTCACAAAATCAGCACATGAAATTTTCTTACGCTCAAAATGGTCAAATTGCGGGTCTACAAAAGCATGTGTCAATGCACGCGCCCGATCAGCACGAAAATTCATAAACACCACACTATCATTATCTTGAATAGTTATTGCAGGTTCATTTGCATCATGAATACTACAAGCTGTAACAAACTCATCTGTTAAACCTGCATCATACGCTTGTTGTAATGCCAACGCCGCCGTTGCTGCATGAAAATTAGCTTGCCCTTTAGTTAATAATTTATAAGCCATTTCTATACGTGCCCAACGTTGGTCTCTATCCATCGCATAATAACGCCCGATAAGTGATACAACTTTAAATTGCGGAAATTGTGTCGATAACTGTTCAAATTTTTGTAAAGATTGCATTGCGCTCTTGGGTAGCGTATCTCGCCCATCTAAAAAAGCATGTAAATATATTTGTGGTACGTGCATCTCAAATGCAAGCTTAATCATGGCTTCAATTTGCTTTTCATGACTGTGAATACCACCAGCTGAACATAACCCCAAAATATGTAAAGCACGATTATTATCGATGGCTTGCTGACAAGCATTTTGCAATACGCTATTTTGTTGGAAGACACCCTCATCAATGGCTTTATTAATGCGGGTAAAGTCTTGATAGATAATGCGTCCCATACCAATATTCATATGCCCAACTTCAGAATTACCCATTTGACCTTCCGGCAAACCAACAGCCTGACCGGAGGTTTGCACTAAGTTATGCGGGCAATTTACCCAAAGTTTATCCCAAGTGGGTGTCTTTGCTTGACGAATGGCATTGTGTGACAACGTATCACTTTGTCCCCAACCATCGAGAATCATAAGTACCAATGGTTTTTTCTTTTCTATCATAAAATTGCCTAATTATTTTTCAATCCAAGGGCTCAATCTTTTTGATTGTATTATCAATAAGATAGCATCTAAACCCTTAATTTTATAGCGAGAAACAAAATTTATCTGATGTTTGCTAATTATTCCTTAAGATTTTTCAAACACAATAAAGAAACCCAAAGCTAAAATGAAGTTAATAATTATGGATAGACAGGTAACAATACGAGTAGAAAAATCGAGCAAATACTTAAACGATAATGATGGCGCGTTAGATGTAAACCTAAAAAAAAATATATTAAAAGAAGCTGGATTATCCGAAGACACAAATGTCGCTCTAGAGATTTATGATGATGAAGCAAAAATAGATTTTAGTAAGCATTATAAAGAAAGGTTGGGCGCAATTGAGGGTGCGGTTGGTTTTATCATTAAAGCGGAAATGCCCTCAAAAGATAATCTACAAAACAGTGACTATAAAAAATCCCGAATTTCTGCACTCAAAAAACAAGTGCAATGGGCGATTGAAAATGCCAAACAACGAATAACAGCACTAAAAGAAAATGGACAATCAAAATCGCCAGATATTTACTATAACAATATTCTACAAATTATTGCAGGTTTATTAGCTGATTATTTATATCCTCATGATCCTCATAAAAAAATAGACTTTAACTATATTACTAAACTGATTGATTTTGCAGAATGTTGTGACTTAATGACTCAACCTCGCTCTATCGAGTGCACTATTATCGAGAACGATTCAAGTAATGATTATTGTATTATTAGTAACCCCCTTGCTTCTTTTGATAATGATGACGATTTTAAAAAAATACCCGAATACTTAAATGATACCGAGAAAAAATATTACCAGCATGCATTAGATCTTGTTAAAAACAAGAACCTAACGTATGAAGATATAACTACCTCTAGTCGTCATGATCGTATCGAAGGCGCTAGAAATGTACGTGAGACAAGCAGTTATACAATTACAAAAAATAAATCACTTGAAAATTTAACACATATCAACAATACCGCAATCATTGGCTCACGTTCACAAGAAGCGAATGAGAGTAAAACAACAGCTGAATATAATTTTAAAATCAATGTAGAGCGCGCTGTTAAGACTTTTCTCAAAAAAAATCCAAAGTGGGACGAAACAAAACCAATTCCCATTTTATATTTAACGCTCATCACACCTATACCTGTACTCAAACAAGATGATCTAAAGCTTTATAAAGAAAAAATAGAAGCCATTAAAAGATATATGAAAAATAATCAAAATGTGACACTTGATGGACAGGAATATAAATTCACATTTCATGAAGCAAATTTTGCAATTAATCATGGTCAACTATTATTGCCGACAAGTAATCCCTTTGATAATTATAAAAAATGTCTTGATATTGTTAAATTTGTTGAACAAATAAGTCAGGATAATTTTTCAGAAGAAAAAAAGCATCTTTTAAAAAATGCCATCAAGAAATTTGAAAAAGCCTTAGAGACCCCCTATCTAGAAAACTTAACTAAACCTCGCTATAACCGAGAGTTATATTTAGCATCACTATTACATATTATTTTTGATGAAATTGGTATTGTCTTTGGTGGATGTATTAGTGCTAAAGACCGTGCAGCAATCGAAACGATACATACCGATGCCATGCGACTAACCTATAAGGAAAAAAATGAATTTCCATCTTTCCAGATTGAGGAAAAAGATGAAACAAGAAAAACCTTTGTTAGTCATGCAGTAAAAATATACTGTTCAGGCCACCATCAAAAACTCTCAGCACAAAATGCCAATGGCGTAGAGGCAATAAAAACACCAGATAGGTATTTACCTACTGATATTGTTGAGGCCATTAAAGCACATTATAATGATAAACGACATTTCAAAAAAGCTAATCGACTCGCTTCAAGCAATGATACCCATAAAAAATTAGCAAATCCTCGTGCCGTGCCACAATTATCACAAATTGCACGTGCATATCAGGCATTAAACAAATTAAATTCAGAGGACGCTAAAACCACAAGCAGTGACATATCTGAGGACGCTAAAACTACAAGCGGTTACATATCTGTTAAGGCACTTTTTGAGTTTTTTTATTTTCTTCACATGGATATTATTCATAATGAATATCCAGTCAGTACTGGTGGTGGAAGGTATGTTAATCTTGCCAATATTTTTTCAGGAGACGTTAAAAGTATAAACAAGAAAATTAGAGTTCCTGAACATATCTCCCAAGCTTATAATGCGCTTGCAGGGCTTTTTTTTCCAAAAAACGTGTCGTCAGAACCAAAAAACGTGTCGTCAGAACCAAAAAACGTATCGTCAGAATCAAAAAACGTATCGTCAGAATCAAAAACCGTGTCGCCCGAACAAAAATGCATTAACCGGTTACAGGCTATTTTCAACCTATACCCAAAATCACAACCAAATACAACCATCGGACAAACAACACGGCAACACAGTTCTCCTCAAAACAGCACATTTTATACAACGAGAAAAGAGAAAACACAAAAAGAATATAAATTTCTACGTTCTTTATTGGATAACCCTGGATTTTTTGCCCCAAATAAGAAGCACAGTCAAAATTCACCTAACGAAGACAATACTTTTGTCACGAAAAAAAAATATACCTAAAATAAATAAGGCTACACTAATCGCACAAGGAATTAAATACATCACATGTGTATAATAACTAACTTCAACAGAGGTCAGTTGGTTGGTCATTAATGCTTGACTCATATGATTAATTAAATCACCAACCAATGTTTGAAATACTAAGCCGCCCAACATAATCAGCATATTAGTAAATGCCATTGCAGTGGCAATCATTCGTATCGGTACTAATTGTTTAACAATCACCATAATCAAAATTTGCCCAGTACAAAATACACCAAAAATAAACAAAGCAAAATTTAAATAACTGATAGATGAAAAATGTATATTTAATAACAATAAACTTGCTATTAATGCAAAAAGACTACCTAAAATAAGTACTTTAAAATATTGTTGTGTTCTGCCAGCAATAATACCAACAATCGGCGCGCCGATAGCCCACCCCAATAGTAACCATGCAATACTGCTACCTGCACTGATTTTATCTAGATTGTAAACAGCTTGTAAATAAGAGATTCCCCAAAGTTCAGCAAATGCCGATAAAGGAATATAGAGTAAACATCCCGCAATAGCATTTAACCAAAGCATTGGCATTTTAAAAACCTGCCATAATCCTAAAAGCACTGACTTTATTGTTTGTCGCATTTGCTGTTTTGGTTTTTCAATACGTTTATGCGGAATACAAATCAAAGCAATAAATATCGGCACACCAACTAATGCTGATAACATAATTGTCATATGCCAACCATAATGTTGAGCTAAGTAACTTAAACTGACATCACCGGTAATTCCACCTAACATACCTAACGTTGTGATAAAACCTGCGGCAATAGCAAACTGATTCGCTGGCAACCATAAAATGGCAATGCGTAATACACCCACGAAGGCAAATGCAGAACCAAACCCAACCAAAATTCGACCGATATAAGCATAAGTAAACGAATGCAAGCTACTAAATAAAAATGAACCTATAATACAAGTAAATGTCGCAAACACCAGTAATTTTTTAGGGCCAAAATAATCAATAGCGATACCCACGGGTAATTGCATCAAAGCGTAGGTAATGTAATACGCACTAGATAGCACGCCTAACATTAACGTGTTGATATGATGCGTTTGCATTAATTCAGGGACGATAGTACTGGGTAAGATCCGCAATAAATATTCATAAGCATAAAAGCTGGCTGCTATAGCAAAAACTAACCATCCAAAAATTAAGTGACGGGAATCATTTCTCAGCAGAGTCATCGTATCCTATCCTTTGACTTTTAAAAAACTTAATTGAGTTTGTATTATACTCAAACAGCGCTGAAATGCGAAGTTTAGCAAAAGTATCGAGCAAGCCATAGCCTGTTTCGTCGAAGTCCTGTAGTATAAAGATACTTAAACAACTTCATATCTTGAAGTCAGTTGGGTATATAAATTTCAAGTTTTAAGAGGAGACAGGATAGCATGTTAAACGTTATTATTAATGGTGCTAATGGCCGTATGGGACAAGAAGCAGTCAAAGCCGTTGAAGCTGACTCACACTTACAACTTGTTGCAACAACAGGTCGGCAAGATGATTTATCCAAAGTAATCCAAACAACAAAAGCGCAAGTCGTTGTTGACTTAACTACGGCTGCAGTTGTTTATGAAAACACAAAAAAAATACTTGATGCCGGCGCGTCTCCAGTCGTGGGTACTAGTGGCTTAACCAGCGACGAGTTTATCCAGCTAAAACAGTACTGCGATGAAATGCAATTAGGGGGTATTATTGTGCCTAATTTTTCAATTGGGGCTGTGTTAATGATGCGTTATGCGCAAGATGCCGCGAAATATCTGCCTAATGTTGAAATCATTGAAATGCATCATGATGGTAAGCTCGATGCGCCATCAGGCACCGCGATTAAAACCGCTGAATTAATTTCACAATCATTAACCGCACCAAAAAAAACATTAAACCTAAAAGAAAATCTAACAGGTTCTCGCGGTGCGGTGCTAGATGATATTCATATCCATGCAATTCGTTTACCTGGATTAGTTGCGCATCAGCAAGTGCTTTTTGGTGGAAATGCTGAAACCCTATCGATAAAACATGACTCCATGCATCGTAGCGCATTTATGCCTGGGCTAATTCTTGCCTGCAAAAAAGTACAATCACTAAAAACCTTAGTTTCAGGTTTGGAGCATGTCATGGACATGCAATAGTGGGTAAGCCCTGTGTATAACCCCAATATGTGAAATAACAATAAAACCTTTTTTATGCCGGAATATTCTGAGAAAAAAAATATGCCCAAACGACCTCAAAAAGTAATTTGGGCATAATAACCTGTTACGGTGTTAATCTAGTTGATCACTTGCAATTTTATAATCCGGATCTTCCAAGACGTTAACCTCAACCATATCGCCTGCTTTACCGAGTAACGCTTTGCACTCCGGACTTAAATGCCTTAAATGCAGCTGTTTACCCCTTGCAACATAGTTTGCTGAAATAAACTGAATTGCGTCAATTGCAGAATGATCGGCTACACGTGAATGGGCAAAATCAATAATAATATCCATTGGGTCATTATCAATAGTGAATAAAGTTTTAAACTGCATGACTGAACCAAAGAATAATGTGCCATGTAAATGATATAACTTCGCACCATCTTTATCGATACAAGACTCAGCCGTAATGTTTTTTGCAGATTGCCAAGCAAACACCAATGCCGAAATAATAATGCCAGCAACAACAGCAATAGCTAAATTAGTAAATATAGTAATCATGGTAACTAAAACAATCACAAAAGCATCATGCAATGGAATTTTATGAATAAACTTAAACGTTGCCCACTCAAAAGTTTTAATAACCACCATAAACATAACGCCAACTAATGCCGCTAATGGAATCATTTTTATAATTGGCCAAAAAATAATAATAAACAATAATAATGCAACACCGGCAACAATACCTGAAAGACGACCTCGTCCACCAGAATTAATGTTAATCATGCTTTGTCCTAGCATTGCACAACCACCCATGCCTTTAAAAAAGCCACAAACCACATTAGCAATACCTTGGCCAATACATTCTTTATTTGCGCGCCCATGTGTTTTTGTCATTTCATCAATTAATGATAATGTCATTAAAGACTCAGATAAACCGATAATGCACAAGACAATGGCGTAAGGCACAATAATTTTAAACGTTTCTAAAGTCAAAGGAACATTTAACCAAGCAAAGCTTGGTAAACCGGCTGCCGCTTCATGCCCCATCATCATATCGCTTACAACACGCGTATTAATATGAAAGAGGTAGACAATTGTAGTGACTGCTAATATTGCCATTAATGCTGATGGTAAAGCTTTAGTTAATTTTGGTAGAAAAAACATAATACCCATCGCTAATGCAACCAATCCTATCATTAAATAAAGTGCTTGTCCCGTCAACCAATAGCTCACATCAGCACTGACATGGACTTTAAATTGCTGTAATTGCGCAATAAAAATAACGATAGCTAAACCATTAACAAAACCAACCATGACAGGTTTCGGTAATATTCGAATAAATTTTCCTAGGCGAAAAATGCCAATTAAAATTTGTAAAATGCCGGTCAATACAATTGTCGCAAATAAATATTGAATACCGTACTGACTAACTAATGAAACAATCACCACTGCCATAGAACCTGTTGCGCCAGCGATTAAACCAGGACGCCCGCCGATTAAAGCGACAATCAAACACATAAAAAAGGCTGAGTATAATCCAACTAGCGGATCAACATGTGCCACTAAGGAAAAAGCAATTGCTTCGGGTATTAATGCCAGTGCTACAGTTAAACCTGAAAAAAAATCTAAATGCCATTTTCCAGCAACGGGTAACAAAAAATTTTTTATTTTACTTATCATATTATTGGCTCGTTAAAGGATTGAATGTTATTAAATTCCTATCTTTATTTTCACTGCACATTTGGTTCTAAAATATAGAAAAAACCGTTATGCAATATCTCATAAGTCATCTTTGAAGGGATAAGCTTAAGTCGTTTGACAATATATTTCATCAATTTTAGTAATTTTATCTTGTAAATCAAAATTAACGATAGCGATTGTTGTAAAACTACCAGCAGCTTCACTCTCCAATAAGTATCGCACAGCACATTGATGAGTTTCCTTGTCATTACAGTGATTTATTGGTGTAATCGTAAACTTACCTGCCCTCTCCCGCGCTTCTTTCAACTGCTTTATTAATGTATCCTGATCAGGACAAGCAATTTGGTGATTAATAATTTTTGTAACACGCGTGCATGTCATGTCTTTTACAAATTCTTCTATTTTATCCAGCTCAAGTTCACCAATTTTTGTTAAGAACTCAAGATATAATTTATTTTTCATGATATACCTCTTCAATTGTTGGTTCTGCAGCTTTCACAGCTGCTGAGACATCAAATTGTGCAAAGTTTTGTTGGAAGCTTTGTATCAATTGTTTTAACTTTGTATCAAATGCTTTGGCATCTTGCCATGTATTTTTAGGATTGAGTAATGCCGAATCAACACCATCAATGGATTTAGGAATATGCAAATTAAATCCGGGTAAACATTCTAACGCCTGATGATCAATGGCATTATTTAAAATTGCTCTAATAATTGCTCTGGTTGTAGGAATTGAAAAACGTTCTCCTCCTTCGCCATAAGCACCGCCTGTCCAACCGGTGTTAACCAGATAAACATTTGCGCCACTTTTTTCAATACGCTGCATTAATAAATCAGCATAAACAGCCGCAGGACGAGGGAAAAAAGGTGCGCCAAAACAAGTACTAAAAGTTTGCTTGATGGGATCAGTTTGACCAACTTCAGTGCTACCCACTAATGCAGTATAACCGCTTAAAAAATGATAAGCCGCTTGCGCTTTGCTTAAAACTGAAACTGGGGGTAATACACCGTGCAAATCACAAGTTAAAAAAATGACTGCTTTAGGTTGTCCTGCTTGATTTTTCAAAATGCGTTTTTCAATATGTGTTAATGGATAGGCGACACGTGTATTTTGTGTATGGCTAGCATCAGAAAAAATTGGCTGAGCCTGTTCGTCTAAGACAACATTTTCCATCACTGCCCCATGTTTAATCGCTTGCCAAATTACTGGCTCTTTATCGGCTAAAAGATCGATACATTTCGCATAGCAACCGCCTTCAAAATTAAAAATACCGTTATCGCTCCAACCATGTTCATCATCACCAATTAAAAAGCGCTCAGGATCAGCTGACAGCGTTGTTTTTCCGGTACCCGATAAACCAAAAAATAAAGCAACATCGCCTTGCGCACCAACATTAGCAGAACAGTGCATGGGTAATATTTGTTTTTCAGGTAACAAATAGTTTAGTACTGTAAACATAGCTTTTTTCATTTCACCCGCATAATGCGTCCCACAAATTAAAATTTTCTTTTCGGTGAAATTTAACATCACCGCCGCATCACTATTTGTCCCATCATGGGCAGGACTTGCTTTAAAGTTGGGTGCTGACATCAATGTCCACTGTGTCTGTTCTAAGGATTCTCTAATAAAAAGATTACGCGTAAAAAGTTGATGCCATGCCAATTCATTAATCACTTTAACACCAAGCGTGTGTTGTGTATCAGCACCTACACGCAAATGTGCTACAAACCGTGTTTTATTTTGTAAATAGTTTTCAACTTTTGACCACAATTGACTAAATTTTTCTGCTGAAATGGCTTGATTAGTATTGCCCCACGCAATTTGTGCTTGCGTATTCTCATCACAAACAATAAACCTATCTTTAGGGGAACGTCCAGTGCGTGCTCCTGTTTTCACTGTTAATGCACCATTTTTTGCCAATACACCTTCATGACGTGCTAATGCCATTTTAATCAATGCTTCAGATGATAAGTTAAGATAAGCTTGTTCTGCGGTTTGTGTGCTCATGTACGTAAATTCCTACTAGTGATTACTTTAATCGCATGTATTATCGCAAGGTTTTATCTGAAGAACAAATAGCAGCGTTTATTCCAAAATAACAAAATCTACATTAAAAATTAACAGAAACGTTGCGATAATGTGGCTTTATAACTATTAATTATGTATAATAAAAACACAAATTATAATGATAAAAAAGAATAAAATGCCTATAAATACACAACCTAATGAAACAATTAATTTTCATAAATTTATGAGTAAGCACTTTAAAACTGATAGCATGAGAGGAAATTGTTTTGGCTTTTCTCATATGGCAATGCGCGCTATATTGCAGGGAATGCAAGGCGTTGCGCAGTTTAACCAACGCGCAAATAAAATTAATACGCTTTTGTCTCAGAACAAATTAACCGACATTTTTTCATCAAACGATAATCAAAAACCTTATGATATCTCTGCTTTTTTTGATGGTGTGGAGCTATTTCAACACATAAAAAGATATCCGGAATTATACATTGGGAATATTTCTCATCAAGATGCAGGAGCTGAAATTGTTACGGCTATCTTAGATAAAAGCTTAGAGCTGGAAATGCAAAATAATCGAATAATCTCTGGCTCAGGTGTTTATGATAAAAACCACTTGCAAATTTTTTTCTCTTTTCTTAAGAAATTAATGACTCAAGAAAAACAAACTTCTACGATACCCGCACTCATGCTTAAAAGTACAAATCATGCTATTTGTATTGGCTATCTTTCTGAAGAATCAAAATGGCTTTTTTTTGATATCAATAAAAGCATGTCAATTCTTTTATACGATAAAATTGAAGATTTAGCCCATAACATTGTCAGTAGTTTATCAGCAACATCTATCGCTGTTTTCAGCTATAATCTGTTCTTAAAGGGCATTTTGCCCACTGATGAGCGGGCTAAGCCCATACTAACATGGAATTTAGCCATGCGAGTTGTTCTCTTCTCCAATATTCAACAAAAAATGATGATGCAAGATTCAAATGGCGTATCTTGGCTATTTATTGCAGCACAAGATGGACAGACAGAAATAGTTAAAAGTCTTTGTGAAAATGGTGCTAATATTAATCAAGCATCAAAGCTGGGACTCAGGCCATTACAGATTGCAATATTTAATGGACATAGTGAAATTACTAAATTTCTTAGCCAAAAGATCACAGACAATAACCTCCAGAATCAAAATTTAATGCTATTTGTTCTACTATCACTCATAGAATATACTAATAACATTCAACAATTATTGCAGACCAATACTAATGATGGCCTTAAAAATAAAGCGCATCATACAACTAAAACGCTAACGGGCGATGATAATCACATCAAAATGAATCCGCTATTGCAGCGAGAACCACGTATATCAAACAAAAAAATCTATCATGTTAGGGAAAACTCGCGCACTCCCGCTTTTTGGAATGAAGCCATTCTATCTAAACAATTAACACATACAGCGCAAAAAATTACATACAGTGCCCATACGCTATGCCCAAACTAGGATGTCGCAAAAATACGTGCAACATCAACTTTATCAAAGCTATATTGTTGATTACAAAATTCACAAGTAACATCAATAACTGGATTGATGATTAGTAATGTTTCAATTTCTGCCTCACCACAAGTTAATATCGCTTTTTCCATTTTTTCTTTGGTGCATCGACATTTAAAAACTGCAGGAGATTCATCAAATAAACGTATATCTTCTTCATGAAATAAGCGATGTAAAATTTCAGTGTTGTCTAAGTTCAATAATTCTTGATCAGAAATAGTCGCTGCTAAAGTGCTTACATGTTCCCAGTAAGCCCAATCAGAATTATC
This sequence comes from Legionellales bacterium, assembly GCA_002707205.1. Taxonomy (GTDB): domain Bacteria; phylum Pseudomonadota; class Gammaproteobacteria; order UBA1113; family UBA1113. The sequence goes on from PAMH01000052.1 coordinate 35,933, forward strand.
ACTTGGCATTTTTTGGAGTAAAAGCCCGGCAGCACGATGTCCATCGCTTGCTAGCCAAAGCTTAGTTGCTAATTGTTCAGACTGCATAAAGTAAGTTTCAAATGCAAGCGTAAAGTTATCGTCAGAAATCTCAACTATGCCTTGGTAACGTTTATCTTTTGCATTATCAGGAATAATCGTGATTGCTAATCGTCCTTCTCCTAATAAACAACCTTCTTCCAAACGTGCTTCATCCCATTTAGCAAGCCCCCTGATGTGCTGCTTCTCATTTGATTGTGCAACTAAAACGTTAATTGCACCATTTGTCTCGGTTTGCAAAATCAGTGCACCCTCAAATTTAATTGTTCCACTTAACAACGCAACGGCTGATAATGCTTGACTCAGTAAATTTAAAACTGGCTGTGGGTATGGATGTCGCTCAACTAATGCTTTAATACAGTGATGCAAATGCACAAACTCACCACGAATATCCGCTGATTCAAAAATAAACTTTTGTAAAATATCATATTGTCGCATAAACATTCACCTGCACAGATTACACCAATTCAAATAGTTTCATAATTTGACATGAATATACCCAAACCATCTCGAAATGTGAAGTTTTAATAAAATTTTTTGTACGCTTATGGTTTGTACACAAAAGGAATCTCAGAAGGATTTGTTGCCGTACTATAACGTGCCTGATTCTTTTGATAATAAGCCTCTGCAACTTGCTTACCATCCTCTAACACCATAGTAATTGGTTGTGTTGCTTGCCCAAAGCAATTTTTACCACGTCGCGATTGTACGACAGTTTGTTTCTCTAAATTAATATAGAGAGTATAGGCGACGCATTCTGCTGAATTATTTTCTGCAATGATTTCACTATCTGTCCACTTCGTCACTTGCCACACCACCAAATCTGCATCCAGTAAATCTTGAGCTGTGAAATTGATCAATAACGCACGCGCCTCTGCACAAGCATTATTAACTCTGTCACAACGAATATCGCTGGTTTGAATTGGAGAAAACATAACCATGTCACTTGCTTGAATCTGCCATGTTCCCTTAACAAAAACATTATTTTGATTCATTTCAAAATGATATGACATAGGATGAATTTCTTTCATCGGAACATTACTTGGATGATTATTATACTTTGCAACGAGTTGATACCATTGACTAACTGTTAACGAACCAGTTTGTTTCTCTTGTATTGATTTTTGAAAACTTTTAACCGCTTGTTGAAATAATACAGTTTGTTTTCCATTGGGGAGGCTAGGATAAAAACCTAATTTGTGTAACATAAACTGCATTTCACCAATAAGCATTGGTTCCGGTGTATCATTCGCAATTTGAGAAAAATAAACTAAAGCTGAAATATTGCTATCTGGATGGTCAGCATCGACTGCTGCTGCCCACCCAGTGGAATAAGCGATAAGACACATACAAAAAAATAAAACTCGCATGTGATATTATCCTAGGGATTAGCTTTCGTATGCAATAAATACATGCCGTCATCATTGCGTGAAAATAAATAGGTTTTACTTGGCATTAATGCATCAACACCTTTAGGGCCTTCAGGACTGTAAGGCTCTATATGCAACACAATTTTAGTCACATTTGGTGGCGTTAATGTAATACTGTCTCCTTTACCTAAAACATGGCTTTTCCCAAGGATCGTTGCCATAATTTCAGGTTCTTTTTGCTCACCACCTACATTTTTAATCATTATATATTTAAGCTTGTTATTGTCATATACAAAATTTAATTTTACTTCGGCTGAACCATGCAGCGGAAAAGTTTGTATATGGAATCGCTTATCACTTTGTTGACCACTCGTGGAAATGATTTTCGTTGTCGCTTGTTTATCCTGATTAGCGGCTGAAGACCCAGCATTATCTGACGCTGTCGCAGCATACAGATTGCTAAGCAATAAACCACTTAGTCCGAGGCTAAGTGCCAATAAAATTTTCTTCTTCATTTGTTACCCCCAATGAATTGACTAATAATTTTTCTACTATTGTAAAATTTTTAGATGTAGGCCTTAATTAAACATAGTCAATTTTTTTTATTTCAACAAGTGTGTCTGTCTAAATGAGGTTATAAAGAATGATGATAGTATTGAGGATATCTATCACTAAAACTTATCGGCGAAATCGACTAAATGTAGCGTTCAATTTTGATGGTTCATTATCGAAGGAAGCTACCTCGGTAATATTTTCTGATTTATTTGCTAACGCTAATGCCTTAAACTGATCTGCAAGCGTCAATGCCATTGAAATTTGTCTTGGATTTTGAACAAGAAAAGCACGAATTCTGCGTAAACTAATCAATTCACGTACAATATTAGCTGCGGTTTCTTCTTGATTATCCGCAACAAATATAGTGTCGTATTCATTAAATAGCTGATAAGCAAACGCTAAAGTACCTGTACGTCCAACACCAGCAGAACAATGGATAGCAATATTCTCCTGTGTATTATTGCATAAAGTTTCATATAACCAATCTATGCTATTTTGATGCAAGTTTGTTATACCATGATCTGTCCAAGCATGAAAATGAAAAACCTCATAATCATCATATGAATATTGATTAATATCACAAGAAATTTCTTTAACGCTACTATTAATATAATACGGGTAGTGCTTTTGAATATTATTTTCGTAAGCTGGACCCAAAACTAAAATTTTATTTACATTACCCCATGTTTTTAAGGCATCAATAAACGAAATTAAGCTATTATTTTCCTCTTGCTCATACGGGCCTTCAAATAAACCTAAATGTCCATCAATATTGCCATTATAATCTTTACATATTTTATCAACAGGTGCATATATGTCAGAATAACGCCGCAAGTTCTGTTTTTTAAGATACATTTCTTTGGGGGTTAAGCGTGGGAAATCCAAGGCTAATGCAGCAGGCGTTAACTGTCCATGAACTAAATCAAATACATCTTTTTCCGAAAATTCACTTTTAAAAGATAAATCTTCACTACAGAGCGGCCTTATGCGCGATTCACATTCAGATATTTCCTGTTTCAACGCATTACTTTCAACACTGTCGAATTGATAATGACAACCATTAAACGTAAACGTATTGTCGCTACTCATACAGTCTTTTGCATGCTGAATCTGTTCAGCATAAACTAAAATTATTTTTTTTGAGTAATCAAAAATTTTATTATAAATTAAAGTTATTAACAGCTTTAAATCAAACATTTCAATTATTTTCTATCTTATTAGGCATACCAAACACTATTAAGAAATGACATAAAACTAATATGCCAAAACCTCAATAGTGTCTTTTATTAGAGTTGTATAAAATTTTATCACGATTTACGTACTGCACCAAACAATCTTGATAACAATCACATAATAATTTTTTATGCTTCAACTGAGCCTCAAAATATTTCAAATACTACTTTAAGCGTAGGTAATCGTGCGTTTACAATAAAATCGATTATTTTGATCTTGAAATAAATCAAATTTAATTACCGCAGTTTTAGATAAACCAAGATAATTACTCATACATACCGCTTTTAATTTACCCTGCTCATTAATTACATCAAAATAGTTTAAATCATAACTCACTAAATTTTTATGTGGTTGATCTTGTGGAACATTATCTGTCTTAGGTGAAACCCAAACCATAGTAGGTTTTGTAGGCTCTGCCCAACTCATCCCAGCAGAATTTTCTAAATTGACAGTTCCTTCAGTCTTTACTGTAATATTGGTATGATTTGAAAACAATAATGCAATATCGAAAGCATAACTATTTGAGATAAAAAATAGACCAACAGTAAATAAACAAAAAACTGATAATAGCTTTTTCATGGTATTTCCTTTTTTAATAAATGACCTCCTTGGAATGATTATTTTATTATTTTAAAACTCGCTCAATTTAAAAAGCATAGTTAATTATTTATAGCATAATATTAAAATTATGCAAAACATAAATTAAATTTAAAGACAGTCTTTAGAGAAGAGGGCTATTTTTAATTGATGTTGATATCAGCAATAAAGAGTTGTCATAGAATAAGAAATAAAAAGTTAAACAGGCTTATACATTGTCATTTCATTTAAATTAATCTCTACAGCGACACCAAAATGTAGTTTTTAATTCGATAATTAGCCAACTTTCTTAATCTTGCTCACAAAAGCTTGATGAGACTATGCAAACATTGCACAACAAGAAAGGTAGAATGCCAAGTCGCATAGTTCACAGTAGATAAGCAATATTCTTTAAAGATAAAAAAAAAGCCTAACCCTGGCAGGTTAGGCTTAAGAAATTGAATGCCTAGCAATGACCTACTTTCACATGGATTATATCCACACTATCATCGGCGCTGAGCGTTTTCACTTCTGAGTTCGAAATGGATTCAGGTGGTTCCCGCTCGCTATTGTCACTAGACAAATCGGTTGTCATTACAACAAATTTGTATGGTATCTTGTCTTCTTAATTGCACTATTAAACGAACAATCAAATCAGCTATTCAGTAAAAATAAGTAGTTATTCTCTTCGCTTCCTTAAATTAAACACAAAAGCTTAATCTAATCAATCGATATCTAGGTAACTTACACACTAAACAAGCACTTAAAAAGTCACTTTAGTGTTATATGACCAAGCCTCACGGTCAATTAGTACTGGTTAGCTAAATACATTACTGTACTTACACACCCAGCCTATCTACGTTGTAGTCTTCAACAGACCTTTAGAGACTTACGTCTGAGAGTTCTCATCTCGAGGGAGGCTTCCCGCTTAGATGCTTTCAGCGGTTATCCCGTCCATACTTAGCTACCCGGCCGTGCCACTGGCGTGACAACCGGTGCACCAGAGGTATGTCCACTCCGGTCCTCTCGTACTAGGAGCAGCTCCTCTCAAAACTCTTACGCCCACGGCAGATAGGGACCGAACTGTCTCACGACGTTCTGAACCCAGCTCGCGTACCACTTTAAATGGCGAACAGCCATACCCTTGGGACCTGCTTCAGCCCCAGGATGTGATGAGCCGACATCGAGGTGCCA
>PAMH01000053.1 GCA_002707205.1 Legionellales bacterium
CGCTTTTGCAAGTCTATTCGTTCTTGTGTGCTGAGTTTTCGTATCATGAGGTAATTTGATCACATTGCGCTCCGCGGAGCAAGCTTTTTTGAAAATTAATTTCGCAACTTCATTAGCGACTGGTATATATTGAACAAGTTTTACTATGCCTATGTGCTATAAGATTCAGCTTTACGTTTTGTAAAAACATATACTAGAATAGCCACCATAAAACAAATAGCAGCAATCATAAAATAAACTAGTATAAAAGCCAAAGACTTATGAGAGTGGCTTGAAACTACACTAGTTAATTTAGCAAGTTCAGATGATAAATATCCAGAAATACTAATTGTAATATACAAAATGCCAAAGGATGTACTTTTAATTTTTAATGGTGCATTTTCACTTATAAACGTTAATAAGGAGGGCATCAAACAAACTTCACCAGCTGCCATGAACATGATACCAATAACTATCCATAAAAGACTAAGTGGGGATTGTACGTAATAATAAAAAATAGACAATACAAGAAAAACACAATAACTTAGTCCTAGTAAAAACATAGATAATACTAATTTTTTCATGGGAAGTAGCTTCTTCTTTTCCCACACTCGATTGAAACTTGGTATTAAAATAACAACAAATAACGGTTCAATACTTACTAATGATGTAACAGGTATATCTACACCAAAAATACGCGTATTAACAAAATCTTTCGAAAAAATTAATAATGAACTAAGAATTTGAAATTCAAAGGTAAAAAATAATAAAGCAACTAATAATCCTATTAAAATATAAAGTAACATTGCTGCCATATCTAACTTTCTACAAGACAGATATACATAAATAAAAGCACTAAATGTCAATATAATTAAATAGTTACTTACCAAAAATTGGTATGTTAACATTAATAACACACTCAATAGCAACAAGAGAAGTGATAAAAAAATCTTATAACTTTTGATAGGTTGTTCAGCTTTGAGCTTCTGTATATTTTTAAAGAATAAAAAACATATCAGCCATAAACTATAACAAAGAATAATAGACGCTACAGCATATTGCCAGCCATAATAATAATTAATAAAACCTGCAATTAGAGGACCGCAAATTCCACCTAAATTTGAGGCTAAGTAAAAAGTACCAAACCCACGTGACCGATTCAATCCTAAATTAGCATCATATAATACACCAACATATCTAGTAATATTAGGAATAACAATTCCAATACCAAAAACTAAAAAGCTAAATCCTAAAAGATAAATCTTATTATTAAATAGAATTAGTATACAACCAACAATTAAAGAAAAAAGCCCAATGAATAATGCATAAAAATAACCTAAAAGTTTGTCGCCAATTAATCCACCTACAAAAGTCATAGAATAAGTTAATGCAATGTAAGAACCAATAAACTCATAGGCTCTAAATTTAGAAAAATTTAAGTTATTTATAAGATGTAAGACTAGCAGAGATTGTATAGCCCAAAATGCATAACGCGAAATAGCTTCACAACTAAAAAGCAACCAATAGCCAGCAGGATAATTACTAGAATATATACTTTTTTTTATATACGTAATCACTTACGTACTTCCTGTACAACAAAAACTATTACATGATTTATTGAGGGTTGCATAGTTTTCCTATTAATAATAGTAACATTACTTTAAGCCTATTCACCAGACAAGATGTACTTTAACAAAATTTACAGATGAGGTAAATTGCAATCATAAAGGTCGTCTCGCTTGTTTAAAAGTTTTATTTAAATATAAAGACTTTAAAAATTTGAATATAAACGTTAGTATTTTTATATTTACTTATTGTTTTATACTCAAAACTTGACACAAACCCCATATTAGAGTATAAATCCAATAATAAGTTATTGGAGAGTAAAATGCCTATTTATATGAGTATTCCTGATCTTGGCGCAATTGGATCAGTAAGCCGTAAGGGTTATGAGGGATGGACTGAATTAGTGGATACTGATTTTGCTGGTATTAACAACCCTGTTTTAATGCAAGTTGGCAAAAAAGGGGATCGAATGACTGATTTTCCAAGTTTTTCACCAATAACTGTATTAAAACGATTAGATAGAATTTCGTACAAGTTTTTCCAAGCTGTAACAGAAGGCATCGTTTTTAAAAAAATTTTTATACATTATCTAAGTACGAGCGATAAAAACAATTTAGTATATTTTCAATTAGAACTTTTCAATGTGATTACTACACATTTTGGTGATGCCTATAAAAATGCTAGTGATAATTATCCGATTGAAACCATAACATTAAATTACAACAAAATAAAACGAGTATTTACACCACATAATGAAAAGCTAATACCCGAATCTCCCATTATTAGTTGTTATGATTTAGACCTTGCACAACTTGTATAAAATTTTTGCGAGGGAAATTATCATGATTGTTTTCACAAGACCCAATGAGACTCTTTCAAAACTTTGTTATCGTGCAATAGGCATAAATAACAACTCGTTGGTCGAAAAAACAAAAAAAATAAATACAAGCAATTACGCCCAAAATAAGCTATCTAATAATCTTAGGTTAGCACCATATCGCGCAATTTGGGTGCCTATCAATGATGATATATGTCAACAAAAACGTGAAAAAATAATCCGTCAATTTAATCGTTTACCTAGCTATCAGAGATTTGCATTAGCAAAAGCACAACAAACAGGTATTTGTGTTGATCAATTAGTGATACAGCATGATTTGCTACATATTGCCAACCTACCGATAAATAAAAAAAATGATAGTGCCGAATTGGCTGGACTTGAAGTTGCACACCTTGTCACAGATGAATTAACAGGCGTTCTAAAAGAAGAATTAGAAGATTTTAAAAAGCTCGTCGAAAAATTACGAGAAACTCTTGTTTTAGCAGATAAAGCAGAAGATGATTCAATTGAGCAAAAGGCTTTATTTAAAGAATATAAAAGGCTTTATATAGCGCTCAACAAAAAACATAATTTTATTATCAGACATTTTGTTGATGAACAACGCATTATTAAACGCCCCAAACGCGCTATCAAATACGTCAGACATTTTGGATGGGAAATTTATGATGAATGGAGCGCGACTAAAGTCATTAAAAGTGGGCGGATATTAGCGCGCGTTGAAAAGGGATTAATGGTTTTCTCAATAGGACTTGCCAGCTATGAAACTTACCAATCTTACGCGCATGGCGAAAATTGGCAACGTGAAGCTGTTATTCAAGGCGGCAAAGTTTTAGCAGATGTGGTAGTTGGCAGTTTTTTGGGTAATTCATCTAAGCAACAAATAATGAAATTACTCGAAATAAGCAGTAAAACTTTTCTATCAGAAGAACTTGTAGGCACGAGTGCACTTATTTTAACGCCTATCGGTTGGATTATTGCTGCAGTATTAACTGCTTTTGCATTATATGAATTAAATAATTTTTATGAAGAAATGGTTATAAGTTATTGGCGAAATTAATCGATATGCAACTTTTAGGTAAACTTTCTTTTTATTCAATTTTAATTATGATGGTGTTTAGTATTTTAGATTATATTACTATGAAAATACTATCTTATATCATATGTGATAAATATGATTTTTTATTAAGGAAAAATGGTTACGATTTACCTATTCGAGCCATTGCTTATATTTCTTACCGTCAAGAAAGAACTGCAGACTATTGTTCATTTATTATTTCAGATGTACGAAATAATAAAACATTTGTTGAAAAATTAGATGATATTGTATCAAAAATTTCAAATAATCTTCGAGAAAAAAAAGGACTACCCATTAAAAATCCTATAAAAAAAGCAGCGGTTTATTTTAATTATAAAGAATATACAAATAAAAAAGAAGTTATCTATTGCAGTATTAGTTTGACTGTAAGATACATAATGTATTTATCGCTTTGGTTTTCAATTTTCTTCGGCATTATTCCCTATAATTTTGGTTAGACTTGAATTTTTAAAATTGAAAAAGAATGTTATCAAACCGTTAATTGTTACATGGATTTAATCTTAAATTCTGCACTTAAGTATTCAAGTAAATTACAATTGCTAGAACCAATACGTTGTCAAAATTTATATGAAAATAATCATATAGATAAAAATTTATTACAAGCAGTTAAACAACTTCGAGAATCAAATTCTCGATTAATGAAAAACCAAAACTTATTATTCTCGACATCTAATAAAATAATTTTATATGAAACTAAATCACAGTATTTAGATAAAACGCTAACTTAGTCAAGTGAAACCAATCTAATGCTATGTGCGTTGTAATACTTTTAGTGGTTCATTAAATTCTTGTTGATATAATCTTTTTGTTTCTTCAAAATTTGAACTAAGGCTTGTAAGTTCAAAAGTGTTATCAGGGTCACTAGGTATATGATGAATATAACGTCCGCACAAGGCTTGACAATCTTGTGTATAGTTTTTGGTATATAAAATATGATTATGCCAAACTTCATCAATATCGCGGGTTGGAACCAGTTGAACATCTGGGTACTTAACCAGTAACCATAAAAATCGCTTGTAAAGCATGACGCAAACTTCAGCAAGTTTTGGTTGCCACTGTGGCATTGGGTAATAAGAGGAACACATTTTTCTTTCTAGATAAGATAAATCTAGTCGTGACAAATAATCCTTAGCTGTATCTAGTGAGTTCATCAGCTTTACTCAGCCATACAAGTACCGCTTTGACAATGCCCACTACAATTTGCTTCCGCATTCATTGATGCTTGATTAATATCAACAAATTCACCAGTGACTTGTGCTTCACTTGGCGCCATAAAAAATTCAGTTTTTAAATCATAGTTAGTGTTCATAGATTTACCCCTTATAATTTATTTATTTATGCTAGTAATTTCGTTCTTCAAAAAAACCACAATTGAAAGTTTTGCAGACGTTTTAGTTTATGATACATTACATGTAAATTATATTAAAAATTAAATCTTGTCAAGATAGTGCGTATACCCAAATTAATTCTAAATCTATTACTTAACTTACTGTCTTACTTGCACATTCGGGCACTTATTGGCTGTAATTTATTACTAAAAAAAATTTCGTTTCTAAATATTATTCGTTTACAACTATTTAATTTTAATCGCTTAGTTTTCGTTCTATTTCTTCTAAGCATTTCACCGTTTGCCAACGCCGCAATCGCAATACCGGAAATTGATGTCAGTGATTCGACACCCAGCCCATCTACAGCAAATGGCACAACAGGCAATACGATTGATTTCACGCAAGAAGATATAGAGGCACAAGGCGCTATCTCGGTGCTTGATTTTATTAGCAAGCAAGGAAGTCTTCAAATTGAGAGTCATTCTAATCAGCAAAATCAAACTGGCATATCAATTCACGGGTTTGGGAATAATGCCAGTACCAACACTTTAATTTTAGTAGACGGTATTCCGCTATCAAGCTTCTCAGATATTGGCCCCAACATTAATAGTATTCTGGTTGACAGCATTGCTAGTATCTCAATTTTACCGGGTAGTTATGGCACACTTTATGGAGATCAAGCCGTTGGTGGTGTTATTAATATCACGACTCAAATTCCTGATACGCCAACCAGCAATGTGCAAATAGGTGTTGGTAATATGTCACAAAAGTTAGGTGAGTTTTTTATTAGTCGTCCTGTCAATCAAAATTTTAAATATAGTGTTGGCGGGCTAGCTTATGATACCAGTCATGATACCTTACACAACATGCAAAATAATTATAATCTCAATGCTCAAGCACAATATACCGCAAACCATGATATCGTAAAACTTAGTTTATATGCTTATCAAACAAATATTGAGATTCCTGATCCTGAGATTTGGCACGGTGAAAGTGTTATTAGTACTATTGATAACTTTAGTGATGATAAAGGCGTCACTGCTAATATTAATAATGCCTATTATTTTTCAAGCCAATCTAAATGGGATAGTACCGTGTCATTACAAGATGAAGACACGCATGGCAATGTTGGCTCTAACTTTGACTCTACTCAAAATAATCTACTCTGGCATAATCGCTGGACTTATCATCATTGGTTAAACAGTGGATTTGATATACAAACACAAAACTATACGCTAAATAATACTGCTGCGAATATCGATGATGATGTAAATGCAAATGTTTCTGATATTTTTGCCCAATTAACCTTACCAATTTTAACGCATATTGATTTTATTTTAGGTGGCCGTTTAGCGCATCAATATGTTAATGCCAAGCCTGATGAAAATGAACATATTGATTCATCCAGTACGGTACCTGTTGATGAAGAAGGAATCATTTGGCGTTTTGCAACACACTGGCGTTATTATTTACGGCATGATGCTAATTATCGTTTTGCGAAGGCCGATGAAAAAGTTTGGGTAAGTGACAATGTTAAAGGTCTGAAAACACAAACAGGAGATGATTATGAAACAGGCATTCATTGGAAAAAAAATCGTAATGCTTTTTCACTCGGTCTTTATCGTTTAGATCTAAAAAATGAAATTGCCTACGATCCACAACCCACAGAAACGGATCCATTTGGTAAAATGTCAAATCTTGATCCTACGCGGCGTGTGGGTATTGATGTTGCCGAGACTACGGCATTAACACAACATTATCTAATCAATGTGCAAGCTGGTTATGTTAATCCATATTTTTCTTCTGGTGTGTATCAAGGCAATCAAATTCCGTCTGTCTCTAAATATAATGCCAGTGCAAGTTTAACGTATCAACAAAATACCTGTTGGTCAGCGAATATTACTGAAACTTACCATAGTTCATTTTATGCAACCAATGATGATGCCAATCAAGGCGACAAAATGCCCGCCTACTTTTTAACAAATATTAATTTCAATAAGAATTGGAAAATTTTTACCGCATCATTAGAAGTAAATAATTTATTTAATAAACATTTTGTGCGTTTTGCTGATTATTTTCCACCGCCATCTGATCTTGTTGAATATTATCCAGCGGATGGCATCAATATGATGTTAAAATTAAAAGCGAGATTTTCTTAATGTGGCATCATCTAAGAACTAAAAGTTTTTTATTGAGTTTATTCTTTCATTTAATCATTTTATTTGCGTTATTAATTTTCATTCACTTACATCATACGACTGTGTATGAAATTTCAGGTCATAAAAAAATTACGCATGCTTATTTTGTCTCCACCAAGCAAATACAAGCATTGCAACAATTGACGCAGCATAAAGAAAAACAAACAAAATCCCTAAAAAAAATGCCCATTAAAAATAAAGTCCACACAAAAAAATCAACCCTGACTAAAACTACACATACAATACAACATGCTACGCAGAAAAAACAAATGCAGGCACATCATCAAATTGCTCAAAACAAAGCAATTACGGGTAATACGTTAAATCAATTAATACAGCTAATTTACCAACAAATTGATGCACATAAAACCTATCCAGAACAAGCAAAAGCCATGCATCAACAAGGCAAAGTATTAATTAAATTTATCCTGATGCCAGATGGCAAACTCAACAATATTACCCTTGCGCAATCTAGTGGTTTTCGCTTATTAGACACAGCAGCTCTAGCTACGGTTCAAGCAGCTAGTCCAATACCTCACGTCGCGCGATATCTCAATAGTGCGCAAGAATTTACCATTCCTATTGGCTATCATTTAAATTAACATCCGTATAGTTCAAGTTTTTTACTCATCTAGTTGACTTTTCTGACTAAAACATAGACAATACGCATAATTTTTAAGCTTGCAACCGTTGCAAATTTTAAGGATATTACATGCGTCAAAATAAGTGGGTATGGTTTTTATTATTTCTCTCATCAATTGTGATGCTTCATACAGTTTATGCTAATTCAACAAAAAACTATCAATTCAATTACCAAAATAAAAAAATTCCTGATTTTAGCACTTATAAACCGATTAGCGTCAGAAAAAAAGCTTTTATTACCTATGTTTCTCATTTTGCCCAAATTGCTAATAAGCAAATACTCAGTGACCGCCAACATGTTAATCAATTGCGTAAAAATTATCTCAAACAGCAAAAATTATTACAGAAAGATAAAAGCTGGCTTATGAATTTAGCAAATACTTATAACATCAAGCATTGGAATATTAATCAACCTCATGACTGGAATATGCTATTAAATCGCATTGATATTGTGCCCACTTCCATGTTACTTGCACAAGCGGCTAATGAGTCTGCTTGGGGTACATCACGCTTTGCTCAACAAGGTAATAATTTATTTGGACAGTGGTGCTTTTCACCAGGATGTGGCATTGTCCCCAAACAACGTGCTGCTGGTCGAATTTATGAAGTACAGAAATTTCCTTCGGTATTAGCCTCTGTGCAAGCATATATTTTAAACTTAAATACCAATACCCATTATCAAGCATTTCGTCAAGCGCGTGCACAATTACGTACTCAAGGAAAACCTATTTCAGGCTATGCCTTAGCAGATGGATTACGCCATTATTCCCAACGAGGAAAAGCTTATGTCTCTGATATTCGTTATATTATTGTCGCAAATCAGTTAGGTAATACTGAACTAACGTAATTATGCAATTAAAATTTCTAATGTTTTTTGTATCACATGTTCAACAGCCTGATGTGAATCCTTAGAAAAAGTTTTTAATGCGCGATTTGCAATAATCGTATTTACAGATAAACAGTCATGGCCTAATACACGTCCTAAACCGTAAATACCTGCCGTTTCCATTTCAAAGTTTGTAATACGGTTTTCTTCTTGCTGAAAACTTTGCATCGTATCTAAAAAGTGAGGTAACTTAGTTTGTGCGCGAATCATTCTGCCCTGTGGCGCATAAAATCCAGAACACGTTGCTGTAATACCTTGATAAGCGTGAGGTAAATATTTATCAAATAAGCTCTGGCCTGCTTGTGCCGCATAAACAGGTAAGGGGGAAAAATGCATGCTCGCAGCTTGCATCATTGTTTTTTCTTCTTGATTATAATCTAGGTTATAAAAATGTAGTAAATTATCAAAACCTAGACCATATTTTGAAATTAGCATGGCATCTAGTGGTATATCTTTTTGTAACGCACCAGATGTACCAATTCTAACAATCGTCAAGGTGGTCATTTCGTCTTTAATTTGGCGCGTTGCTAAATCGACATTAACCAAGGCATCAAGTTCATTCAAGACAATATCTATGTTATCTGTACCAATACCTGTAGAAATAACCGAGAGTCTTTTTCCTTGTAACGTGCCTGTGTGTGTTACAAATTCACGTTTTTGTTTTTTTAGTTCAATTGTATCAAAATATTTAGAAACAGCCGCAACGCGATCAGGATCTCCCACTTTTATAATAGTATGTGCAATATCTTCAGGTTTTAGGTTTAAATGATAAAGACTTCCATCAGGGTTTAATATTAATTCAGACTCAGCGATACGCTGCTTTGCTTGCATAAATATCTCTCAACTATTTCTAAAACAAAATTATACCCAAATGACTTCAAAATGCGAAGTTTTAACAAAATATTTTTTTTGTGGTTGGACGTGATGAGGTAAATAATAACAGGTTATTGTGCGCCGAAAAACGTTCAAGCACAGAAAAAAGATAAAGTTAAAAATCATATTTTGAGGTTATTTGGGTATCTACCCAAATGACTTCAAAATGCGAAATTTTAACAAAATATTTTTGTGCGATTGGCGGTTATTTTGAATATGCTTTTGAATTTATAGATTCTTATGTTGATAAACTAGTCATTTATTATAAATCTAGGTATCATCATATGAGTTTGAGTATAAATTTTCATAACAAACTCAAACAAACTGTTAAACATAATACAACAGGGAGTAAGTTATGCGATTAATTTTAGGCTTTTTTATCACTTATTTATTCTGTTTCACGACTTTTGGTGCAACATTATCAGCCTCGCAACCTATTAAACTTTATCGAGCACCTGATAATACGAGTCAGATGATTCAAACGTTACCCAATGATACAACGGTAACTGTTATTGCAAGCAATCAACATAAGGGCTACATATTAGTGCAAACGGATGCTGGCGTTCAAGGCTGGGTCATTGCCGAACAAGTGAAACAAGCGCCAACTGCAAACAATACGAATTCTTCCATGGAGCAATTAAAACAACACAGCCAAAAAACTTTTAGCTATTTAGCCAGTAAGTCTCCTGAAATTGCAAAACAAACAAAAACTTATGCTAATACATTAACAGATCACTATCATCGTTATTTTTCTAATGCAAAAGAAGATCGTCGCTGGTTTATTGCTGGTGCATTTGTTCTAATGATAGGCATCTTAATTGGTTTATTAATTGGCCGTTTAATGTGGCGTCGTAACAAGTCATATATTCGATAAATAAAAGATATTAGAGAACATTTTAATGGCAAAACTTTATTTTTATTATTCTGCAATGAATGCAGGTAAAAGTACTACATTATTGCAATCTGATCACAATTACCGTGAACGCGGCATGGAAACGCTGCTTTTTACACCTAGTATTGATGATAGATATGAGCAAGGGAAAATTAATTCGAGAATTGGACTTGAAGCTAAAGCGATACCCTTTAATCATGAGCTTGATTTATATTGTTGCGTTGCAGAGAAAAAACAAAAAAATGCCAAAATTGCCTGTGTGTTAATTGATGAAGCGCAATTTCTATCCAAAACTCAAGTACATCAACTCACGGAAATTGCCGATAAACTGCACTTACCCGTATTATGCTATGGACTGCGTAGCGATTTTCTTGGTGAACCATTTGAAGGAAGTAAATATCTTTTAGCTTGGGCAGAAGAAATTGAAGAAATTAAAACAATTTGTCATTGTGGCCGAAAAGCAACCATGAATTTACGTATTGATGCCAATGGAAATGCCGTAACTCAAGGCTCACAAATTGAAATTGGTGGCAATGACCGTTATATTTCTATGTGTAGAAAACACCATAAACATGAAATTACTAATCGTACCGATGCAAAATGTGTGCAACTTTGTTAGTAAGTCACTTGTTATAAACAAACTATAAATCATAGCCTTTTTCATTCAAAAACTTGGGATTCTAAACATAATCCATGCCTAACTTGACAGCAATTGCGTAATGCTGTAACATTACAAAATCAAATAAAGGGGTGACTATGAAATCAAGTAATTCTGGCTGGGAAAAACTACTACAAATTTGCTTAAAAAGCACTGATAAACAATCACTTAGTACATTATTGATTGCTTTATTAACACCAGAAGAATATGAAAATATCGCCAAGAGAATGCTTATTTTAGAAGCCTTAATGAAAAAAGAATTGAGCCAAAGAGAGATAGCAAAACAATATAATGTCAGCATTGCAAAAATCACTCGTGGCTCAAATGAGCTAAAACGTATGCCAGATTCATTAAAAAAGCAGCTGGCTACATTAATAGGACTAACACAAAACCCCTAGTCAGGGTTGGTTTAATCATGATGGGGGTTATTGCACATGTCTAGCATCAAAGCTTTTTGTAAAGAAAATTTTATCGGCCAACCGGAAGGTTTTGGTGTTATTTTATATACTGAGATTTGCGAGCTATTTGGACGATTTGGCTTGACCGCACTATTAGTCTTATATCTCACATCAGATTTAAAATTTACTGATCATAATGCTTTTGCACTTTACGGCGCATTCACAGCGTTAATTTTTATAATTCCACTGATTGGTGGTTATTACGCAGATAAATTTTTAGGCTATAAAAGCGCAATTACCGTGGGTATTTCCCTAATGGGGCTTGGAAATATCTTAATTGCCGTACCACAATTTTTAAGTACTTTTCTAAATTTTTCTCCCAATATTGCTAATTCTAGCCTTTATATTGGACTTGCTATTCTCGCGGTAGGTAGTGGCTTTTTCACTCCCAGTTTAACAGCACTCCTTGGTAAGCTTTATCATGGTAAAGAAAAAAATCGAGATAATGCTTTTGTAATGTACTATATCGCAAAAAATACAGGGGCATTACTCGCTATTATTTTCTGTAGCCTCATTGGACAAGCATATGGCTATCCTTATGCCTTTATCCTAAGTAGTGCCGTAATGCTAAGTGGATTAGCTGTATTTTCATTCAATATTAAAAAATTAAATCATGTTATTCAAAAAACAAATGTACACAAGACTTTGCCCCAAACAAAAAATAAAAAAATACCTACAACTTTCATACATTCAGGTGTTATTTTAGCTTTAATTATTGGTGTATGTTTTATTTTACTTAATCATATTACTAATTATTTGTTTATAGCGAGTATTGTTATTGCAATAGCGGTGTTTGCAAAACTTTATATCAACACAGAGAAATCCATTCAGCATCACTTAAATTATATTCTACTTGCACTCATTGCTATGATTGTTTTTAGTATGTTTTTAGGACAAGGTGGCACAACATTAAATCTTTTTATTGAACGTATCATTAATAGACAAGTAGGCAATGTTACGATACCTCCATCAATGTTTTATGCACTAGATCCATTATTTATGTTGCTATTTGGTGGCTTTGTCATGCATTTTTTAGGCAAGTTAAAACATAAAAATGCAACGACAAACTCATTAAATAAACTTGCTTTTGGTTTATTCGTCTTATGTATTGGCTTTCTTGTGTTTGTAATAGCAAGTCAATATGCAATAACCACAAGCCAAAAACCAAGTGTATTTTTTGTCTTTCTTGGATATATGATTTTCCCAATATCAGAGCTTGCAATTATGCCAATTACTGTATCGTTAGTTACACGTTTAGCACCTCGTGGAAAAGATGGGTTAATGGTTAGTTTTTATTTATTTGGTCAAGGCATTGCAAGTTATTTAACAGGTAGTTTCTCCAAATTAGGTACCGTTAATTTTAAAATTACAAATTTAACCTCTTTTATACATGCGGCAAGCATTTATCATCACATATTTTTATTATCTGCATTAAGCTTACTGGCAGCAGCTATTGCAACCATTTTTTATGTAAAATGTACAAAGCAATTAAAAAGGCCATTCTTGCCCGTAGAGCAAGCTTAGTCCAACTGTCTGTAATTAAAGTTGAGCGCGTTCAAAGCATCATAAGTTTGATGCTTTGATGCTAAAAAGCTATGACAACAACATCAAGAATACTCACTTGGAAATACAACTTTGAATGTTATTTTTCCATTCACAAACATTCTTTAGAACATCATGCTTGATAATGTCTTACTTCGTATGATGTAATAAAAAAAAATTTTGTCATAACTTCGCATTTTGATGTAATTTGGGTATAGTATTTATTACTGATCGTGTGAACTTTCAAGTAATAGATCA
>PAMH01000054.1 GCA_002707205.1 Legionellales bacterium
GTATTGTAATGCCAAACCATTTTCCTTAACTGCAGCAAGGACAACATCTTTATCCGCTTTAAGCTCAGGAGAGGCGTATTGAAATTCCTCACCACTTTGCTTAACTGCAGCACGGACAATAACTTTATCATCTTGTGCCTCAGGAGGCATTTCGTTTAATGATTCGCCATTATTTCTTATACGTTGCAAATATTCCACTCTTTTATCTTTGTTCATGATACTCACTTCTTTTACTAATTATTCGTTTAAATAGCCACTTCTTACTAAAGTGACTAGATATGAGAAATATGCAATATTATATTCCTCGTCATTAAGCCTAATTTACATAAAACCTATTGTTGTAAACTATTATAGAAGTCATATCTTATTAAATTATTAATAAAAACCACGAATTTAATCCTCCGAATTGACTCATAAAAAAACCTAACTAAAGTACGACTATTTTAAGGGGTTAAAAGCTCAGCGTTAACTCACAATTAACCTAACCAAAGAATTTTGACGCTAAGGTAATAAAAATGCGAGAAACATGGGCTAATTTAAAGAAATCAGACGTCTAACATACTGAATCTAAGGTTGGGTACTGGCACAGCTCCAAGACCAACACCAGCCATAAATGTTTAAATAAACCTCCCGCTGTTAAAAATAGCTACCAATATTTAGGTATTGGTACGCGTTAATGGAATCATATTAAAATACAACCCAATGGCTTGACATTAGGCTATATTCCTTTTAATTTGAAACAGTATTTATAATTGTAAGGTATTTAAATGAGCGAACTATCAAATAAGCATTGTCTTCCATGTGAAGGTGGTGTTCCCCCATTGGACTTAGAAACTTCAGAGAAAATGCTCGCTGAACTTAATGGTTGGGATTTAAAAAGTGACAATAATGAAATTATACGTAGCTTTCATTTTAAAGATTTTTATGAAACCATGGCATTTGTAAATGCAATTGCATGGATGGCTCATCAAGAAAACCATCATCCCGATATGGAAGTCAGCTATAATCATGTTTTAGTTCGTTATAGCACGCACGCTATTGGTGGTTTAACTGAAAACGACTTTATTTGCGCAGCAAAAATTGACCAATTGCTGACTGAATAAATAACTTAATATTCAAATAATATAAATAATGCGCTACGTGATCTTTGTAGCGCATTAAAGATGCAAAACTAAACCATTGTTAATGTTAACTGCAAGCCAACTAAATTAGCATAACTTTCTACACTACCAATTGATTTACTAATAGTTCCTGATTGATTAATATCCCCATCTTGTTGGAAAATATGTTCATAGCCAGCGTCAACCACAATGGCCTTATTCATTGCGTATTGAGCACCAACTGCTGCCACATAACGATTACCGTCAGGTAAACGAATAGTTCTATCTGTGTCATTAGTTGGCGTTTCATCATAACCACCACCAACACGTAATTTCCATGTTGAATTGATACGATAATCAACACCCGCCGAAATGCGCCATGTACTATCAAAGCCTTGTGGTAAAACAACATTGCCTGTTGTCGTCCCAAATGGTGCATTCGTTGCATCTGGAATCACTGCATTTTTCAAGGTGATTTGTTGAATCTGTTGCCAGTCTGTATAGACAATTGTTCCCATAACTGCCCAATGGTTATTAAATGCATGATAACCACTCAACATCGTATAGGGCGGAATGACCAAATCAGTGCTTGCAGAACTTTCTGCTGTTGTCAAACTTGGATTTGTTGCACTGGACGTACCATCGGGGTGATGAACTACTTGCGAATGGAAACTTAACCCAACGCGTGTTTGTGGCGTAAATTGATATAAACCACCGACATTCCAACCATACGCCCAATCTTCAGCTGTATTTTTTATTAATGTGTCATTTAATGTACCTGGCGCTAAATTAACCTCTGAGGACAAAGTCGCATTAAAGCGTTGTGCATCAAGACCTGCACCAACAGAAAACTTATCAGTAACTTTTACACCCAAGCTTGGACTAAAATCAATATCTTCAATTTCTGACTCAACGGCAGAATAAGCTAAACTGGTATTATCAGACCAATTGGTCGCTAACCCAAAAGGCGCTGTAACACTAAGGCCAAATACGACATTATTGGTTAATGGTATTGCTGCTTGAAAAGCGGGAACGGTTGCATAACCGCCACCGTTATCAGAGACTGGTGCAGGCGTACAGTTTAAACCACCACAAGCCGAGCCATTAAAATCGGCACTGGTCCAAATACCAGTGGCCGAAGCCGCTAATTGTGGTGACGTGATGCGAACTAAGCCAGCCGGATTTACAGCTGCAACGGATGCATCATTTGCTTCTGCAGCACCGCCCGCATTGTAGTTTCCTATCGCCGCACCACTATATTCAAATAATTGAAAACCTGATGCCTGCGCAGAACTAAAACTTGTGGCTAAGATTAAACCAACCCCTAAGCTTAAAACTTTAGGTGCTATTTGCCGATACTTATTATCCATTTGCTACCTTCCGTGAAATTATTATCCATGAAAATTTCCTGCTTGCATTTTGTTCATATACAACACACAAAACAGACTTAATACCTATGATATCGATTTAAACAATAAATTCAAGAGAAAAAAGCTATAATAATAAATAATTATTAAACACTTAAGTAACCGTGCTAACACTTATCGTTCTTAATAATGTACTAACTTCCTTATACTTTTAGCCTAAAATATTATAAGGAGCTGTAAAACTCAAACAAATAAGTTTCATAAAAATCTTAAAACTATCTTTTTTTAATGGGTAATTAATGGAAGTATGCTAACGCAACAAAATTTACAAATACACGCGGACTTAAATGCATTTGCCTATGTGCTCATGCTATTTATTAGTTTGTTAATACCAAATTTAAGTTATGGATTTGCGATGCCTGAGGCTGCACTAATCAAAATTAAGCAACAACATGGCATACAAGCAGTCAGTAATATTAAAGCATGGGAAACGCTTATCAATAAACATCGCCATGAAAGCGATTTAAAAAAACTACGGCTTGTTACAGATTTTTTTAATAAATATAAACCCATTTCAGATCAAAAGTTATGGAACAAAACAAATTATTGGGCCACACCGGTCGAACTACTTGAGCGTGGTGCCGGTGACTGTGAAGATTATGTTATTGCGAAATATTTTACACTAAAAACAATGGGCGTATCCATTGATAAACTTCGGTTAGTTTATGCAACATCCCATAAGCTAAAACAACCACACATGGTGCTTGCTTATTACGAAACGCCAGGCTCTGACCCTTTTATTCTAGATAATTTAACAAATTGGATATCATACGGCTCTGAGCGTCCGGACTTAATTCCTATTTATACATTTAATGGCGAAAATGTCTGGTTTTCCTTAAAGAAAAAAGGGAAAAAGGTCGTTTCATCGACAAAGAGTGTCTATTTATGGCAAGATTTACTTAACAAAATGCGTAAAGAACAAATACCAGAGGAAATGATACAATGAACTTACGAAAGTTATTAATTATTACCGTTGTTTTAATATTCCTATTCATTTTTAGTGGCACACTAGTTGTTTCTATTAATAATTTTCGCCACTATCTTATTCATGAAACAGCAGCTCAAACGCAAAATACCGCAAGTACCCTCAGTTTTGCCTTATCACGCTATGCAAATAAAAATGACATAACAACCATGGAAACTATGA
Organism: Legionellales bacterium; assembly: GCA_002707205.1. Taxonomy (GTDB): domain Bacteria; phylum Pseudomonadota; class Gammaproteobacteria; order UBA1113; family UBA1113. The sequence continues at coordinate 3,675 of PAMH01000054.1, forward strand.
TTGATGCAATCTTTGAAACAGGTAATTATCAAAAAATAGTGATAAAAAAATTTGATAACCAAGTTATTATTTCACGCACTTTAAAAAATCATGTTAATACAGTTCCTCATTGGTTTATAAAGTTAACCGCATTCAAGCTCCCGCCGGCTTCAGGTATTATAAGTGCAGGCTGGAAACAATACGGCAACATTTTAATTTACAGTCAAACAGGCATTGCCTATCAACAACTTTGGAAAGATTCTACTCAACTATTTTGGTGGTTTAGCTGTAGCTTTATTTTAACGCTTTTAATTCTCATTCCTGCGCTTAATTATTTATTAAAGCCCTTGGCAACCGTAAAAGAACAAGCTGAGAATATTTCAGCAAAAAAATTTACTATCGTTAAAAAATTGCCTTGGACAAAAGAATTGCGAAGTGTTGTTGAAGTAATGAATCATTTATCTCAACGTGTGCAAACAATTTTTGATGAACAAGCAGTACTAATTGAAAAATTACAAGAACATGCTTACAAAGATCCACTCACAAAACTTAGCAATCGACGCTACTTTACTATGCAACTTGAGCATCTGTTAAAAGGACAAGAACAAGGGTTTTCAGGCACGCTGCTATTACTAGAAGTTAATGGTTTAACACAACTCAAAAAAGCAAAAGGCTACGAATACACCGAACAATACTTATTACAAATCACAGATATATTAATGAGTTTATCGAATAGTAATTTGCAATCACTTATTAGTAGACTGTCAGACACGAACTTTGCGTTACTACAATATAATCAATCACCAACCGACGCTGAGAAACTCGCACAAAATATCCTTAAAGAAATAACGATATTACAAAAAAATGAAGCTATGGCTTGCAAAATACACATAGGTATTGCAATTTATCAGGAAAATCAAACTAGCAGTGAGTTACTATCACAGGCTGACATGGCATTACGTGCGGCACAAATCAAAAGTGACAATGATTGGCACATGTATCAACTTGATGAAGTGAAAAAATCACATATTCATACAGCAAGGCAGTGGCAAAATATCTTAATGCAGGTTATCAACACAGAAAGTATTACTTTATATTTTCAACCAATATATGAAACATTTAATCATCAAAAAAATATTTTACAATATGAGGTTTTATTACGTATACATGATGAAAATAAATCACTGCTAACAGCTGCACAATTTTTACCTATGGCGGAGAATTTAAACCTCATCACTCAAATTGATCAACTAGTCGTAAAAAAAGTTATTAAGCAGATTAATAAAAATCAATACAGCCATAAATTTGCAATTAATTTATCTGGCGCATCATTAATGGATACAAACTTTGTAAATTGGCTATATAAATGCCTACAAGAAAATAATGCAATTGCATCACAATTAATATTTGAAGTGCCAGAACAATTTGCCATTAATCAACACGATGCGCTGAAAAAATTTATTAAAAAGATACATGCACTACAATCGAATATTTCCATTGACCAATTTGGTCGCTGTTTCTCATCAGTACATTACCTACAGAATCTAAACATAGCCTATTTAAAAATAGATGGTAGTTTTACGCATCAAATTGATACCGACAGCAAAAATCAATTTTTTGTACATACACTTGCCGATCTCGCACATAATCTAGATATCAAAGTAATCGCTTTAAATATTGAAAATGAAGCAGAACTAGAAACACTTAAAACATTTGCACTTGATGGTTATCAAGGCTACTTTTTAGGCAAGCCTGTAGATAAAGTTAGCTAAAAAGTCTGAGTCTTAGAAATACGTGTTTTATTCGGCATCTAAACCGCCCCACGGATTTTCCGTGGAGGCATGTTTAGCTTTTTGATACATGATGTGTTGGTAAATTATACCTTTTCAAGTAACGCATTTACTGATTTAATAAATTCAGCAGGATTATCCAAATGCCCACCTTCTGCAAGTATTGCTTGGTTTAATAGAATTTGACACCACTGGGTAAATTCAGCTTCATTCCTATTTTTCAACCCATTAATAATGGAATGTTTAGGATTCAATTCTAAAATAGGTAATGAACTTGGTACCTCTTGACCAGCAGCTTTTAGCATACGCTGAATATTAGCACCCATATCATTTTCATCACTCACAACACATGCTGGTGAATCTTTCAAACGATGTGTAATAACAACATCTTTCACTTGATCTTTTAAGGTTGATTTAACTTTTTCAATAATATCAGAAAATGACTTTTCGATAGATTCTTGCTCTTTAACTTCTTCTTCATCTGTTAAATCACCTAAATCTAGTTTCCCTTTTGCAACTGATTGTAATGTTTTACCTTTATACTCAGTCAAGTTAGAAACTAACCACTCATCAATGCGATCACTAAGTAATAATACTTCAATTCCCTTAGCCTGGAAAATTTCAAGATGAGGGCTATTTTTAGCAGCTTGATGACTTTCCGCTGTAATATAATAAATTTTATCTTGCCCCTCTTTCATTCGTGCAACATAATCATCCAGCGAAACTGTTTGTTTGATACCTTCTGATTGTGTTGTTGCAAATAATAAAAGTTCTGAAATTTTTTCCTTGTTTGCAAAATCTTCTGCCGGTCCTTCTTTAAGCACTAAACCAAACTGATCCCAAAAAGTTTGATAATTTTCTTTATCATCTTTAGCAAGCTTACTTAACATATCTAAAACACGTTTAGTCGTGGCAGACTTAATCCCAGTTATTACACGATTATTTTGTAATAACTCACGAGAAACATTTAACGGCAAATCACTTGTATCAATGACACCTTTAATGAAACGTAAATATAACGGCAACAATTCTTCAGCATCATCCATAATAAAAACACGTTTCACGTATAATTTTAAACCTCGAGCGTGTTCGCGCTGAAAAAGATCAAAAGGTGCTCTTGATGGTACATATAACAAGCTGGTGTAGTCTAATTTACCTTCAACTTTATTGTGTGCCCATAATAAGGGATCTTCAAAATCATGCGATAAATGTTTATAAAATTCTTTATATTCCTCATCAGAAATTTTAGATTTTGGTAACGTCCAAAGTGCTGTTGCCTTATTAATTGTTTCATATTCGATGGTTGTTTCTTTTTCATCTTCCTCTTGTGCTTTTAACATTTTAATTGGAAAAGAAATATGGTCAGAATATTTTCTTACAACGGATTTTATACGGTAATCATCTAAAAACTCACTGGCATCTTCTTTCATATGTAAAGTAATTTCAGTACCGCGATCACTTTTTTCAATCGTTTCTAATGTATATTGAGACTTACCATCAGATTCCCATAACACACCATTTTCAGCGCTTTCACCTGCCTTACGTGTTTTAACGGTAACTTTATCAGCAACAATAAACGCTGAATAAAAACCAACACCAAATTGGCCAATTAATTGACTGTCTTTTGCCTGTTCGCCAGTTAATGCCTGTAAAAATTCTTTGGTTCCATACTTTGCAATTGTACCTAAATTTTTAATGACATCATCTCGATTCATTCCAACACCGTTATCGATGATGGAAATAGTTTTATTTTCTTTATCAACAGCAATTTCAATATCTAATTCGCTATTATTCTCATAAAGCTTATCATCCGCGATGGCTAAAAATCTTAATTTATCTTCAGCATCAGAGGCATTTGAAATTAATTCTCGTAAAAAAATCTCTTTGTTGCTGTACAATGCATGTGTAACTAAATGTAATAACTGTGAAACTTCAGCTTCAAAACCTAATACTTCAGATGTAGATTCAACCGTCATATTTCCTCCAAATATTTATGAGTTATAAGGTGACTTCTTATGGCAATAACTTTATTTGATGTTATTTTGATTCTAAGTCGTTTGAATACATATATGGGGGGATAGTCATAAATTTCAATAGCAGGATATAGTTAACCGACTTCAAAAATGCAATTTTTAGATTTATCTACAGTTTTTCTTTTAGAAATGCCAAAATTCGTTGATCGAGCCAATATTCAGCTTTACCTGGAATTCGACCAGAAACAAATCCCACATGCCCACCTTTAGCCGTAATTGCTAAATCTACACAACTTGAAACTTGATGCTTTTGAGGAATAACAGTGCTTGTCATGAAAGGATCATCTTGAGCATGAATAATTAATGTGGGTACTTTTATATCCTGTAAATAATGCTTACTACTACAACGTTGATAATAGTCATCAACACTATAAAAACCATGTAGTGGCGCTGTTAATGTATCATCAAACTCCCAGAAATTTCGACATTTTTTTATGAGACGATGATCGACAGGTGCTCTATCTGGTTTAAATTTCTCAAAATATTTTCGTTTTAAGCGTGCAAGTAAATACCATTGATAAAATTTAGAAAAGCCAGTTTGAAGCTGATTTGCTGCCGAAGTTAAATCAAAAGGGACTGAAATGGCAACCGCAGCCTTTACAATGGCTTTTTCTTTGAGTTCCCCCAACCATTTTAATAGCACATTACCACCTAATGAAAATCCAACAGCAAATAATGGCGTACCTAATTCACGTTTTTTAATTTCATTAATAACAAAATTAAAATCTTGGGTTTCACCAGAGTGGTAACTACGATGTAAGCGATTTGGCTCATCACTAGCACCACGAAAATACATAAATGCCGCACGCCACCCTTTTGCTGTAATTGCATTAATTAATCCTGCGGCGTACGGTGATGCCAGTGAACCGCCAAGGCCATGCAAAATAACGACAATAGGACTATATGCATTATCACCTGCCCAAGCAATATCAATAAAATCGCCATCGGGTAATTCAAAGCGTTCCTTTACAAGCGGTGATTTAATTTTTCGTCGAGATAATCGTGGCCACATGGTTTGTAAGTGCTTATTGCGTAACCACCATGCTGGCTTAAATTCGTTAATATTATTTTTGGTCGTCTTGGTCATTAATCTTCAAAAATCTGATTTAATACCATAACAGCTTCAACTTCAAACTGCGCACCTTTTGGCAGGCCAGCCACCTCAACAGCCGCTCGAGCTGGATAAGGCGCAGAAAAATATTCAGACATAATAGTATTAACTGTCACAAAATTAGATAAATCTGTCATATAAATGTTAACTTTTACAATATCAGACAATCGCCCTGATGCAGCTTCACATACTGCTTTTAAATTATCAAATACTTGATAAACTTGTTTTTCAAACACATCACTAATCATCTCGCCCGTTTCTGGAACTAACGGAATTTGTCCTGAAATATAAACAGTATCACCAACCTTTACAGCCTGAGAATAAGTACCAATTGCTTGCGGTGCTTGTGATGTATTAATAATTTTTTTTGACATAAAAAATACCCCTATATAAACGCTTAATTTAACCGTGTTAATTTAGATGCCTCAGGAATTTTACGTAATTTACGCATAACGCGTGCTAAATGTATACGATTTATGACGCTAATGGTTAGTGTCACTTCACTGTAGTGACCATCTTTGTCCTCTACTTGAATATTTTCAATATTTGCATCAACGGATGAAATTGCTAATGCTAAAGCAGCTAAAACACCTTTTTTATTGATTAAGTCAATTCTAATTTCGACAGGAAAAACACGTTCAGTATGCGTTTCCCAAGATAAGAAAATATGCTTTTCAGCATTACGCATATTTTTTACTTTTTGGCATTGTTCTTTGTGAACATCAATACCACGCCCAGCATCTAAAACTCCTACAATCAAATCACCCGGTATCGGTCGACAACAAGCTGCAAAATTAAGCACCATTCCCTCTGTACCTTTAATTAACAATGGTGCATGTGATAATGCTTCAACGGCAATTTCTTGCTCTTGTTCTTCTTGTGCTAGCTCATTTTTAACAACAAAGGCTAATCTTCGAGCGACAATTAATGGCGATAAATTACCCAAACCTGTCGCGGCTAAAAGCTCATCATAAGAATTATAATTCGAATCAGTGAGCACTTTATTAATATTTTCCTCGGGAACTTGCTCAAGGGTTAACCCTAAAGTCCCTAAAGCGCGTTCAATTAATCGCTTACCTAAAGCAATTGACTCTGTTTGTTGCTGATGTTTTAAATGATGCTTGATGGCACTGCGTGCTTTTGCAGTCACCACAAAGTTTAACCACGCTGGATTAGGGCGCGCAGTTGCTGATGTAATAATTTCTACGGTTTGCCCATTTGCAAGCTGTGTACTGAGTGGTGCTAGACGACGATCAATTTTTGCAGCAACACAAGTATCCCCAATATCTGTATGTATGGCATAAGCAAAATCAACAACACTCGCGCCATTTGGCAATTCTAAAATATTTCCTTTTGGCGTAAAAACATAAACTTCATCAGGAAATAAATCAATTTTTACATTTTCAATAAACTCTAAAGAAGTACCTGTTGACTGCTGCATTTCTAATAATTTTTTCAGCCACTCTTGTGCACGTATATGTGCCCTATTTTTCACATCGTCTTCATCTGTTTTATATAACCAATGTGACGCAATACCACTTTCAGCCATCAAGTTCATGTCTTGCGTACGAATTTGAATTTCAATCGGTACGCCATATGGCCCAAAAAGCGTAGTATGTAAAGATTGGTAGCCATTAGCTTTGGGTATAGCAATATAGTCCTTAAATCGCTCAGGTACAGGCTTATAAAGATTATGTACAGCACCTAGCACCCGATAGCATTGATCAACTGTATGAGTAATAATTCTAAAGGCATAAACATCCATAATTTCAGAAAAAGGAATTCGTTTATTACGCATTTTTTTATAAATACTATATAAATGCTTTTCTCTTCCCCATATTTTAACAATGGGTACATGTGCTTGTTGTAAGGCTTCATCAAGACTTTTCTCAATCACAGTAAGAATTTCTTTTCGATTTCCACGCGCACGTTTAACTGAATCCTTGAGTGCACGGTTACGCATGGGATATAATGCTGCAAAACCTAAATCTTCATAGGCAATTCTAAAGGAATGCATACCCAAGCGATTAGCAATAGGAGCATAAATTTCTAACGTTTCTAGCGCAATACGCTTTCTTTTGGCAATTTTCAAACCATCGAGTGTGCGCATATTGTGTAATCGATCGGCAAGCTTAACAACAATGACGCGTAGATCTTTTGCCATTGCTAAAACCATTTTTCTAAAGTTTTCTGCTTGTGCTTCTGCGCGTGATTCAAACTGAATTTGTGTTAATTTACTAACACCATCAACCAATTCGGCTACTTGTTGACCAAATTGTTGCGCTAAAGTTTTTTTATCAACATCAGTGTCCTCTAAAACATCATGCATTAATCCCGCCATAATGCTTTCGCTGTCCATACGCATATCAGCAAGAATACATGCAACAGCAACAGGATGGGTAATATAGGGTTCGCCAGAACTTCTTTTTTGTGGTTGATGCGCTTCCTCAGCAAGTAAATACGCTTGATAAATTTTATCAATTTGCTCTGGCTCGAGATAAACCTCGAGCCTTTTGCGTAACGGCGCGAAATAAGCCAAGTTTCCTCCTAGCTTTACAATAAGCTTATTGCTCTTCTACGTGACGTTGGCTCTGTTCAATTTCATCCACAATCGTTTTATTAACTTTACCAGCAGCAATCTCACGTAAAGCAATAACAGTTGGTTTATCATTATCTGCTTCAACAAATAAATCAGTAGATGTTAATTCAATTTGTCGCGCACGACGTGCCGATAATAAAACTAGCTGGAATCGATTTTCTACGTTGTCTAAACAATCTTCTACTGTAACTCTTGCCATTTCTAACACCTCATTATTAATTTATTCAATTTTTAAAATTGCCAAACTACAAAAAAACATTCTGGTAGCTTCAACTGAAAATTACGATATCATCAAATTAACTTGAAAATCATATTTGACTAGTAAAAATTCATTATACCAGTAAATTCTCAATTAAGGTGGCATTTTGTGCTTTTTGTACTTCAGTTAATAGCTTTTCAGCGTGAAAAATACTTTCAAGTGCATTAAGTGCTTGTTCAAAATCATCATTTATGACTATATACTTGTATTCATCATAGTGAGAAATTTCATCAACAGCTTGCGCCATCCGCTCATCAATAATTTTTTCACTATCTTGGCCTCGATTTTGCAAACGCTGGCGTAATACAGCCAGACTAGGCGGTAAAATAAAAATATTAACGGCCTTAGGATAAAGTTGCTTAATTTGTCTCGCTCCTTGCCAATCGATTTCAAGAATCACATCCATCCCTTCTGACAATTGGGCGGCAATAGCCTCCGCAGATGTGCCGTAATAATGACCAAAAACTTCCGCATACTCAATAAAAGTATTTTGCGCGATCATTTGCTCAAAACAACTTTTATCAATAAAGTGGTAGTTAACCCCATCTTTTTCACCGGCTCGCATCGCACGAGTGGTATGCGATATAGATACACAAATTTGCGCGTGGCGAGTCGTCAAGGCTTTGACTAAACTCGTTTTACCAGCTCCCGAAGGTGCGGAAATAATATATAATTTACCTGAATTTCTCATGGATTACTCAATATTTTGAACTTGCTCGCGTATTTGTTCTAGTAACACTTTAATTTCTACAGCTGCATGCTGTATTTTAGCATCAATTGCCTTTGAGGCCATAGTATTTGCTTCTCGATTCATTTCTTGTAATAAAAAATCCATACGGCGTCCTATCTGCCCTTGAGAAGATAAAATATTTTCAAACGCGTGAATATGCGTAGTTAATCGATCCACCTCCTCTGAAATATCCAACTTTTGCGCGACAATGACAATTTCTTGTTCAATCCGTTTTTCATCCAATAACTGCACGGCTTCTTTTAACTTATCTTGTAATTTCTTCTTTTGTAACAGTACTTGTTTAGGGTAAGCATCATTGATGATATTAATATAGGATCGGCATTGCACTAATCTCTGCTTAATCAAACCTCCTAATGCATCACCTTCTTTTGTTCTACAGGTTATTAATGCACTAACGCAATCTGATAATCCAGCAATAATATCTGCTTTACACGTTTTAATATCGACATTTTTTTGCTTTAAAAGCTGCGGCCATTTTAGCAACTGCAAAAAATCAATAGGAGCAACCTCCAATGACATCTCGCCCATTCGATGATATAAGTCGCGTAATTTTTTTACCAGATTTTCATTGATTTCTGGTGCTTCATCTAAATCATTCAAAGCTAAAGTCATATTAATATCAACTTTCCCTCGACCCAAACGTTTTTTTATCAAAACGGTTAAATCAGGCTCTAAAGGACTTAATATATGTGGCAAACGAAAATTCAAATCCAAATAGCGATGATTTACAGAACGTATTTCAATCGTCAATTTACCAATAGCTAATAAGAACTCATTACTCGCAAAGGCGGTCATACTGGCAGTCATTTCATTCCCTATTCTAATTTCATTGACTAAACATTATAGAAAACGACTATAATTGTATATTGATATAAAGTTAAATACCACATTATGCTTGTTATTGAAATAAAACAAAGCACATTGCCTCTTTGCAACTGGACTACCGCTATGCCTCGCTCTATTTGAATTTAATAAATTTTTAAAACATTTTTTTAAGCACTTAAACGCATCTTATTAGAAGGCATTTCCTCTTCACATATTTTTTCATCGACGCGAGCAGTCTCATCAAAAGATAAGTCTTTTTTCAACCTGCTTACTAATTCTTTCATCAAATAAAACGACAAGCAGGGCATCACACTATAAAACAAAAATTTTTCCACATCATAAAATCTACTTGTCTCCAAATTTTTTATTGAGCCTGATGAGCTATCATAAACGGTGCATACTCTATTACCTGTACGACAAACCAAATTACTTGCAAGTTCAATTAATTGAAAAAAATCATCTTTTTGATTTTCTGACTTTTGTATCAAAGTTGTTTCCTGATAATCATTAATTGCAGTTATAAACGCACTTTTGTTATAACAGCGGAATAAGTCAAGGTTGTGAATAAATGTACAGGCATGATACAACGCCTTTTCGCGGTAAGAGCGTTTCTCTTCCTTGCAATAATCTGGATTGCCTATGTTTTTAATTAAACAAACGTATTCGTTAAGTTCAGCTTCACTTAATTTAGCCATATAATTTTGAAAATTTTCAGCACTTTGCTGCTTATAGCTAAGATAACGCGTTTTATTAGAAGAAAAGCTTTCTTCTCCCTCTCTTCCTGTTACCAAGAAAGCAACGATACATTTCAGTTTAAAAAACTCGTTGCCATCACTCAAGTATTTTTTATAAATGTCACGTAGATTTTCATCAGCAACATACTTCTCTAAATATTTGATGACTGGCTTGATATAAAATAATTTTCTCATGGTATGTGCCAATCCATGATTGGGTCTATAGATAGTAGTGTCATCTTTCACGGAAAGCATAGAACGAGATGAGTTTTTATATGGTTTATTCAAATGGTTGTCAAATATGTAATTAATAAGTATCAACTCTTTTTTATCAAGTTTTTTTTCAAAAAAATCCTTTTTTGCTTTTAGATGCTCATAAAGTTCATATGAGCTTGATAAATCAATATTTTCAACATTTTCAACCTGTGATAAAATATCATCCTTAAATAATGTGTCTGTATTTCTATCGATGTCAGTATAATAATTATTCTTTGAAACTTTTTCTTCCTTAAAAAAATGATTAGAATAATCTGTTGAAGTAAATGTTATTTTTGTGGTAAATTCTTTATCACTCTCTAGAAAAACTTCACGGACAATTTTTTCATACTCTGTTCCTTCAAATTGCTTTTCCATTCCTTGAATAAAGTCTTCATTATTAATATTCTTTACATACATCGCTATATCCTTAATATTATCCTCGCCTGCTTGCTTGGTAGACAATACCTCTAAAACAACTAGATAATACTCAAATATATTACATCCAATTGTAAATTCAACTATCTTTTTCAACTGATAAGATTCAAGTTTATCAAGATACTTTTTAAGTGTTTTTTGGTCTTTCAGGGTTTGCTCAAGAGGACAAATTAAAAATGAACTATTTTGCGTAATGTTAAGGCTAGTATTATCCATCTCTCTTACACATATTACGCTATCAGATGCCAACGGAATTTCATCAGGAATTTCTTCATAATAATCATCAAGGATTAACCTTGATATAATCCATTTATAAAAAATAGAAGTTTTATCCGTGGTGCTGGATTTAAGCGTGAATATATCAATATCTTCAAATTTTAGGTGCTTTAATTTTTCATATAAAAAAAGGAAAGTACTATTTATGATTTCCAGCATATCTGTTTTAAATAATAACTCAATTGTTTCACCTGATAGCTCATATTTTGTTTTATCAACAGAATCAATTTTAAGTTTTAATATTTCAGTCGCAAAAACATGTTCTGAAAGTTTATTGGATAAAAGTTGCAGCATATTATTTCTTGAATCAGGATTCCAATGCCTTTTTATTTTAGACTCATATAATATTCTATCAATGAAAGAGACTTCACATAAATTTAACTTACTATTTATTTCTTTTAAATCTAGTTTGTTCTTTGATTCATCAGCACTTACTATCTTTAATCGATTAAAGTTTTCAACTTCATAGTTGCTCTGCGCAAATAAATCTATTAAATAGCTGGCGATAATGATTTTACTTTGCACAGGTTTCAATGAGTTTAAATCCTCATTTTCAAATTCAAAATCTTCAAATAAATAAAGTATGTTGTTTTTAAAAAAATGATTAACAAGCAAATTTATGACATCAATTTGCTTTATTTTCAAGTAGTTGAAAAGTACATGTTCAACAAAATAGCTTATTAAATCAACATTGTTGGATGTAAATATTTTATTACACAAATGTAAAAAACGCATCTCATCTTTATCTATTATTTTTTCCATGATTTCTTGATCGATTTTTTGAAAACGAATAATCTCATAGCTCCCGTTTTCAAACACATCAAAAAATAACGTTGCATCTATTTCCAGTTTGGAACTTGATTGCGCATTCAAAAATAACAAACTAAAATTTTCTCGCTCATCATCCGGCGCCCATTTTTTATAAATAATATCCAGCCAATATATTCTATTTTTATTATTTATTAAGTGATGGCAAGCTTTTCCAAATCCAAATTCATCTACGATTTTCAGCAATAAATGACTTTCATCCAAATCATTTGATGACAAATAATCTGATGATAATATAAATGATAAAAATAATTCTTTGTTAAGCAAGCTATCATAACCACTCTGAAAAAATTCAACCCAATCCTTTTTTATCATATAATTATGTATGTATGCTTCAAGTAAACTTTTATTAAACAGGTAGTCAATAAAAGTTTGTTCTAAAAACATAATGTTTCTAGAATTAACTTTTTTTTGCCCTGGTAAAACAGTTACTTTTTTAAGTAAAAACTCACATAACGCTTTTAAAAATTTATCGCTAACCTTTGTACATCTTTTGTTTTGGGGCACAAGTAATTGTAAAAACAATCTAATGCGGTCTATTTTTTCATTAAATTTCTCATCAGGGTTAGTTAACTTTAACAAAAAATCACTATGTTCAGTAAGAATTTCAAATAAACTGTTAAGCTCGTCATCATTTAACTTTTGAAATAACACATTGAGCACATGAAAATATTTTTGTGTAATTATATTATTTAAAACCTTTGGGTTTTCTGATATTTCTTTCATTAATAAATTATGATTTAGTGCAAGTAGTGTAACAAAGCTTCGGTGATTCTTATTACTATCATTGCAGCGAAATAGCTCTGCTTTTTTGATATCCACATATTGCTCGAGGGGTGTGTATTCTCTAAATGACATTTTCTTATTTGAAGGAGTATAAAAAATAATTTTTACCTCATAATTAAAATCACACATAGCATGTTTCACTAACCGTTTTTTTATATCTTTTGCATATTGTTGGGCAGTTATGCGCGACTCAAGATTATCTTCACCAATAAATATTTGTAAACCATCATCTGCTGTTGCTTTTATCCTTACTAAAGCTTCATTGATCTTGTTTGATGCCTCAATTTTTGCAATAAACTTCTTCAATTCTTCTGCCGTATTAGAAAATAGAGACTCTTTCTCTTTTCTATACTTAAAAAAATATTCTGCTGTTTCTAAATTGTCAAAATCATAAGGTCTGTTAACTGTTCCAATATCATTAGACAGGAGTCTTGATGAATATAATATGTTTTTTTCCTGCATTATAACACCAACATTGATTGAAGAGTTCTCCCTAGATATAAACGGCGGGTAAACCTTTGAAGTGCCCATAGTCGTTGGTTGAAAATTTGAATAACCTTTTTTCTCAACGCTTGTATACTGTGGCATTTTAAGTGGACATTCCGTTGTCATATCTTCCTGACTTCGTGCAAAAATACCATTGCCAGTCACTGTATATTTCCCTTTACCTATGCTTTGCTTACGTAAAGGTGGCTGTTTATTTGGAGGAAAAATGCCATCTAAAAATTCGTCTAAAAAATAAAAAGCATCGAAACGTAACAATTTCAGGAAAAAAACACCTTGTGGTGATTCCGTTTTAGTTTCACTTCTGAGTTTTTCACGATATCTTTCAAGCGTATTAATATCTAGCTTAATGTCATCTAAGTTATCCTTCATGAGTATGGCAATATGAAATCTCGTTAACAATGCCCGTACTTCACTCAATTGACAATATAGAAAATTGCCGCCCTTTTCCACATATCCTGCAAAGTTATTAAATGCTTTTAGAAAAAAACCTGTATTATCTTTATCTGCTGATGAAATTAATGAAAAAACAGTAGTGATAGTTACGGACAAATTTAATATTTCTTGAATCGCATCAACTAAATCATGCGTTTCAATCTTAAAAATTATTTTCGACGTCTGCGCATAAAATAAATGGTGTTTTTTTATTAAACCCACGGTTGAAAGAGATTGAAATTGTTCTGTGTTTTTGCCAATTGCTTGAATTTTAGCCTTAAATGAGTCTAAGAATTCTAAATAAGTTTGCAATAATGATAACTCTTCTTGCAAATTATCAATTTCTAATTGTTTAATTTTTTCTAAAATATCTGCCATTATTAGCCTTGAAACTTATTAGTCTGTAAAAATTCATACTGAATCAAAGCAAGTTCTGCAACAAACTAATTATTAAAATAACAACGATTATAACCTCACATCATTAACAAAAAATTATTCGTTTTGAATTTTCCTCTGTACTGCTCTGGCCACGACAAAAATCATGGTGTTAGCTCCTGATAGGTTGGATTTTTCAAAATTTTAGCAACCTCTCTCAATTTTTTTACAGTTACACACCGATTAACAAAGCAATCAGTAA
>PAMH01000055.1 GCA_002707205.1 Legionellales bacterium
AACTGGGTACAGAAGAGATAAAACAAATGATTAACAATTGCATAACTGTTGGTAAAATATATAGTCAAATATGGGTGCCATTAAAGATTCGCTCACATTTGATGATGTAAGTCTAGTTCCACAACATTCGTCTGTTCTGCCTTCGGAAACCAAAACTTTTAATAAACTTTGCGACAGATTAAATTTACAAATACCTCTAATGTCTTCAGCCATGGACACCGTAACCGAATCTAGAATGGCTATAGCAATCTCGAAATTAGGAGGCATAGGAGTCATTCATAGAAATTTATCCATTGAAAAACAAGTTATGGAAATCAAAAAAGTTAAAAAAAATAATTATTTAGTAGGTGCGGCCATTGGAGTAAGTCCGGAAGATTTCGAAAGAGCCGAAGAGTTATTTAAGGTTAAGACAGATTTAATAGTAATAGATACAGCTCATGGACACACACAAAAAGTTTTAAACATGATTAGAAAAATTAAGAAAAAATTAAAAAACTGCACCCTTTGTGCTGGGAATATTGCCACTGGTGAAGCTGCAAAATTTTTAGCAGATAGTGGAGTTGATATTGTTAAAGTTGGTATTGGTCCTGGTTCTATTTGTACGACGCGTGTAGTCAGTGGCGTAGGTGTTCCTCAAATATCTGCTGTGGCAGAAGTTGCGCAAGCGCTACAAAAAAAGGGGATTCCGTTAGTTGCTGATGGGGGGATTCGTTACTCGGGAGATATTTGTAAATCGATAGCTGCCGGTGCTAGTGCTATTATGATTGGCGGACTTTTTGCTGGTACAGAAGAAGCGCCAGGTGCGGTTGAGTTATATAAAGGACGCACTTATAAGTCTTATCGAGGTATGGGTTCATTAGGGGCTATGTCACAAACACATGGTTCTAGCGATCGCTATTTTCAAGAAAGTTCAGAGGCTGAAAAACTAGTTCCAGAGGGCATTGAAGGTCGTGTCCCTTATAAAGGTAGTGTTTTAGCAATTATTTATCAGTTAATGGGTGGATTACGTTCTGGCATGGGATATACCGGCTCAAGTACCATTGACATAATGAGAAAAGAGGCACAGTTTGTGAAAATTACAGGGGCGGGTATGCAGGAGAGTCATGCACATGATGTCACCATTACCAAAGAAGCACCAAATTATCCAATGAATAGAGATTAATCCACTTTAGCCAACAGAACTTGTGCGCTACTGCTATAAGTTCTGTATTATTCAATAGAGAACAATATGAATATACATCAAGAAAAAATATTAATTTTAGATTTTGGTTCACAGTACACGCAATTAATTGCACGACGAATACGTGAATTAGGTGTTTATTGTGAATTACATCCATTTGATATTACACCAGCGTTTATTCGTGATTTTAATCCACAAGGAATTATTTTATCAGGTGGACCCGAAACGGTCACTTCACTAACAACGCCGCGTGCACCACAAATCGTGTTTGAATTAGGATGCCCAGTATTAGGTATTTGCTATGGTATGCAAACCATGGCGGAACAATTAGGTGGAAAAGTTGAGAATGCTGCTGAGCGTGAATTTGGTTATGCAAAAGTGGCATTACATGGGCATTGTCCATTATTTGAAAAAATTGAAGATAGCTTCGAAGATGGAAAGGCATTGTTAGATGTTTGGATGAGCCATGGTGATCATGTAACGCAAGTGCCAAAGGGTTTTATGGTTAGTGCTTCTACAGATAATGCACCTATTGCGGCGATGGTGCATTTAGCTAAGCAGTTTTTTGGATTGCAGTTTCATCCTGAAGTGACACACACTAAACAAGGCGCAAGAATATTATCTCGTTTTGTACATGACATTTGTGGTTTATCTTCTTTATGGACAACCAAAAATATTATTGAAGATAGCATTCAAACTTTACAGCAGCAAGTCGGCAAAGATAAAGTCTTATTAGGCTTATCCGGCGGTGTTGATTCTTCTGTCGTGGCAGCATTATTGCATCAAGCTATTGGTGAACAGTTAACCTGTGTATTTGTTGATACAGGTTTGTTACGTCTAAATGAAGGCGACCAAGTTATGGCAATGTTTGCTGATAATATGGGAATTAATATTATCCGAGTTAATGCAGAAGCTGCTTTTATGACAGCATTAGCTGGTGTGAATGATCCTGAAGAAAAACGTAAAATTATTGGTAAAGTTTTTATTGATATTTTTGAAGAGGAAGCAAGAAAGTTATCTGGTGTAAAATGGCTTGCGCAGGGTACAATCTATCCGGATGTTGTTGAATCTGCAGCCACTAAAACGGGTAAATCGCATGTGATTAAATCACATCATAATGTTGGGGGATTACCAGCAGATATGGCATTGCAATTGGTTGAGCCATTAAGAGAATTATTTAAAGATGAAGTGCGCAAAGTTGGACTGGCACTTGGTTTACCCCGCGATATGGTTTACCGACATCCTTTTCCAGGCCCAGGTTTAGGTGTGCGTATTTTAGGTGAAATCAAAAAAGAATATGCTGATATTCTAAGAAAAGCGGATCATATTTTTATTGAAGAATTGCGTAAACATGGCTTATATGAAAAAACAAGCCAAGCTTTTGCTGTATTTTTGCCAATAAAATCTGTTGGTGTGATGGGCGATGCACGTAAATATGATTATGTTATTGCTTTAAGAGCTGTTGAAACGATTGATTTTATGACAGCACATTGGGCTGAATTACCTTATCAATTTTTAGCAACTATTTCTAATCGCATCATTAATGAAGTTTCGGGGATTTCACGTGTTGTTTATGATATCTCGGGTAAACCGCCGGCCACTATCGAATGGGAATAAGCGATGATGAACGCTCAACCCATGAGTACTGGATGCAGTATGCTTTAGAGCAAGCTCGGCTAGCCCAAGCACATGGTGAAGTGCCTGTTGGGGCAGTAATTGTTCATGATGATGAGTTAATCGCTTCTGGATTTAATCAACCTATTGAACAGCATGACCCTACAGCGCATGCCGAAATTATTGCATTACGCCATGCAGGGCGAGTATTAAAAAATTATCGGCTGACCAATTGTCTCTTGTATGTGACCATCGAGCCATGTGCTATGTGTATGGGGGCAATTATACATGCCAGACTATCTCAGTTAATTGTTGGGGCTTCTGATCTTAAATCAGGTGCATGTGGATCTGCCTTGTCGGTAATGAATCATCCTAAATTAAATCATCAAGTACAGTTTACTCAAGGTATTTTAGCAAAAGAGTGTCAATCAATGATACAAAATTTTTTTCGGGCGCGACGTTAGTCGGTTAGGGGGCTGTACCTGAGGGTTGAGAGATATGATTCTAAGAAAGGCTAAAAAATACTTTGTAAATTATTGACTTTAAGTACTCAGGTTTAAAGTAATAGTTATTTTTTAAAAAATGTTCAACTAATGGCGCTTTAAAAGGTGATTTTTTATAGAAAATATGTAAAAATCAATGGGTTGGGCAATTAATGGTTATTGCAAAGGATTGTGTGAAATATAATGAAAATTTTAAGGACATTATTGGTAAGCTTATGTTGTTTTGGCATTTCAAGTTGTGCCGTTGGGCCTGATTTTCATGCTCCGGCTACGCCACCAACCAATCAATATACCCAAACAAAACAACCTACGAAAACCATGGCAACAACGGGTGCAAAAAATGCAGCTAATGCTCAGCAGTTCAATTTACAACAAGACATTCCTGCTAATTGGTGGGTTATTTTTCATTCAAAACAAATTAATCAGTTAGTTGAACAGGGTTTAAAAAATAGTCCAAATTTAAAGGCAGCTAAGGCAACACTGTCTCAAGCTCAAGCAAGTTTGCAAGCACAAATTGGTGAATTATTATTTCCATCGGTAGATTTTGCTGGAGATGCTAAACGATTACGTACATCAACTATTTCGTTTGGCGAAGAAGATGAAAACTCTATATTTAATCTTTATGGTACAACGTTTAACGTTAGTTATAACTTAGATGTTTTTGGAAAGTCTAGAAGAACCATCGAAGGCTATCAAGCTGAAGTCGATTATGAGCAATATGAGCTTGCAGGTTCATATTTGAGCTTAAGTACAAACATAGTAACAACAAGTATTGCTATTGCGTCACTTCAAGATCAAATTTCAGCAACAAAACAATTAATACGCGCACAAACAAATACACTTTCAATAACAAAGAAACAATACAGACTTGGCGGTATTTCTAAAGAAGATGTTTTATTACAAGAAACGACTTTGGCGCAAACACAGGCAAGCTTACCACCGCTTAAAAAAGCGTTGGCTGAAACTACACATTCATTAGCGGTTTTAACAGGAAAATATACAAGTCAACAATCTATACCCCGCATTACATTAGCGCAATTTAATTTACCTAAAAATCTTCCATTAAGTTTACCATCTAAGCTTGTTCAACAACGTCCAGATATTAAGGCATCTGAAGCATTATTACATCAAGCAAATGCCGCGGTTGGTGTTGCAACTGCAGATTTATTTCCGCAGTTTACGATTACCGGCGATTTTGGTTATTTAGCGCAACAAACTAAAGATTTTTTCAGTCACGCAAATAATGTTTGGAATATTGGATTAGGATTAACACAACCTGTCTTTCATGGCGGCGCATTATTATCAGAAAGACAAGCGGTTATGGATGCTTATAAAACCAGTGTCGCACATTATCAAGAAACGGTGTTAGAAGCATTTGAAAATGTTGCTAATGCATTAAGTGCGATACAAATGGATGCAATTGAATATAATCGTCAATTTGCGGCCAATCAAGCTGCAATGCAAACAATGCAATTAACAGAAAAGCAATATCGATTAGGTGGTGTTGATTATTTAACTGTTTTAAATGCACAAGAAAAATATCAAGAGACAAAATTAGCTTTAATAAAAGCACAAGCTGCACGCTACTCTGATACAGCAGCCTTATATCAGGCATTGGGTGGCGGTTGGTGGCATGCTGAACTTAATACACAAAATTTGAATGGAGAAAAGTCATGAGTAAGCCCATGAAAAAAATGCTTATTTATGTTGGGGTGCTTTTTGGTTTGATTTTTGGCTGGAAAATTCTCGTTGCAGGTATTGAAAAGTATGAAATTTATAAAAAATTAAAAAGTCGCGTAGTTACTGTTTCTGCAATGACAGCACCAGAAAGTAGTTGGCAAGCATCATTATCTGCAGTTGGAGAAACTCGGACTTATAAAGGGGTTAACGTAACTACTGAATTAGGTGGCCTCATTGAACGTATTGCTTTTCAACCTGGGCAAATGGTTAAAAAAGGACAGTTGCTTGTGCAGTTAGATATTTCTACAGATATTGCTCAGTTGCATGCTTTAGAAGCTGATGCAAAATTTGCAAAGATAACCTATGATCGTAATTTAAAACAAGCAAAAATTGGCGCGGTCAGTCAAGAAACTTTGGCACAAAATGAAGCAGATTATGAAAGTTCAATAGCGAATGTTGCACAAGAAAAAGCCGTGATTGAAAAGAAAACCATACGCGCACCATTTTCTGGTAAACTAGGTATTTCAATGGTTAATCCAGGTCAATATCTTAAACCAGGTGATGCAGTGGTTAATCTTCAAACTTTATCACCCATTTATGTCGATTTTTATTTACCACAACAAGATTTACCAAAGCTTAAAGTTAATTCACCTGTAAGCATTACTGTTGATACGTATGAAAACAAAACTTTCCAAGGGAAAATTACAACGATTAATCCGATGGTTGATAGTGATGTAAGGAATGTGGAAGTTGAAGGAACTTTTCCTAATAAATCAGGTTTATTATTGCCTGGTATGTTTGTTAATGTATCATTG
Source organism: Legionellales bacterium (assembly GCA_002707205.1). Lineage (GTDB taxonomy): Bacteria > Pseudomonadota > Gammaproteobacteria > UBA1113 > UBA1113. Next base: position 5,793 of record PAMH01000055.1, read on the forward strand.
AATATTGGTCAACCTAAGTCATATATAACTTTACCTCAAGCAGCAATTAGTTTTAATCCATATGGTAATATTGTTTTTCGGTTAACAAAAACAAAACAAAAAGTTGATAAACAAGATGTTTGGACAGCAACACAAGTCTTTGTTGATACGGGTGATACAAGAGGCGATCAAATTGCAGTTTTATCAGGGATTAAAGCGGGTGATATGGTTGTAACCGCCGGACAACTTAAACTTGCAAATGACAGTAGTGTGATTATCAACAATCAAGTTAAGCCGTCAGATACGCCTAAAGCACCAACAACTTCGCAGGGACAATAAGTAGAGAATTATATGCGTTTTACAGATTTATTTATTCGCAGGCCAGTTTTATCTATTGTTATTAGCTTACTCATATTAGTATTGGGCGCAAGAGCTATTGGTATGCTTTCTGTGCAACAATATCCAACGATTGAAAGTGCCGTGATAACAATCAATACCTCATATATGGGGGCTTCGCCATCAACTATCGCGACTTTTATCACATCTCCATTAGAACAAGCCATCGCTCAAGCGAATGGTATTGATTACATGACCTCAAATTCAACACAAAATACAAGTATGATTCAGGCAAATTTGCTTTTAAATTATGATCCCGATAAAGCATTAACTGAAATAAATACGCAAGTAAATAGTGTTTTAAACCAACTTCCTGCAGACGCACAATTACCGGTTTTAACCGTAACCGTGGGTGAAACAATTGATTCAATGTATCTAGGTTTTAATAGTGACCAAATTCCAGCAAATAAAATTACAGACTATTTATTACGTTCTGTGCAACCAAAATTACAAGCAGTGAAAGGCGTACAAACTGCGCAAGTTCTAGGACAAAGTCAAATTGCCTTACGCGTTTGGCTTGATCCAAATAAATTAGCAGGTTATGGGTTAACAACATCGGATGTGGCAAAAGTATTATCTGATAATAATTTCATATCAGCAGCAGGAAGAACCGATGGTGATACTTTTATTTTAAATCTAAATACTAATACTGCATTAACAACTGTGAATGAATTTAAACAGATGGTCATAAAATCTGAAAATGGTGCAATTATACGATTAGGTGATATTGCTAAAGTTTCTTTAGGACAAGAAAATTATAATACCGATGTGATGAATAATCGAAAGCCTGCTGTATTTATTGGTATTGTAGTTGCTCCAACCGCAAACTTATTAACGGTACTTGATAATGTTAAAAAAGTATTTGCACAAGCGCAAAAAGAGATGCCATCAGGTATTAATAGTAAAATTATTTATGATGCAAGTTTATTTGTCACTGAATCAATTAGTCAGGTTAATGATGCATTAATTGAAGCTTTTCTTATTGTTACCGCGGTTGTCTTTTTATTTTTAGGATCATTAAGAGCCTTATTTATTCCTGTTATTGCGATACCCCTATCTATAATAGGGACTTTTTTTCTAATGCTTTTATTAGGCTATACAATTAACATTTTAACTTTATTAGCCATGGTATTGGCTATTGGGCTTGTCGTTGATGATGCTATTATTGTTGTTGAAAATGTTGCTCGCCATATGGAAGAGGGCGGAAAAACCGCATTTCAAGCAGCTATCTTAAGTGCGCGTGAACTAGCTAAACCGATTATTGCAATTTCTATTGTGCTGATTGCTGTTTATTTACCTATTGGTTTTATGGGGGGATTAACAGGCGCATTATTTACTGAGTTTGCTTTCACACTTGCTGGTGCTGTAGGTATTTCTGCGATTGTTGCATTAACATTATCACCCATGTTGTGTTCAAGGATGTTGAAAAATACCAAAAAGCCAAAGTTTATTGAATATTTTGATGATAAGTTTGAAAACTTTCGCTTTAAATATCAGGATAGCTTGGTAACTTCTCTAAAATACTTATCCGTTGTTATGGTATTTGCGATTATTATTTTATCAAGTAACTTTTTATTATTTGCCACATCACAATCTGAATTAGCACCACAAGAAGATCAAGGTATTATTCTGACACAATTAACAGAAAATACGAATGCATCACTTAGCGCAACGAGTACGTATTCACAACTTGTCAGTAAAATATTTTCCTCACATCCAGAGACTGAAACTACATTTCAAGTTGATGGATTTAATGGCGCTAATAATGCGCCAAACCTCAACTTAAATATGGGGGGGATGGTATTAAAAAACTGGGATCAGCGGAAATTAACTTCAAATCAATTACAACCGATAGTACAGAAAGAGACAGCATCTATCGCTGGTGGGCAAGTCGCTGTATTTCAACCACCCTCTTTGCCTGGCGGTGGTTCGGGATTACCCTTACAGTTTGTTATTGAATCAGCTTCTCCACTAGATCAAATGGATAAAGTTTCAGGTGATATTTTAGATAAAGCAAGAAAATCTGGAAAGTTTCAAATGCTAACCAGTGACTTATTTTATAATATGCAAGAAGGACAAATTCAACTTAATAAAGATAAAATTGCCGAGTTTGGCTTAACATTAAAAGATGTTGGTAATGCAATTAGCTCAGCTTTAAGTGAAAATTACATTAATTATTTTGATTATATGGGACGTTCTTACCAAGTTATTCCGCAGACAATAAGAGATACGCGTTTAAACACTAATCAGTTATTAAATTATTACATTAATACGGCAATGGGCAAGCCTATTTCATTAGCAACTGTTGCAAGTATCAAAACTACCATTGGGCCACAATCTGAAAATCATTTTCAGCAATTAAATTCAGTTACTTTATCAGGAATTCCAGCACCGGGTGTCAGTATGGGGGATGCATTAAAAACCTTAAATGAAATTGCTAAACCATTATTACCTCAGGGTTATACTATTAATTATGCCTCTCAATCACGACAATATATGAGTCAGAGCAATGCGATGGTAATGACGTTTTTAATGGCATTAATTATTATATTTCTTTCATTAGCTGTGTTATTTAATTCTTTTAGAGACCCGCTAATTGTTTTGATTAGCGTACCTATGTCAATTTGTGGTGCAATGATTTTTATTAGTCTGGGTATTGGTGATGCCACATTAAATATTTATACTGAGGTAGGTTTAGTGACGCTGATTGGCTTAATCAGTAAACATGGAATATTGATCGTTGAATTTGCCAATGAACTCCAAGAAGCTGGAAAATCAAAATGGGAAGCAATTACTTCAGCGGCTTCAATTAGATTTAGACCTATATTAATGACTACTGCAGCGATGGTATTAGGTGTTATTCCTTTAATTCGAGCAACTGGTGCTGGGGCTGAAAGTCGATTTGATATTGGACTTGTTATCGCAACGGGAATTTCTATCGGTACGTGTTTTACATTATTTGTTGTGCCAGCGATGTATATGTTAATAGCTGAAGATTATGCAACAAAAAAACAAGAAGAGGAATTACCCGAGTAATCTGAAGATATAGACAAGCTATATCTTCGTGTGATTTTAATTTTATTTTTTTCCTGCTTGAATATTCTGGATGTATAATAACGGGCTATTTTCACTCAAAATGTATAAGCACCAAAAAAGATTAATTATCTCAACTTAAATTTGTTGTTTTTTTCTGTCTAAGTGTGCTTGACGAAATTGAAGTCGCAACTCTTTGCGCATTTTTCCTTCCTCAAAGCGTCGTTTTTCAATTTCTGTCTCTACTGCTAAGGGCGGTACTTGGCAAGGACGCTTTGTTGTTTCATCAATTGCGACCATGGTAAAATAACTGGTATTTGTATGGCGTTTGGTTCTTGCTTTGATATCTTCAGCAATTACTTTAATACCAACTTCCATTGATGTTTTACCAACATAATTGATGGAGGCTAAGCAAGTGACAAGTTCACCAACATAAATAGGTTCTTTAAAAAAGACTTGATCAACTGAAAGCGTCACACAAGGGCAGCTTGCATAGCGAGCAGCACAGGCATAAGCAACTTTGTCCAAGAAGCTCAGTAAATAACCACCATGGACATTTCCAGTAAAATTGGCCATATCCGGTGTCATAATTTCAGACATAATGATAGTTTTTTCTTTTATATCAGACATAGATTTTCCTTTTACATTTCTTCATAATTTGGTCCACCACCACCTTCTGGCGTCTTCCAGGTAATATTTTGCTCATAGTCTTTAATATCACATGTTTTACAATGTATGCAATTTTGAGCATTAATTTGTAGTTTAGGTTTATTTTCAGTATAGATAATTTCATAGACACCCGCAGGACAGTATCGTTGTTCAGGTGCGTCATGTAACTTAAGATTTATCTCAACGGGTATTTTAGTATTTTTTAATACTAAGTGGCAAGGTTGATTTTCCTCATGAAAAACATTACTTAAATATACGGAAGAGGGTAAATCAAAAATTATTTTATTATCCGCTTTTGGATAATCAATGGTTTTCGCTTGTGTTTTATTTTTTAGGCTAAGATGATCTGCACCATGATGTTTTAGCGTCCACGGCGCTTTACCTTTCAGTATATAATTTTCTAAGCCAGCATAACAAACACCGGCAAGCAACCCATAATTAAATGCAGGGCGAATGTTTCTAGCCGCATAAAGTTCTTGATATAACCAACTATCTTCAAATAATTTTTGGTAACTAATTTCTTTTTGTTTATCAATTTTTAAAAAAATAGCTTCGGCGGCCAGCATGCCTGATTTCATTGACATATGCGTACCCTTAAGTTTAGGTACATTTAGGAAGCCGGCACTATCACCAATGAGCATTCCACCAGGAAAGCTCAGCTTTGGAAGACTTTGTATCCCTCCTTCGATTAGAGATCTAGCGCCATAAGCAATACGTTCACCTGTCTCAAAAAGCTCACGGTGTGCTGGGTGCGTTTTAAAACGTTGCATTTCTTTGAATGGATTTAAATAGGGATTTTGATAATTAAGACCAATAACTAAACCAACATAAACTTTATGATCTTCAACATGATAGAGAAATGAGCCACCATAAGTGCTATTATTTAACGGCCAGCCAATACTATGTTGAACTAGCCCCTTTTTATGCAATGTGGGTTTTATTTTCCAGATTTCTTTAATACCAATGGCATATGTTTGCGCTTGACTATTTTTATCAAGGCCATAATGGTTTATGGCATATTGACTTAAGGAGCCACGACATCCTTCTGCTAGCAATACTTGTTTGGCATGTAATTCAATACCAGGTTGGAAGCGTTCTGTCGCTTGTCCGGTTTTATCTAAACCGAGATCATTAGTGGCAATTCCATATACTTCATTTTGCGCATTGATAAGTAGTTCTGAGGCAGCAAAACCAGGAAATATTTCAATATCCAATTGCATAGCATATTCAGCCAGCCAGCGACAAAGTTGCCCAAGGCTTAGAATAAAGTGATTATTATTTTTTAAATGTTCAGGCACAGGTAATTGATATGATTTATTTTTTGTTAAAAAATTTAGCTCATCTTTTGCGACTGCTGTTAATTTTAGCTGCGTTAGATTCTGCCAGTCAGGTATCAATTCGTCTAATGCTTTAGGATTAAAAACACAACCCGATAAAATATGCGCACCAATTTCAGCGCCTTTTTCAATGACACAAATTGAAAGTTGATGATTATTTTTATTTGCTAATTGCTTGAGTTTTATTGCAGCAGATAGCCCAGCAGGTCCCGCACCAACAATGACGACATCGAAATGCATTTTTTCTCTTTGCATGAATGATTCCTTTGCTAAAAATAAATACAGACGTTATATTAAATACGCTTGTTTTGCGTTAAGTACAGCTTTAAGAATAGTTAGATGCACTCTAAATCCAAATTTTAACTTATGCCTTGACCTGATTATAAAATAAGTTCAGTATATACCCAAATCATCTAAAAATACGATTTTTAACTTGATATTTTTTCGTGTTAAGTTGGTTTAGCTGTATCGTGTATAAATACTAAAGCGCAGGAAGACAAATGAAAATAATTGTTGCTATTAAGCGTGTGGTAGATCCTTATGTGAAAATTAGGATTAAACCTGATGAGTCTGGTGTTGAAACTGATAATGTAAAAAAAACAATCAATCCATTTGATGAAATTGCTATTGAAGAAGCTGTTAGAATTAAAGAAAAATATGATAATGTTGAAATCATTTTAGTTTCTATCGGTGATGATAAAGCCGCTGAATCGTTAAGAGCAGGTTTAGCTTTAGGTGCTGATAGAGCAATACATATTAAAAAGTCAGATGAATCCTCATCGTTGTGTATAGCAAAAATACTCAGTAAAATCTGTGAAAAAGAAGCCCCTAACTTAATATTGTTAGGCAAACAATCAATTGATAATGATAACAATCAAGTAGGACAAATGTTATCTGTTTTGCTAGATTATCCATGTGCAACTTTTGCATCTAAAATCACGTTAAGTGAGAACAAAGTACAGGTTATTAGAGAAATAGATGGTGGATTAGAAACACAAGAAATTACAATGCCTGGCATAGTGACTACGGATTTACGTTTAAACGAACCACGTTATGCAAGCTTGCCTAACATCATGCAAGCAAAACGCAAACCATTAGCAATCATCGCTTTTGAAGCGTTAGATCTTTCCTTTGTCTCAACTCAAAAAATATTATCTGTAAAAAAACCAGAGCAACGAAGTGAAGGTAAAATTTTGGATAGTGTTTCAGCATTAGTTGCGTGTTTAAAAGATGAAGCAAAGGTGATTTAATGACAGTTTTAGTAGTAATCGAGCATGATGGCACTGAGATAAAACCATCAGTGCGTAATTTGATTTCAGCAGCACAGCAGTTAGGCCATGATATACATGGCATAATGATTGGCTTTAACTTATCAAGTTTAGTCGAAAACAATCACTTATTAGCAGGCATTGATCGACTAATAGTGAATGATCATTCAGTTTATGAAGCACAATTAGCTGAAAATATTAGTCAGGTTATCGCTCAATATGCGCCAAATTATACGCATGTTTTGTTTGCTTCATCCACTTATGGTAAAGATACAATGCCGCGCGTTGCTGCGTTATTGGACGTTGAGCCGCTATCTGATGTTACGAATATTATTGATGAGAATACTTTTATTCGACCTATTTATGCTGGAAATGCAAATGCCGTAGTGCATAGTTCAGCAAAAATACAGGTGATGACAATACGAACATCCGCTTTTTCATTAACAAAAGAATCTGAGTTTGCGGTTGAAATTGAAAACTCACAGGTTATAATCACAGCTGATCATAGTGTTTTAATTGAGAAAACACTGAGTAAACAAGATCGACCAGCGCTTAGTCATGCAAAAGTCATCGTGTCTGGAGGAAGAGGGCTGCAAAGCGCAGAAAACTTTAAGCTGTTAGAAAGCTTGGCAGATAAGTTAAATGCAGCGATTGGTGCAACCAGAGCCGCTGTAGATGCTGGGTTTGTACCTAATGATTATCAAGTTGGCCAAACAGGTAAAGTTGTTGCACCAGAATTATATATTGCTGTCGGTATCTCTGGCGCAATACAGCATTTAGCTGGAATGAAGGATAGTAAGGTAATAGTTGCAATTAATAAAGATCCTGATGCGCCTATCTTTGCTATTGCTGATTATGGCCTAGTTGGTGACTTGTTTGAAATTTTGCCTGAGTTAGAGAAAGCTTTGACATCATAAAGAGGAGAACTATATTAATGTTAATCGGTGTACCAAAAGAAATAAAAAGCCAAGAATATCGCGTTGGGATGGTTCCTTCCTCCGTGCGTGAGTTAGTTCATATGGGACATAAAGTACTGGTTGAAAAAGATGCTGGGCTTGGAATTGCTATTGATGATGCTCAATATGAAGCTGTAGGCGCACAACTTGCAGAAACAGCTGAAGAAATTTTTGCAAAAGCAGATTTACTTGTTAAAGTAAAAGAACCCCAACCTAATGAATGTAAAATGTTAAGACCTGGGCAAATTCTGTTTACTTATTTACATTTAGCGCCAGATCCTATTCAAACACAATTATTGATTGAATCTGGTTGTGTTGCTATTGCTTATGAAACTGTAACAGATAGATTCGGACAACTCCCTTTATTATCGCCAATGAGTGAGGTTGCCGGTCGTATGTCAATTCAAGCTGGTGCAAGAAGTCTTGAAAAAGCACATGGTGGTCGTGGCGTATTATTAGGTGGTGTACCCGGTGTAGAACCTGCAAATGTTGTTATTATTGGTGGTGGTGTTGTTGGTACAAACGCTATTCGTATGGCTGTGGGTATGGAAGCTTCTGTTACTGTCATTGATCGTTCATTACATCGCTTAAGAGAATTAGACTCTCAGTTTGGTGCATCATTAAATACTATTTATTCTACGGTTGATACTATTGAACAATATGTTTTAAATGCAGATCTAGTTGTTGGTGCGGTACTCGTTCCAGGTGCTGCTGCACCTAAATTAGTGAGAAAAGATATGCTGAGCAAGATGCATCCTGGCTCAGTAATCGTGGATGTAGCCATTGATCAAGGCGGTTGTTTTGAGACCAGTAAAGCGACAACACATGCAGAACCTACTTATGTTGTTGATGGTGTTGTCCATTATTGTGTAGCAAATATGCCAGGTGCTGTGCCTAGAACATCCTCATTTGCATTAAATAATGCAACATTGCCGTTTATCGTTGCTTTAGCAAATAAAGGATATAAGCAAGCATTACGTGATGATCCGCATTTAGCAAATGGTTTGAATGTACATGAAGGTGATATTACTTATAAAGCTGTAGCTGATACAATGAATAAACCTTATGTTCCAACGGAAGATGCAATTGCATAAATAGAACTTATTAAGTTGAGTTATTAATATTGCATTAGTTTATTAGGGTTGTTCTTGATTGGCTAAAAAGAACAACCTTTTAATAATAAACCCTTAGCATGTTTATCTTTATTTTCATGCGCAGCTTCATACAAACGCTTAAAGTTATATAGTTTTTTTATTAAGGTATAAATCATGGTTAATTGTTTTATTGCACAGCCAACAAATCAATATATCAACATAAATATTGTTATGCAGGCAAATTTTGATACTTGGTTGGCAAAACAAGATAAAACTGTAACGACATGGATTAAAAACAATAACTTTACAGGAGACGTTAATACACATCTTGTCGTGCCTGATACCAATATGAATTTGCAATCTGTAATTGTCGTTATAGCGTCTTTAACTGACTTATCGTATTTTGGGGCATTAGCAAGAAGCTTACCTGACGGTGAGTATTTTATTGAACAAATAGCTGATGATACCTACAAACAAGCAGCATTGTACTGGGCGATGGGTGCATATCAATTTACTAAATATAAACAAACTGAGGTTTTTCTCGCTAAATTGGCATTACCTGAAGGGTTTGTTTACGCACAAGAAGTGGCTAATTTAACTGCTGGTATCTATTTAACACGAGATTTGGTTAATACACCATGCGAAGATATGAGCCCTGAAGATTTATCGGCTTCGGCAAAAGCCTTAGCTAACGAATTTGATGCAAGATTTAAAGAAATAGTGGGTGACAAATTACTAAAAGATAATTTTCCAGCTATACATGCTGTTGGTCGGGCAAGTGTTAATGCGCCTAGATTAATTGAATTAACTTGGGGTGAGAGTCAAAATCCTTCAATTATATTAGTTGGCAAAGGGGTTTGTTTTGATACGGGTGGTTATGATATTAAATCAGCATCAGGTATGCGATTAATGAAAAAAGATATGGGTGGAGCCGCTCATGTTTTAGGACTTGCTCGTGTAATAATGGCGGAAAAGCTTCCTATTCATTTAACGGTATTAATTCCGGCTGTTGAAAATGCTATTGCAGGAAACGCGTATAAACCTGGTGATGTTATTCCTACTCGAAAAGGATTAACGATTGAAATTGGTAATACGGACGCAGAAGGTCGTGTTATTTTATCAGATGCTTTAACATATGCGACAGAAAAAAAACCAACGCTTGTTATTGATTTTGCAACTTTGACAGGCGCTGCAAAAGTTGCATTAGGTTCTGATGTGCCGGCAATGTTTAGTAATAAGCCAGATCTTGCTGCGAGTATACAATCACAAAGTGTTGCATCTCATGATGCCGTGTGGCAGATGCCTTTGCATCAACCTTATAGAGAATTAATTCAGTCATCTATTGCTGATATTTGTAACTCTGGTTCATCACCTTATGCTGGCGCAATTACAGCGGCATTATTTCTTGAAACCTTTGTTGAACAGCAGCCTTGGGTGCATTTTGATTTAATGGCATGGAACTTTTCCAATAAGCCGGCACACCCAGAGGGTGGTGAAGCGATGGGTTTGCGGGCGGTATTTAGTTGGTTAAAGATAAATTATGCCTAAGCAACCACTCATATTATTTCAATGATTTAGTAAAAAATTTATATTCGCTCATAATGCTTTAAACTGTTCAATTGCATAAGCTCTTGTAGATTTGTAATCAATAATAGGTTTAGGATAATCCAGTTTTTTTGCTTTTTCAGGGGCATAGACATAAGGATTATGAATTGTTTTTTTATCTAAAGAGGCTAATTCCGGACAATATTTTTTAATAAATGCACCGTCGGAATCAAAGCGTTCGCTTTGTGTTGTAGGGTTGAAAATTCTAAAATAAGGCGCAGCATCCGTACCTGTTGATGCGCTCCATTGCCAGCCACCATTGTTGGATGCAAAATCACCGTCAATTAAGTGTTGCATAAAATAAGCTTCACCTTTTCGCCAATCTAACCATAAAAATTTAGATAAAAACATGGCTGTTAGCATTCGTAATCTATTATGCATCCATCCTGTTTTTTTTAATTGTCGCATAGCTGCGTCAACTAACGGGAAGCCAGTTTGACCATTTTTCCATGCTTCAAAATGTTCATTATTATTATGCCAAACTAACTTATCAGTCTCTTGTTTAAACGCTCTATCTTTACAGACGCGCGGGAAACTTATTAAAATTTGCTTATAAAAATCACGCCAGATTAATTCACTAATCCAGCAATCAACTTCTGTATTGCCATCAATTATTTTATTATCATTAGCTGATTTTGCTTGTAAAAAACATACGCGAGCAGATAACATACCTGTGGCTAGGTAAGCAGAAAGTTTACTGGTTTTATCTAATATAGGATAGTCACGAGTTGATTTATATTTATTTATATTCTCATCAAGAAAAGTATCTAGCATTTTTAATGCGTGTTTTTCTCCTGCAGGCCATAAATCAGGATCAACTGCCGAATTAAATTGCTCAATTTCAGTTGATGAAATTTCCTTAATTAAATTTGGGTGTTGATAATTATTGGTCTCAAAAGTTTGTTTTTTTTCTGGTACAGGTAATGAAATAATAGGATTATCCAGTACGTGTTTTACCCATGCTTTTTTGTAAGGTGTAAAAACAGTATAGTATTCTCCTTTACCGGTTTTAAGTTGATTTGGTTTTAAAATACTTTGATCGTCAAGACAATGTAATTTTTTTTCATGGCTAGATAACAATGAGCAAACTAACTGATCTCGCTGTAATTCATTAATCTCATACTGCTTATTTGCAAAAACATGTTGTACGTGAAACGTATTTGCCAGATCTAAGATGATATTAGGAATTTCTTTATAGCTTAAAATTTTATAAATGAATAATGGGATATTGCGTGAAGCTAAATTTTTTTCTAGTAATTGTAAACCGCGTAGCATTAGTTGAATACGACAAGGTGCAATATTATGCACTGCCCAAGTCTCCGGTGTAATAAAGAATATACCTATGACTGATTGACTTTGATCGCAACTTGCTGATAAAGCTGTATTATCATGCATTCTGATGTCAGTTTCTCTAAACCACATAATGCTTGGCATAGGACTTCCTTATAAAGGTCTGCAAAATTTACATTGTTAACTATAGCTATTTTATCATATTTTTCTGGATGTTTTTTATAATATAAAATTGCGACTTTAAGAAGAATTAGCGTGGCGAAGTCAGAAGCATGGTTATCAAGTTCAGTAAAAATATTTTTAAAAACTAGTTCGTCTACTTCAAAAAAAGTTTTGATAAGTTAGAGCAATTAAAACAGAAATATGAAAAAAATTTAAAGCAAGCCAAAGATTTTGCATAAAAAATATGCTATAGTTTCCCGAATTTATTATTCATTAATTAAATATAAAACATTATGCCAAAGCCTCGAATTTCCATAGCTCCTATGATGGATTGGACAGATAGACACTGTCGTTATTTTTTACGTCAAATCAGTCAACATATTGTTTTATATACAGAAATGATCACAACGGGAGCAATATTACACGGCGATCGTGATTATTTATTAGCTTACCACCCAGAAGAACAGCCACTTGTTATACAGTTAGGTGGGAGTGATCCTAAAGCGCTAACAAAATCCGCATTAATTGCAGAAGATGAGGGTTTTGGTGAAATAAATCTCAATGTCGGTTGTCCTAGTGATAGGGTTCAGCAAGGAAAAATTGGTGCTTGTCTTATGGCTGAACCTGATTTGGTTGCAAGTTGTGTTTCGGCTATGCAGGCCAAAGTTACAATTCCTGTAACCGTGAAAACTCGTATTGGTATTGATGAACTTGATACTTATGAGCATCTTGCAACTTTTGTGGAAAAAGTTGCAGCAGCAGGTTGTCAGCAATTTATTATCCATGCTAGAAAAGCTTGGTTAAAAGGTTTAAGCCCAAAAGAAAATAGAGAAATTCCGCCTTTACGTTATGATGTTGTTCGACAAATTAAGCAAGACTTTCCGCATTTAACAATTATTTTAAATGGAGGAATTCTTGATGAACAGGCGATAGCATCACATTTAATGCATTTTGATGGGGTAATGCTTGGGCGAGCAGCTTATCATAATCCTTATTTACTGAGCCATCTTGATGCGCGTTATTACGATAACGAACGATCAGTGATAACGAGAGAACAAGTTATTCAAAAAATGTTACCTTATATTGAAAAAGAATTATCATGTGGCACAAAATTAAATCATATTGCTCGCCACATGTTGGGTTTGTTTCATGGGGTAAAGGGTGGTAGACTTTGGCGAAGATTCTTAAGTGAAAATGCATCTAAAAAAGGTGCGGATGTAAGTGTTGTATTAGCTGCACTTAGTGCAACTCAACTGTAGGAGTGATAATGTACGTTAAAAAAGTTGATTTTACTAGCTCAGATGCAGCAAAAATATTTTGTGAATCTTTGAAAGATACAGGTTTTGCTGTGGTAACAAATCATCCAATTAATATGGCATTAGTTGATCAAGTCTTTGCTGCTTGGAAAGATTTTTTTGCTTCTGATGAGAAATATCAATATAAATTTAATCCTGACAATCAAGCGGGTTTTTTCCCCTTGGATATTTCTGAAAAAGCAAAAGGTGCAGAGGTTATTGATATTAAAGAATTCTTTCAATTTTATCCATGGTGTGATGCCCCAGAAGCATTAAAACAATTGACACAACAGCTTTATGATGCGATGCAAACAATGGCTAGTACGTTATTAAATTGGATTGAACAGGGGACACCTGCTGAAATTTCTGCTCAATACAGTATGCCATTATCAAAAATGCTTGAAACGAGTAAGCGTACAATGCTGCGTATTTTAAACTATCCTGCTTTAAAAGGTGATGAAGCTGATGGTGCAATTCGTGCGGCTGATCACGAAGATATTAATTTAATCACCTTATTACCTGCAGCAACTGCACCTGGATTACAGGTTAAAGATGTACACGGCAATTGGCATGATGTGCCTTGTGACCCTGGTAATATTGCAGTTAATTCAGGTGATATGCTTGAGGAGTGTTCGCAAGGTTATTACAAAGCAACAACACATCGTGTTTGTAATCCAGTCGGTGATGCAGCAAAAGAAGCACGGTTATCAATGCCGTTATTTTTACATGCGGGTGATGAGGTGCATTTATCCTCAAGACACACAGCAAAATCTTATTTAGAAGAGCGTTTAAGAGAACTAGGCGTTCTCGCTGAAGATAAAAGTTTGACGTAAAAAAAATAGTCAAACTTACTTTTTGCAATCGCTTAGGCGTATAGACCTAAGCGACATTGTAATCGGATGTTTTTATAAATTAGGTGAGGATAATATGTCTCAGCGTAATACATCACAATATCATGATTCAGTACTCGGAAAAATAACCAATTATACAAGCAATTATAATGCTAATTTATTATTTCAATTGCCGCGGTTAGAAAAACGTTTGGATATTGGACTTGATCCAGAAAATTTACCATTTCAGGGTTTTGATCTTTGGACACACTATGAAGTTTCATGGTTAAATACTAGAGGTAAGCCCATCGTTGCTATTGCAGAAATTTCTTATAGTAGTGACAGTTTATATATTGTCGAATCAAAATCATTAAAACTTTATTTCAATTCTTTTAATGGCACACAGTTTCCTGATGAAAAAGTTGTGCTTGAAACGATTAAAAATGATTTAGAAAAAATTATTCAATTACCTGTTCAGGTGAGTCTGCAAGAAGTGAACTCAGCAAAGCTAATACAAATTAAAAATAGTTTTGATGGGGTGTGTATTGATCATTTAGATATTCAATGCGATTCATATTTAGTTGATCCAAGTCTTTTATCAACATCCAATCAAATCGTCACCGAAACACTATGTTCAGATTTACTTAAGTCAAATTGTCTGGTGACTAATCAACCAGATTGGGGCAGTGTTTTAATTCATTATAAGGGTAAGCAAATCAGCCACGAAGGTTTATTAAAATATATTGTTTCTTATCGTAATCATAATGAGTTTCATGAACAATGTATTGAGCGTATATTTATGGATATTTTATCGTATTGCTCGCCTGAGCAATTAACCGTTTATGGTCGTTATACACGCAGAGGGGGCTTAGATATTAACCCTTATCGTTCAACCCAACCCTTCAAACTTGAGGATAATAACTATCGGCTCATTAGACAGTGATGGGATACACAGTAAAATAAGTTGCAGATTTAGCTGGTGTAAGTATACGTACGCTACGTTTTTATGATCAAATTAATTTACTAAAGCCTGCATTTTATGGGGAAAATGGTTACCGTTATTATAATAAAAAACAAATACTAACATCAGAGAAAATTATCTTTTATCGTGACTTAGGTTTATCTTTAAAAGAAATACAAATCATTCTTGACCAGCCATTATTGCAATGTATTGAAAGCCTAAAGTCTCATAAAATGGTATTGGAAGATAAGGTTATTAACACACAAGCGCTAATAAATAGACTTAATAAGTCTGTTGAGAAATTAGAATATGAACAAGCGTTTGATACAAATGCCCTGTATCGAGGATTTGCACTTGAAGATTTATCTTATTATGACCAAATTGCCATTGATTCATTAGGAAAAATTGGGATAGATTTAATTTTTCGCAGAGAAAAAAATACCGAGGATTGGACTGATAGTTGTTGGCATGAATTTTCTTTTCAGTGGCATTGTTTGTTGAAAAAAATAGGTGAGGATATAAGCAAAACCATCCACATAAAAACCAAGAAAAATTTATATTATATGCAGCAATGGTATAATTTTTTTGATAAACTGTAAAACTGTCATTACCGAGGGAAACTGTCGGACTAATTACCGAGCGATTTTGTCGTAGTATGCTACCATTCAATTGCTACTGTATCAAACTTTATCAACGACTTATTTCTATTGATTTCGCTTTAAATAGCCGTAAAGCATTGGTATGGATATTCTCTCGAACCCAGATGTTTCGCACGCCACTAGCGCTAAGGTCAATATTGTATTCGACTTTTAGTTGTGCAGACACTTGTGCTTGACCTAAGTGAGGATTATCAAGAGAAAAACTGATGACAGTTTTTTCAATGTCTTTCGCTGTTCGATTTTTATGATGATTTTTTCCACTAAAAGTACGTTTTAGCGCTAAAGAACCTTTTTCTTTGAGTAAGCGTCTATTCTTGTAAATAGTTTCACGAGAACAACCGCTGATACGAGCAGCCTCAGTGACATTACCTAATTTATCTGCCAAAGCGATTGCATCAAGTTTTTTCTGGATTTCTAAATCATATAATGAAGGTTTTGTTGGCTCAACAACTTCGGTAATATCTAATTGGCGACCTGCAAAATGTGCAGTAAAATTATCATGATCGCGTTTGCGTATCTCGATTTCTTGTTTGGCAATGGAATGTTTTAACTGAGATTTTATCTGATAAAATTTGTTTCCAAAACTGAACGTATGATCATTGCGTATTTTACGATATTCTTTTTGTATACAGACATCATCCAGCTTAATGTGGCTAGGGACGGGCGTAAACTCTGAGAGGGTATTTCGTGGATTGACAATCATAGATTTATTCCAAAAATTGGGAATAAATACGTTATGTAGATAGTCATTCGCAGCTTGCATATCAGTAATATTTTTTAAGCGTAACTCTGGGACAAGACGATCTTGAAAAGTATCGAATGCGCGCTCAATACGACCTTTACCTTGGGGAGAGTTAGCAAAGATAATTTCAATGCCAAGCTCCTCACAAGCTCTTTGCATTTGCGAAAAATGACACCGTTTGGGACCACCAAAGATACCTGCTTTATCAACATATAGTGTTTTAAACAAACCATGCTGTTGAATATAGGCCTGCATTACTTTTAAGCAGCCTTGAGTTGTTTCTGATTCAAAAAATTCAGCGAGAACTTCGCTAGTAGCATCATCAATCATGGCAATCAAACAGGATTTTTTATTGCCAAACCAACGATGGGGACTGCCATCCATTTGCAACATTAAACCGGGTGACTCCATTCGCTCACGTCTTTTTCGAACTTGAGAACGTCTTTTTTTAGCGCGCTTTACATGATGAATTTGATGCGCCCACGTACGTAATGTTTCTCGTTTTATTTTAAGCCCTTCATTTAAAAACAATAACTCGGATAAATGCTGCAAATTAACATCATAATATTTTTCTTTAATCAAAGATTGGACTTTTATTTTTAAATCATTAGGCTTTTTATTAACCGGTACTTTACCTGTATTACCATGAACAACAAAAGCAATACCTACCTTTTGGTAATCAGCAAGATAACGTTCTATCGTTCTCCTAGAACAACTTAGAAGCTTAGCCGCGTTAATGATTGTAATTTTACCTTCACAAACCTTGGTAATAATATCAAGCGTTAATTGAGATTTTGAATCTAACATAATCATCCTTAGATATTCCCTCAAACATTAATTTAATGTTTTCAGAAAATCACTGATTAATTATGTCCGTCAATTTCCCTTGGTAATTAGTGAGTGCGACAAAGTCGCTTGGTAATTAATATACGACAAAATCGCTCGGTGTTAACAGCTTTCAAATGTAAAACTCGCAACTTAATCTGACAGCTTTAAGTTTAACTGACGATTGAGCTGGCAGGTTACCTCTAATCGTTACTATCCGAAGTTTGCAGATTTTACTGAAGCCATAACTGATTTTTTCAATAACATTAAAAATTATCAAGATATTATTCAAAGTAGAATTAATGATAATTTTCAGACTTTAAATATCCCATAGTTCGAACCTTCAGTTCCGATGAGTATATAATATTAGCCTTTCAACCAAGCCAAAATGCTTGCCATTGAAATTGCACCCATAAATGTTACAGTTAATTTGTCATAACGAGTTGCAATCCGCCTAAATTGTTTTATGCGATTAAAATAACGCTCAACAAAGTTTCTCTCTTTATAAATATGCTTGTCATGAGGTATTGATCTGCGATCGTTTTTGTGAACACCGCTCTCTATTAAGCAGCCTGCATTAATTCAAACTGCTCAGACGATTTGTAATTTATAGCGACTCACTTAATTTTTTACAGTTACACACCGATTAACAAAGCAATTGCGAGCTTAAAAATATTTACGTCACTGTTGGCAGACAGAATCTCAAGACCGATAAATTTTATTATCGAAACCGAGAAAATAATATCTGCCTGAACTCAAGTCGCTATATATCCTTAGTGAGTAGGGTTTCTTTACATATTGAAAGGGACTTTAAGTCCAATAATTTTAATTATTGGACTAGCTGGTTATAGGTTTATTTTTAGCGCTGCGATGGCGATCCCGCAAATCAACATCGATATATCTGTCGGTGGTGCTACTAGAGCTATGACCCGCGTCATCGCGAACATGCTCACGAGGTCGACGTTTTACATCATCGGATATACCCGTGTGCCTAAGCCAGTGTACAGTTGCTGATTTTAATTCACCAACTTCTTCGCTAAACCCTTCTGTAATCATTCTTTCAGCGGTGCAGTCAAAACAATGCTGAACAATGTTGCGGATTTGGTTGGTGCTACTAATATTTTTTTTGCCACGCTCTGCTGGAACAAGAGGTGAGCCATCATCTGGTGAGGGTAGGGCAGATAATCCTAAGTGATTACGCCAGCGTTTAAGTGCTTTTAGCATGGCATTACTTACAGCAATTTGTCTTTCCTTGTTTCCCTTGCCAACAGTAGTGAACCACCACTGATTGTCATTATCTTTTTTAAAATCATTCATTTTAGGTGACCATCTTTCAGAGGCTACAAGCTCTGATACGCGCAGATACATTAAATATAATGCTGATAATATAAATAGGGTTCGTTCATGTCTTTTATCTTCTTCAGCCATTAATTCTGCTGTTTCAACAACAAAAATCCACTGCAGATCTGATAATCGTCTAATTTTCTTTTGGCCTTGCTGTTTACGGATAAATTTACTTTTTTGGCGAATTTGCGCGACAGGATTAACTTCTGTTAATTCTTCTTGAATAAGGAAGTTATAAAAGCTGCTAATTACAGCAAATATTTCTCTTACAGCCTTCTCTGATAGGGAATACTTATTTTTATCTGGCTCATCACCCTGACTATTTTTTATCTTACTAACCGTAGCTACAAAAGATCGCCATTTTGGGTTAGGTTGACGTTCACCATTTTTATTAATGAATCGCGGTGGTTTGCTTAGGCCAATCCAGCGTTTAGGTGGCTTCTGGCAAAACTTAATATAGGATTCAATATCACTGCGACGTAATTTCAATATTGATTTTCCAGCTACTTGCCATGACCACTGTAGTAGCCTTTCAATTTCACGACGGTAGGCATTAAATGTTGCTTTATTGTCTTTATACGCTTCGAGAAAAGCATAGGCACCTAGGTAATCTTTTTTATAGCATTTAAATTCGCTAAGATAACTAGGGAAGGATAACTCGATACTCAGATTTTCAGCAGTGTCAAATATTGGTAATAACTTAACTGCCTTTTTTACATTTTTTTCACTCATAATGCTTAACCTAACTAATTGGTGGTTTAAGGCTATCTGCTAATGCAAACCGCCTTAGGGTTCCGTGACATATAGGGTCGAAATGGGGCTTATTTTTGCATTAGCTTTTTTATATAACAAGCTCCCCATTTTTTTAAATTTTCTAG
>PAMH01000056.1 GCA_002707205.1 Legionellales bacterium
CAACCTCATCCTCAGGCGTTGCAACTAATAAAATACCAGTAATGATTTCTCTTAATTGTTTGACTTGGGTTGCTTTGATATCGCCATTGAAATTAACTAAGAAAATTTTATTTTTCTTTTTATCATTTTTTTGTTTTTTTTGCGCTTTATTTTCTTGTTTAATTTGCTTTTTAAATAGCTTATCGTCAATAATTTCTTTTTGTAAGGTATGTTGCATATCGGTATATTTTTTATTGATATTGGAAATAGATATTTTTCCGGGTGTTTTTTGTTTGGTTTTTGCTGAGATAACAATTAAAATAAAAATAAGTAGCAAAATCAGCGCAGTTGCAAATTTTGCTAAAAATAAACCATAACTAGCTAGAAAATTCATGATGTCACCTATATTGATAAATAGAATTTTGTTCATTTTAGCATGCTCTTGAATTGTAAACCAAACGTTACAAAAATATACTTGTCAATATCCACACATAGGATTAGAGTTAAAGGTGTAGGATAAAGTAATTAATTGAGGAGAAGGGCAATGAGTAATAACAATGCGTTAGCGTATGCCCAGTTAAGGTTTCAGGTAGATGTTCCCAATTTAGAAGAGACTTGGCTTGATGGTTATCAAGCGGGTTCGCATGATAAACCTGAGGAAAGTAACCCTTATGCGATGGATTCAAAAGAATATGCCTTTTGGAATGAAGGGTGGTGGGCTGGTTTTTATCAAGAAACACCATTGTTCGATTTATCTGGTGCTGTTCATGCTGTAGAGAATAAAGTTGCTACACAGCAAAAAAACAATGTTGACTCAAATGCTGTGATTAAAACACCTAGCAGATATATTATTAGAACGATACAGGTTTTTGCTGCAATTTTAGCGGCTGCAATGTGTTATCAGTTAGCAGACTTTTTCGCTTAAGGAACAATTATACCCAAATCATTTTGTTTTATTGAAATGATTTGGGTATTTAGTAGGCGTTTAGTTTTTGGGGATTACTCTCCCAGAGTTGACTTGATCTTTTATTTAACTAACAAATCGTTTTCAACTTTTTGAACATCTTTTACTTTACTTGCAATTTGTCCAGCTTTTTGTATGTCAGCTTGGCTATTTACAAATCCACTTAATTGCACTGTATTTTTAAAGCTTTTTACCGTAATATTACTTGAGTCAAGATCTTTAGCCTCAAAAAGTGCAGACTTTACTTTGGTTGTGATAACTGCATTATCAATATATTGGCCAGTGCTTTCTTGTGTTGATGTTGACGAACAAGCACTTAGCACGATGGAAAAACCTAGACAAATAGCAAACATTAATTTTTTCATTACGACTCTCCTTAAAAAAACATTATAACTTATTGATTACATGATATAAAACCTCATCAATAAATTATTTTCATCAATAACTAAAAATAATGAATTATGATTATGTATATTTTTTAGTAAAATAGTTTTCGAACGTTTAAATATTTTCTAACAAGAGATACTTTGAACATAAAATCACATTAATGCAATTGCTATAGGTAAAATCATGCAACACAATGCCGTAAAAAAGTTAACGTTAATTCCATGTGCGCTATTGATGATTAGTGCTATTGATAGTATTAGAAATCTACCTGCGACAGCTTTATTTGGAAGCTCTTTAATTTTTTATATGTTACTAGCAGCTGTAGTTTTCTTAATCCCATGTGCATTAATTTCAGCTGAACTTGCAAATAATAAGGCAGGTCGAGGTGGTGTTTATCAATGGGTAACAGATGCTTTTGGTGAAAAAATTGGTTTTGTCGCAATATGGCTACAGTGGATTAATACGATGATATGGTATCCCACAATATTATCTTTTTTAGCAGGCACTTTAGCTTACCTTATTAATCCAGCACTTGCTGAAAATAAATATTATTTGATTAGTGTAATATTAGTTATTTTTTGGGGATTAACCTTTATTAATATTAAAGGGTTACATGCTTCAGCTAAGTTTGCGGGTATTTGTACTGTAATTGGTATGATAATTCCAATGATATTAATTATCGCTGCGGGCATAATTTGGTTTATTCAAGGAAACCCCTTACAAATTAGTTTTTCAGTAAAAAGTATTTTACCAAGTTTTGGGCACTCACAGAGCTGGATTTCATTAACCGCTATTCTTGCTTCATTTTTAGGGATGGAGTTAACAAGTGTTCATGCAAAAGATATGGAACATTCACAAAAAAACTTTCCAAAAGCATTGCTCATCGCAGTCATTGTTATTTTAAGTACCATGATGCTAGGTTCATTAACAATTGCAGCAATTATGCCAAATAATCAAATTGGATTAGTTGAAGGTGTCATGCAAGTCTTTATGAAATTTTTACAGGTTTATCATTTAACTGCATTATTTCCAATTTTAGGCGTGATGATCTTAATAGGCTCACTAGGTGGTATGGTCAACTGGATTATCTCGCCAGCAAAAGGATTGTTACATGCGGGGCAAGATGGTTTTTTACCAAAGCAATTACTACTGTGTAATAATAAAAATGTGCCTGTTAAAATTATGTTAGCGCAAGCATGTTTGGTTAGCCTAGTTTGCGTTTGTTTTCTATTTATGCCTAGTGTGAATGGTTCATATTGGTTTTTAACAGATTTAAGTACACAATTATACATGTTAATGTACATTTTATTATTTGCGAGTGGACTAGTACTCAAAAAATCATCGACTGCAGTAAATGGCTTTGTTATTCCTGGTGGTAAGTTTGGTACAGGCGTTGTTACTGTAGTTGGTATTTTAGGTTGTATCATGTCTATTATTATTGGCTTTTTTCCACCAGATAATATCAATGTAGGTGGATTTTGGCATTACGAGGCAATGTTTGCTGGTGGTTTAATATTTATGTCCATACCGGCATTGTTTGGAATTTACTATAAAAAAATGCAAACCAAACATAAAGTTGCAATTATATAGAAAATACGGTTGTAGCTTAAAGCTGATTGGGGCAAATCTATTTATTGAGAGAGGCAGGAATGGCTCTCTCAAATTTAAAATATTAATTTTTAACACCGTGAGGCACGTGCCCTGTAGCAACATGTTCATTAGCCGAATGACAATGTCCATCCTGATCATCAAAAAAAATATCAGCTTCAAAAGCCTTTAAAAAATCTCCTTTTGATAAACCACCTAAAAATAATGCCTCATCAATTCGAATATTCCATGCACGTAATGTATTGATGACCCGTTCGTGTGCAGGCGCATCTCTAGCTGTAACCAGTGCTGTTCTAATTGGACAATTTTCAGGTGTGAACATCTGCTGAATTTGATGCAATGCGCTTAAAAATCCTTTGAATGGTCCATCCTGTAATGGTTTCTTTGCTGATTCAACTTCAGCTTTTTTAAATGCGTCTAAACCTTTTTCTTGAAAAATTCGCTCAGCTTCATCAGAAAATAAAACAGCATCACCGTCAAAAGCAATTTTTAACTCATGGTTACTGGATGTCTTGGCAGGTGAAGGCAATAGGGTTGCTGCAGCGCAATTTGCATGTAATGCTTGTTGAACATCTTCAGAATGCGCAGATAAAAATAATTGTGTTTTAAATGCAGATACATATCGATACGGACTTCTTCCATTACTAAATGCCGCACGTGTAATACCTAATTGATGTTCAGTAATACTATTAAAAATTCGTAAACCCGTATCTGCACTATTTCTTGATAGTAAAATAACTTCGACTAAGTTCTCACCGCTATTGGGGTTTTTAAGGTTTAATAGTTTTTTTACTAGGCTAAAAGCAACGCCAGGTTGCAGGATATCAGTTTCGTGTGATACTTGGTAACGTAAATAAGCTTCCAGTCCCTCTTTTTCAAAAATCTGATGACTTTCATCAAGATCGAATAATGCGCGTGAAGAAATACCAATTACAAGTTTATCATTTAATTTAATGGACATAAGCAATCCTCATATGATTTTTCAATCCAAAGCTGTTGTTTAGGATAATATAAAGCTAATTTAATTTTGTTATTTTCAATCCTATCAAAAAAACTAGCATAAGTCCTTAACTGCATTTGATACTTTTTCCATTCGCTGTGTAAAATTGCTTGTTGATTAATTTTATCAATATAAGTTGTTTTATAATCAATAATCCATCTCACTTGTTCATCATCAATAAAAGTACGATCAATAATATAATGTTTAATTTTATTATTCTGCACTAAACTAATCGCATATTCTGCATGTGAATCTTGATGTTGTTTAAATAGCCATTGCCCTCTGGCAGTATTAATCACTTGTTCTAGCGTTATTAATATCTCTTGTGTATAAGCTATATGTTGGTCATTAGGCACTAATAGATGATGCATAAAAAATTCTATTTTAGCGCCAATGGCTGGAATATTTTTTAGAAATTTAGGATTGTCTGCCAGTAACTTTAAAGCTAAATGATAAGCTGAGCCAATATGTTGTTCAACTTCCCATGAAAATGTATAAGTGAAATCTTCATTACTTTGATCGCTTAGTGTGGTAGGCATCACAATTTGTTTATTTAAAGTCCATTCACGAGGACAGATTTCATATCTATACTGTGGGTGCTGTTGTAATTGCTCAGAAGGTGTCTGATATGTTTGATAAATACATTTAAGCTGTAAATGCTTATTCCAAATGCTATACAGTAAGCTATCTTTAGGTGGTGTCTTCTTATCTTCTGTTAGTGTTTGATAGCATAAATGTAATCCCTTTTTGGCTCTGGTTACAGCAACATAAAGTAGCCGCGTATTTTCAAAATGACTTTTATCTTGATTAATCTTTCGTATAAGTTGATACATTTTATCTTTGTCATCACCTACAGCTTTTTTGGGTGCTAATAACCAGTCAACGTTGTGATTGAAGCTAGAATTATATGTGGGTTGTTCATGCCAAGCGAGAATATTCGCTGAATCAAATTGCCCTCGGTCATGTAACTCAGGTACAATTACATAATCAAACTCCAGTCCTTTCGATTTGTGAATAGTCATTAACTGTAAGTTTGCAGTCTGATTTTCAGTTGTTGCATACTCCCGTGTTAAGGCTTCTCTTAGCGATGGATAATCAAGCATGTCGTTATCCCATCGTTCAAGTAAACTTAAAAAGCTTTTAAATTGATTTTGTTCAGCTTGAGATTGTAACAGTACATCACCGCCCAAGACTATCCATGCATGTTCAATAAGTTGTTTCAATGAAAACCGTTCACGTTCAGTAATAATAAAGTTAATGATAGGCAATACACGTAACAATATAGATTGACTATCTTCATGTAGTCTTGAATATACTTCCTGTTCATTAATGACTTGATGCACTGTTTTATTATTAGCATGCTCAGCAATAATTAAAATATCATTCAGGCTTAATGCAATAATTGGCGCACGTAATAGGCTTAACCAAGAAAGCTTATCTCCAAGATGATTAAAAGCGGCAGTCATCGCAATTAAGTCATGGATTAGAGGTTTTTGCATTAATGACTCGACATCAACCGCATTAAATTTTAATTTAAATAGATTTAATACTTGTATAATAGCTAATAAATGTTTTCTTTTGCGTGCTAAAACTGCAATGCTTGCATTTGGAGATTTTGACTGAATTTTTTGTATTAATTTTACTGTTTCTAGTGCGCGCGAGTTTTCATCGCTTTGCTGATCATGAATATGCCAAAAAACTGCAGAGTTCTCTTGATTGCTTACCATTGGCATCGCAGATGAGTAATGTATTGCGCCAGAAGCAATATCGCTACTAGCTGGAAAGGCATCTATAAATTGTTGATTAACCCAGTCAATAATAACTTTATTTGAACGAAAGTTACAAGTTAATTGCAGTGGAATAATATCAAGGTTATTGATGCTTTTTGATTGAACTTGTATAAACAAGCCAACTTCAGCTTGTCGAAAACGATAGATGGATTGCATAGGATCGCCAACAAGAAATAAAGTTTTACCATCATTGGGGAACCACTCTTTAGTTAAGTTTTCAAATAATGAAAACTGTAGACGAGATGTATCTTGGAACTCATCAATAAGAATATGTTTGAGCTTATAATCTAAAATTAAATTAATTTCGGGCATATCTTCAATTGCTTGTAAAGCTGATGTTGCCGATAATGAAATTTCTGTAAAATCCACTAGATTTGTTTGTTTGAAAAGCAATCTAAGTTCAGCATATGCTAATTCTATTACTTTAAATAATGAAAATATTTTTTCTTTTTTATTTATATCCTCATAGTAATTAACCATTGGCATGGCCATAAGATTTGATAATGCATTAATTAAGTCTGTATTTTCATTAATACTTAATAATAAGGATTTCATATTTGCTTTCATCTGCTTGGCAATTTGTTTTTCAGCAGGCCGAGAAAATTCAGTAATAGCAGGAAAACCTTGGTTTTTTGTTATTGTTTTTCGCGGTTTATAGTCTTTTGTGATAAGTAAGTCAGCAATAAATATCCAAAAGGGTAAATGTTCTATGATAGGTTCAGGTAATATTTGGTAACTAGGTAATTTTAAATTGAGATTATTATTTGCATAGTTTATTAACTGAAGCAAAGTAGCTTCATCAATATGTTGATTGATAGCAATATAAATTGATTCTAAGTTTTGTGTGATAATATTAGCCAATGATTGTGTTAAGTGATGAATAGCTTCATCCGGCGAAATACCAATATAACTGAGCCATTGCTCTCGTGTTTTTAGCATATTGACAATTAAATTTTCAGCGCGTTCATAATCATTATCTTCGGCAATAAGTAATAATTTTAAGCACTCATACCAAGGATCATTTTGTTTGAGATGTTTAAGTGTTGCTTGAGCAGCTTGATGGTAAAGTTTATCACAGTTATCGCTAATAGTGGTTTGACTACCCATCTGAGATAATATCGGTAATTGGCCAACAATACTCCGACAAAATGAATCAATTGTTGTAATCTTTAAGCGATTAGGATTTTCAATAATGTGCCACTTAAGTTGTGTATTTTTGTGTAATACTTTTTTGGCTAATTGCCATGTATTAAGTTTATGAGCCTCTTTTGGTTCAGGATTTTCTTGTGCGTAGCTTAATGCAGCAAGAATGCGATGTCGCATTTCAGCTGCTGCCTTACGTGTAAAGGTAATAGCGATAATTTCTTCTGGATTGCTAGCGGCATTAGCAAGTAATGTTAAAAATCGCTGTGTTAATAATTCAGTTTTACCTGAGCCGGCAGGTGCCTGAACAATATATGATTTTGTGAAATCCAAGGCTTTTTGTCTTTCGGCATAATCATGCGGGATCATTGTGTAAATATCCTTTTGATATTATGAACTCTACACAAACTTTCTCTTTGGCAGAATGTACATATTTGTTGATTAATAGGTTGAGGCTGATTTACCCCTTGTAAAAAATTATTAGCGATATCTTGGATTTTTAATTTCCATGCATGTTGTAAACTAAACATCTCTGGTAAAGTTAAATAGTTGTTAGAAGAAATAGCGCATTCTTGACCAGTGACATTTGAAATAAATTGGTTAATAGTGCCTGTAATATTTTTTTGTTTTTCTATACCTGGTAAACTAGCATTTTCAATTGTTAACCCTTTAAAAGTAATTGATTCAGCATGTAGTTGTGCAAAGGCTAGCCCAACAACCTGATGAGGAAATAGCAGGCAATATATTGGAAGTTGCGGTTCTACAAAGTTGGAGTCTAACCATTTTTTTTCGGAACTTAATCCTGTTTTATAGTCAATAATAATTAAGTTTCCGTTATGGAGTTGATCAACTCGATCAACACGCAAGCGTAATTTTAATTTATCAATAAATAACGTGTGACTTTTCTCAATTTCATAAATATCAAAGTCATCACGTGCCAGTTCAACCTCCAGCCAATTATTTAGCACTTGATATATTCTTTGAGATTCAAGCGCTATGAAATCAGAATTATCAATATATATAGATTGGTAATATTTATGAACATATTTTTTAGTTTGTTCAAGTAGCGTATCATTTAACTTGAATTTATTCTTCTTTAGATCGACTAACCCTGAATAACTTTGCCAGAAATTTTGTAAAACGTAATGTAATAAGATTCCACGATGTTTTTTACTAGTAATAAAATTAATTTTATCAAAGGCTTTAGCTTTCAATCGATAATGTGCAAAAGCTTGAAATGGACACTCAGCCTGTTTTTTTATTAAGTATGAATCAGCAGCAAATTCGCTACTTGTAATTGGTATCGTATCATTAAAACTTATAACAGGTAGATTCTTATGAGCTGTAATGCTGTCAACACTTTGCATTTGATAGGTCATAATATAAGGTCGGATTAGTGCACTTGCCTGATTTGTGGTGTTTTCAGAATTTTCTGACCAAGAAAATATAATCTCATGACATGATTGCATAAACCGTGTTTGAATATTTTGTGCAAATTGTAGTTCTCGTTCAGCATTAGCGTGCGGTAATTTATATTTTCGCTGTATTTCAGCTGGAATGAAAGGGTTAGGATTTGCATTTGTAGGCCAATGCTCATCGGTTAAATCCATAAACCAAATGGTATCAAATTGTTGTCCAGCCGCTTCAAGAATGCCAAGAATTTGAACTGGAGAAGTCTCGTTTTCAGGTTGAAAGAGTTGGCTGTTTAATTTTGTGATTAATAAGTTTAAAAACTTTGTAAAAGACATGTTATCCGATAAAAAATTTAAAGAAGATAATAATTTTAAGCAGCTATCAAATTTTGTTAATTGCTGATACTCATTACTACTGAGTGTTCTATCACCTGGCCATTGTAACTTTTTTAGTAAACTGGATATTTTCATTATCCAACTGTTGATCGATAAAAATTGATTAATATTAAAGGACTGAATTATTTGTAGTTGTTGCAGTAAATTTGGGCATGAATTATCATTATTTAACAAACTAATGACTTGTTTTAAAGAGACTTCCAGAAAAACATGCTCACGAATTTTTTCAGCGAAAAGACTTCGCTCATTATGTTCATTCGTTGCTTCTCCAATATAAGGGCTCAGTATCATATAATTAATAGTTGAAAAATCAATTCGATATTGTGCACATTTTAGCACTGCTAATACTGTTCTAATTAAGGGAAAATCACTGAGTGGTTCTCCACCAGTAATAGAAAATGGTGCTTTTAGCTGTTGTGTTGTAAAAAAATGATTTTGATAAAATTTTTTAGCAAAAGCATTAAAGATTGTTTTTCGATGTGTTAGTAACTCTGGGATAATGCATGCAATACGCTTTTTTCCTTGTCTATAGTGTTCATATGCCCAATTTGTCATTTGCTCAATTTCTTCTTCTTTATTAATAAAGGCATGAGCTTTTATTTGCTTTGCAGGGGTATTGAATGTTATAAATTCAATGTTTACATGATTTAACTTAATCTTTTCACAAAGTCGACTAATTTGAGGTGTGATTTCATCAAAACCGAAAAATAGTAATTGATTTGTTGTAATTTGTTTCATCCATGCTAAATTTTTGAGTAGAAAATCGGGTAATTGAGCTGGTGTAATATATTTATGTTGGGTGAGATGTTTTTCAAATTGAGCAGCAACTCTGATAAACCATTGATAATCTTCCTGTGTATATTGTTTAATTTCATCTATAGGAATATTCCATAGCTTCAAATATTCCCATGCACTAAACAATTTATCAGTGATAGTTTGAATATTGCTTATAAAAGAATCAGCCTCAGTAGATGTTATTTGCTGCAAAATATAATGTGCTTGTATTTGCGATAACAATAACGGATTAGTTTCTTTTTGAAAAATATAAGATTGATATGTCTCGGTTAGCCATTCTGAGAGTGATAAGAGTTTAGGCGTTGTCCACGCACTATCATAAAAAGTTGCTTCAATTTCATTGAGTAAGTATGTTTTCAATCGTTGGTTAGGCGTAATGATTATTGTGTTATCGTGGCATTGACTTGCCAAATTATTTAATTGTTCTTTAAAATCCATATTAATTGTCATTACATATTTGCTGGCAAAGATAAGTATTGCCGATTACTGATTTTGATATCCTACCCTAAATACATAAAACATTCATCTCTCATTAATAACTATTATAAGTCTCACTATTATTGCTTGTAAATGTTATATATTTTATAGGGTTACAATTTATCCGAGCGTTAGGCTAATTTATCCACATGCAGTGCAAATAAAGTACATTTTTAATTATATTCATTAAATAAGGGCATTTATTTCTGAAATTAATGTTTGACAGAAAATAATTTAAATGGCTAAAGCTCAGTTATTCACATCTCAGTTTAGATTTAAATCAAATATTAAAAAAAGTTATAAAAAACTGAAATAAACACTTGATTTAAGATAACTTATTGATTTATAAGTATAATTTTGTCAAGTACAAATCGTGCACATTTTGTTGAAAAAGCTGATTTTAACTGTGCTTTTCTATGTATTTTACAAATTGTTAACAAACTTATCCCCAGCTTTTGTGGGTAACTTCATTTAATGAAAAATATTTATACAACGCTTGGTGTGTCAAGGAATAAGCTGTGTATAAGCTTTGTAAAAAATTAATAACTTTATCGAATAATGCAATTAATTCTTTTTTTTATAAACATTAATTTATAAACCTAGGGATTCATCTAGTAGGGCAGAGACATACCTAGCTTTCGGTTTGCAAAATTTATCTTATTTCGTCTCTTACTCAGATATAGTATTGCGTGGAGGGTCATCAAGTAAAAGGATTGCAAAAGTGAAGCGTTCTTCGCATAGTATGATTCTTATATTCACAACCCTTTAACAAAGCACAGGTTATTAAGAGCGTTTACAACTTATTTATCTTAAATTTGATTTTTTAAGGGCATATGCTGATATCAATGCTAAGACTGCATATACCAAAATATAAATACCTATGATAGTGATAATCGCAATTGCGCCTTGCCCAGGATGCATTGCAATATAAACCCCAAAGAATAAAGAAATTAATCCAATCAGACCAAGCCAGAAAGTGTGTTTATACTGCTTAGCAAGTTTGACTGAATTTGCCAGTTGCAATAAGCCGGTAATAAAAAGCCATGCAGCAAGAATATAGACGAGGATCATACCGGTGATACCGGGCCAAAACCATACAAAACAACCGATAACAAACGATAACAAACCTTCAATCAAGAATAATTTCCATGATTGATTTTGTTTTTTTATTTTAAAAGCGTAAAAGATATGAAATAATCCTATCATCGCAAAGAAAGCGCCAAAAATGCTTATTAATAGAAGCAGAGTAAGGCCTGGGTAAAGGAATAATGTAAGTGCTAAAATTAGGGCAAAAATACCGCGTATTAATTGGATTTTCCATAAGTTAAAGGTGTTCATTTTCTTTCTCCTTAATTATCTTTGAGAATTATATTTTGTTTATTGTGTGTGGGTTTATAAATTATGGTAATTGGCTTAAATCTAGTATACAACCATGTGCCAAAAACTAAGAAAATCCAATTAATTATGCTCATCCCGATTGGAAAAACAATTGCCAATACAAAACTTGCAAAAAAACCTTGGACACCTGTATATTGTGTTGAACCTAATGTTATAGTTCCCATATCGAAAAAACTAAAAATGCCAATAATAATTGATAAAGGCCCTAATGAAAATAAATATCCTACAAATAATAGTTTAAATAAGTTTGCTCCGGTTAAGCCTTTGCAAATGACAGTGTGTCGCATAATCACCTCTTATTTTTAATAAATGGTTTTACATAATCATCCCAATATTGCTGAGTGAGCGTTTCAGCTTGCTTTTGTTGTTCAGTAGTCAGTAATCCAAAAACTTTATGTTTTTCATTTTCAACTAAAGATTTTTCTTTATCGCTAACTTGGTAGGATACGATATTAAGCCATGCGTAGGCTTGAACAGGATCTTTTTCTACGCCTGCACCATTTGCATAGAGGAGGCCGAGCGCATATTGTGCATTGCTACTGCCATGTGTTGCTGCTTGTTTATACCAGTAAGTGGCCGTATCGGTATTTTTTTTAATACCGATGCCTTTCATATAACAATACGCAAGATTATTCTGCGCATTTACATCTCCACTTCTGGCGGCTTGGGCAAATAAATCTGCCGCTTTTTCTGAATTTTTCGGTACGCCCAATCCTTTGATATATAGTAATCCTAGCTGACCTTGTGCTTTTGGCATGTTTTGAGTTGCAGATTTATCTAGCCATACAGCTGCTTGAGAATAGCTTTGTGTGACGCCTAGTCCTTGCATATATTGCATGGCTAAATTATATTGTGCATTTGGATCATTATTGTTGGCCGCTCGTTCATACCAGTTAAATGCCTTCTTCGTATCTTTGTCAGTGCCGATACCATAAAAATACATTGCACCCAAATAATTTTGTGCTGGCGCATAGTTTTGTTGAGCCGCTTTTAAAAACCATGTTATAGCTTTCTTTTTATCAATCGATACACCTAGTCCGTTATAATAGCTGATGCCTAAATTATATTGTGCTGCAGGAATGTTCGCTTGTGCTCTAGGTAAACATGACTGGTAATCTGTACAAACTTCAGATTGTGAGTCAATTGCATATACATTAACACCTAACCAGCATAGAGGGAGTATTAGATATTTTAGGTGAAAAGATTTAAACATAAATATTTTTCCTAACTATAAGTACAAGTATTTATAATTTTAGTGTGCTTTAATTGTAAATATAGCACAGCATAGATACTAAAAAGCTAAGTATTAGTTCAGCGTATGATATTTGATTGGTGCTACACATAGTGAGTCGACCTTAATAGATGAAATTTTAATATTTTTTAAGTTAAATAATAAGCAAAGTACTTAAATAACGCTTGTTTCAGTCCTAAGGCACAATGAAAATTGTATTTTAAAAAACTTTGAATTTATATGATAAAATAATACAAGTAGTTATTAATTTAAAGAGTATAATAATATGCGGAATAAAGCATTTACGCTTTTAGAAATGATGTTGGTTTTTGTTGTGGTTGCAATTATAGCAATCACTGCTGTGCGTTATTACAGTGCGATTAGAGAAAGTGAAAAAATCGAAAGTTTAGTTCAACAATGGCTTTCTGTA
Organism: Legionellales bacterium; assembly: GCA_002707205.1. GTDB lineage: Bacteria > Pseudomonadota > Gammaproteobacteria > UBA1113 > UBA1113. The sequence continues at coordinate 13,011 of PAMH01000056.1, forward strand.
TACAACGCAATGAATCAATGTATTTGGCGGGGAAGATCTTTAGCTTTAAGAACCAATGGTTATAACACTGCATCAGAACAGACATGTTTAAGTGGCAGCTCAGGTTTTGACCATCTCATTAGTGCAGGTAATTTAAGTGGCACTATAGACGGCGATACAAATGCTTATACCATTGAATATAATCCTTGGGGTGAAACATCAGTTAACAAAAATACATTGACGGAGGTTAGTATGCTGGTTTATGCCTTTAATGCTTATGGCGTGCCGCAAAAGAGTTGTAACAAAATTAAAACCAGCATGCTAACAAAGCTGCCTCCTAATAGCACAGTAACTGTTAATGGTGATATTTGTATCTTTAAATTTACAGTTCAAGATGCACCACAATAATAGGTATTAAATATTAATCGTCATGTACAATTATTTTAGTTTAGGCAATAATTGACGAACCACTTTAAGATTACCTGCAACAATGTTTCCTGACTCAAGAAAATCTTCGCCACCTGAAAGATTGGTAACAATACCGCCAGCCTCTCTAACAATCAGTGCGCCTGCAGCCATATCCCAAATTTTTAAATCATCACACCAAAATGCGTCGAGTCGTCCTGCTGCGATGTAAGCAAGGGATAAAGCTGCAGCACCTTCCATACGGATTCCTGCAATATCTGGCATAATTTTATTGAAGATAGTCGTTTGTTTTGCCAATGATTGGCTTGAGTTTGTAATGATTGTTGTGCTCACTAAACTTTGTTTTAAGCTTGAAAGATTAGCAACTCGAATACGATAGTTATTTAATCTCGCGCCATTGCCTCTGCTAGCGGTGAACAGTTCATCTCGAAAAGGATCATAGATAAGCCCGTGTTCTAGTTTGCCTTTGTATTTAATGGCAATAGAAATACATAAATGTGGAATACCATGTATAAAGTTGTGTGTGCCATCTAGCGCATCGATAATCCATTCATAATCACTGTCACCAATTGCAGTTTGTCCAGATTCTTCAGTTAGGATACTGTGTTCAGGGTAAGCTTTGTGTAAAATATCTACAATAAGAAATTCAGCTTGATGATTAATTTCAGTCACATAATCATGGGGTGCTTTTTCTTCAACTTTAAGGGTACTTAAGTCTTGCATGGCTCTAATAATTAGATTGCCTGCTTTTCGTGCAGCCGTTGTTGCTGTATTTAGAAAGGGGTGCATATAGACTCCATAAGCAATTATAAAATTTGCGCAATTCTACCAGAATTGCTAATTAGTTAAAAGACTATTATCATTTGGCTTAAATTGAATCATAAAGGTTAACTTCATTATTATGCAGGACAATATTAGTATTTTATTACAAGAAACAAGTCACCCAGGGAACATTGGTTCAGCAGCCAGAGCAATGAAAACGATGATGCTAAAGCATTTAATGTTAATTCAACCTAGAGTTTTACCCGATGCTGAGGCTGAAGCTTTCGCATCTGGTGCAGCAGATATTTTAAATAATGCGATAATTAAACCTAATATCAATGATGCATTAAGTGAATTTCAAGTAGTTTTTGGATGTAGTGCAAGGCATAGAAAATTAGAGTGGCCTATGTTGTCATTGCATGAAGCTGCACAGGTTATTGTTGAAAAGTCAAAAACAAATAAAGTTGGCATTTTATTTGGTCCAGAGCAAAGTGGTTTAACTAATGATACGTTGAGAAAGTGTCATTATCATCTTTATATTCCCAGTAACCCTGAGTATTCTTCATTAAATTTGGCGCAAGCGGTACAAGTTGTTTCTTATGCTGTTTTGATGGCACAGGATACGCAACCTCAATTGCCAATACCTAATCCTGAGCCGCGAGCAAAAATGCAAGAGTTTGAAAGTTTTTTTGAGGCATTTCAGCAAATGTTAATGCAGCTAGAGTTTATGCAGGACAGAGAAAATGCAAAACTACTGGCTAGGTTACGCCGTATGTTTTATAGGGCTGAGATGCACTCAACTGAAATTGATTTAATGCGGGGTATTATTAAATCAATTGGAAAAGGATTAG
>PAMH01000057.1 GCA_002707205.1 Legionellales bacterium
GAGGATTATAAGCCAGTGATCCGAAAAAGAATTAATGATAATTTTCAACGACTAAATTTTGCCTAGTTCGCAACTTCAAGTGCAATGGGTATATTTCTAGGCTTTTCTCATCTAAAGTAAAAAATTTAACGAATTATTCTGCTAAGTCCTTGCTAATATTCAAGAGTACATCACCCCACTGCATCAATTTTTTCTGAGAATAAATACGCATGGTTGGATAAGTAAAGGGATGACCATTTTTTACAGTATAACGCCAATCTATTAACTTACTTTGCATTAACCAAACCTCTTTGCCTAATGCAGCGGCCAAATGTGCAATAGCAGTATCTACCGTTATCACTAAATTTAATTGCATAATTAAAGCCGCCGTATCAGCAAATGATTTAACAAAAGGCATTAAATTAATAACCTGATGGGATGCCAATAATTGTTTTTCAGTTGGTGATAACATCATTTGCAAATTATAAAATTGTATATTATCACTTATTTTTAAAGTTAAAACCTTGTTAAGTTCAACTTCACGAAATGTATTTAAAACTTGTTCTTTATTTCCCGAGCAGCATATGCCTATATTAAATTTATCTAGTGGCTGAATTTTATCTTGCCAAGACATAACCAGTGATCTGGGTGCCTTTAAGTATGCACTCTCTGGCTTAAAATCCTTTATATTAAATCGACTATAATAAAATATACTTATCAATGGAATATGAAAATCATAAACAGGCAAAATATCTTCAACACTAATAACCTCATCGGCCCAAGGCAAAGTTCTCAATAATTCTACCAGTGGTTCCCGCACTCTTAATATAATTTTATTACTACTAGTTTTCACTAACTTCAGTATTTGAGTAAATTGTAGTACATCGCCAAAACCTTGTTCTGCATTGACCAGTAAAATTTTTCCATTTAAATTTTCTCCCTGCCACATTGGCAACTTAAACCGACTTAACAAATTTTTATAATAAAACTGTTGTAAACGCCATTCATACTCTTCAAATCCTTCCAACGTGATTTCTTTTGCTAAAAGCGCTAAAGCTATGTTCACATGATAGGTAGGATTATTCGCATCTAGGTCAATGGCTTTACGACAATAAGTAATTTCGTTTTCAGATTGTCCGCAAAATTTATAGAGCTGAGCATAAGCGCTATAGATACAAGCTTTCTTGGGTTCTTGCGCCAATGCATCTGCTAATTGAATTTTAGCCTCATTAAAATTAAGCCTGTAAATATTCACATTCGCCAAATTTACCAATCCATTAATGCTGTCGGGTTTCAGCGAGCGATAATTTTTCAAATAATATTCAGCTTGATTAATCCTGCCGTACTGCAAAGCAAGCGTCCCTAAATTATTGTACGGTTTAGCATAGTTTGGCTTTAACTTAATCGCATATCGGTAGAAAGCTTGGGCTTTTTGTATATTTCCAACACTTTGTAAGACAAGTCCAATGTTATAATATAATTCGGGTACGCTATCATTCTGTTTTTTGGACTTAAGCAAATATTCTATCGCTAAATCATAATGTTCTAAATAAAAATAAGCTGTACCAAGATGCATTAAATAACTTGCATTTTCATCATCTAACGCAACTGCTTTTGCAAATTGTTTTTTTGCTTCATCAAAATAATTTTGATAAGAAAATAATTGTCCCAATAGGTCATAAGTATCGGCATGATGTGGATTAACAGCAAGAATTGCTTCACAAATCGTTTTAGCCTGTTTTAAATTTCGCTCAGATAAGAACTGTGTCGCTAAATTAAATGCCTGTTGAATATTTAATATTTTTTTCTGCATCAGGAACTCGATGATTATCTGTGTATAGAAGTATTATATTAGCAATATTCTTTGTAGAATTGACCGGCAAAAGCATTTTGAGGTGTTTCTGCGCGCTTAAACCATTGGCAAGCTTGCTTCACATCCTTTTGAGTACCCTGTCCGTATAAACAAGCAACCCCCATGTTTAAAGCCGCATCAGCATCTCCTGCATTAGCTGCACGCTGATACCAATTAAGAGCTTCTTGTGGATCTTGTTGTACCCCACGTCCATCAGCAAACATATGTCCTAAATTATCCATGGCATTTGCATCGCCTTGTGCTGCACGTGAACGAAAATAAGCGTATGCCTGCTGATAATCTTGCGGATTGTAAGCAGAGATATTACTGTATTTTGTGGGTACTGTCTCAGTTTCTGAAGCATTACTACAGGCTGTTGCTATCATACAGAAGAAACCTAGCATTACCACACGCCCACACATTTTATTGAGATATAGATGTTTTGATAAGTTTTTTGTGGTCGTTAAATTCCATTTCATGGCAAAGTCCCAAACTAATATTGAATAAGGGGGTTGAGAAGATAATATACCCAAGCAACTTCCCATTCCGAAGTCGCTTAGATATAGACTACCTTTTTTTGATAAAATATTCAACAACATTAATAAGAGACAATAATTAAATCAACGTTCTCATACAAATTAGCTGTATAAAGGTTATTTCAATTCAACATTCAGCTGATATGACGCGCCCTCACCCGTCAAAGTATAAGCTTTTTTATCGCCTTGACCGTCAACTTGTGCTACGTGATTACCCTTATCCATTTTGCTCCAACGAGTGATTATTTTCCCGTCTTTATTCGCAATTTGCAGCTTAAAAGCTCCAATTAAATCATCCGTATTCCAAGGTGGTACATCATGCTCAACTAAAGAAACAACTAGCTCAACAGATTGACCCGGTTGTAGCGTCTTTTGCCATAATTTTAAATCTTTCACTTTATCCAAATGCTTGGACTGCATATACATTGGATAAGCTGGAATTAAAACATGCGACCCTTTTTTACCGGTTGAGGGAAATTCAGTCACAGCAAAATAAAGCTCATCTCCCTGCTTTTCAACCGTTTTATCCGCTTTGAGATTATTTAGATATAATGTCGATGTTAAGCCTTTTGCATAAGTTACTGTTGCTAACCCCATCATACCCAAAGCTATCAGCCACTTTTTCATATCAACCTCTATAAAATTTCCTATCTCTATTCTAGAGTCTAGCAAATTTAATGCTATTTTTCCCACTTAAACTGACTTGAAAATCAAATCATTATCCTGCACGCTTACTGTTATTTTATCACCTGAAACAAACTCACCTTTTAGTAATGCTTGCGCCAATGGATTTTCTAGATAGTGTTGAATGCTTCTTTTTAATGGTCTTGCGCCATAAACCGGATCATAACCCGCTCTTGCTAAATAATCCAATGTGGCATGATCCACCGTTAATTCAATTTCTTTACTCGCTAAGCGCTGTGCTAACAAGTCCACTTGAATTTTGGTAATCATGCGTATTTGCTTTGCTTTGAGTGGATGAAAAACAACTGTTTCATCGATACGGTTAATAAACTCAGGTCTAAAATGTTGTCCAACAACTTCCATAACTGCCGTTTTCATACCATCATAATCTTTTTTCTCAGTGTATTCTTGAATCAAATGTGAACCAATATTTGATGTCATTATCAATACCGTATTTTTAAAGTCAACGGTACGACCTTGACCATCTGTTAACCGTCCGTCATCAAGCACTTGTAATAAAATGTTAAAAACATCTGGATGGGCTTTTTCAACTTCGTCTAATAAAATCACTGAATAAGGGCGTCTTCTAATTGCTTCTGTTAAATATCCGCCTTCTTCGTACCCTACATAACCTGGAGGCGCACCAACCAAACGAGAAACAGCATGTTTCTCCATAAATTCAGACATATCAATACGTACCATCGCATCTTCAGTATCAAACATAAATTCAGCCAATGCTTTACACAATTCCGTTTTACCCACCCCCGTCGGTCCTAAAAATAAAAATGAACCAATAGGTTTATTGGGATCGGCAAGCCCTGCTCTTGATCTTCGTATGGCATTAGATACCGCATCAATCGCTTCGTCTTGCCCCACAACGCGTTGATGCAATGCATCTTCCATTTGCAATAGTTTTTCTCTTTCACCTTCAAGCATTTTAGAGACAGGAATACGCGTCCACTTAGAAACAATTTCTGCAATTTCTTCTTCTGAGACTTGATTTCTTACCAAGGTCGTTTCTTGCGTTTCTGCTTGTTGTGCATCTTCTAATGCTTTTTCTAATTCAGGCAGTTTTCCATACTGTAGCTCTGACATACGTGCTAAATCACCCGCACGTCGCGCTGTTTCCATTTCTTGTTTAACACGCTCAAGTGACTCTTTGATATGTTGTGTACCTTGCATTGCGGCTTTTTCAGCTTTCCAAATTTCTTCAAAATCAGAAAAAGCAGCCTCTTGAACTTTAATTTCTTCTTCTAAAATTTCTAAGCGCTTTTTAGACGCTTCATCTTTTTCTTTTTTCAACGCTTCGCGCTCAATTTTTAATTGAATCAAACGACGCTCTAAACTATCCATTTCCTCTGGCATAGAATCAATTTCCATACGAATATTGCTCGCTGCCTCATCAATTAAATCAATAGCCTTATCTGGCAAATTTCTATCTGTAATATATCGATGTGATAAAGTTGCAGCAGCCACGATAGCTGGATCAATAATCTCAACCCCGTGATGAATTTCATAACGCTCTTTTAGCCCGCGTAATATCGCAATGGTATCTTCTACTGACGGTTCATCTACTAATACTTTTTGAAAACGTCTTTCCAATGCAGCATCTTTTTCAATAAATTGACGATATTCATCTAATGTAGTTGCCCCAACGCAATGTAACTCACCGCGTGCTAATGCCGGTTTTAACATATTCCCAGCATCCATTGCCCCATCGGCTTTACCAGCACCAACCATCGTATGTAATTCATCAATAAATAAAATAATTTGTCCTTCTTGTTTTGACAAATCATTTAATACAGCTTTTAAACGCTCCTCAAATTCACCGCGAAATTTAGCTCCGGCTATCAAAGCACCTAAATCTAATGATAATAACTTTTTATTTTTTAAACCTTCAGGCACTTCACCATTCACAATACGCTGTGCTAAACCCTCAACAATCGCAGTTTTACCCACCCCAGGTTCTCCAATCAATACAGGATTGTTTTTAGTTCTTCGTTGTAATACTTGTATAGTTCGACGAATTTCTGCATCTCGACCAATAACTGGGTCTAATTTACCTTGCTCTGCTCTTTCAGTTAAATCAATCGTATATTTTTGCAACGCTTGGCGCTGTTCTTCTGCATTTGCAGAAGTCACACCACCCTCTCCACCACGAATATCATCAATTGCTTGTTCAATGGCAGTTTTAGTTAAGCCTACTTCTTTAAGGATTTTCGCTAAATTAGCATTTGATTCAATCGCAGCAAGTACAAACAATTCACTAGAAATAAATTGATCTTTTCGTTGCTGCGCTAATTTATCAGTAATATTAAAAATTTTATTTAAGTCATTTGAAATATGAACCTCACCACTAACACCAGAAACTTTAGGTAAATTATCGATATATTGATCCAAACGCACGCTGAGCTGAGAAATATTCCCCCCAGCTTTTGTTAATAAATGTCGAACTGTCGAGCCTTCTTGCGAGAGTAACGCCTTCATTAAATGTTCAGGCTCAATCATACTATTATCTTGCCCCAAAGCTAAGGATTGCGCATCCATTAAGGCGTTATAAAATTTTGTCGTTAATTTATCCATGCGCATAAGCTACCCCTTTATTTATGTCTTAATTATAAATATGAGGTATTTTTTTAATAATTCAATAAAAGAGATGATGCTTTTATATTTTTTGCTAAAAAAAATTGACTAATTAATTATAAGAAGTACCTTCATCGAATATTTTTTATTAAATATCTAACCATAACAATAGGTATTTATGCTTCCTGCCATTAATCAATGACGTAATTAATTGAACACTTATGTTTGTAATCCTCCTCACGCCAGCAAATGATGCCTCGCGTGGGTTATGCAAATTTGATAATTCAACGCGCATTTAATAACTTCAGAGAATGAGGTTTTAATTAAAGATTTTTTAGGCTTGAAGATTCTAAGGTAAAAAATAATCTATTATTAAATGCCAAAAAACGTTCAAGTACAGAAAAACAATAACCTGAAAAGTAACATTTTTCATTGGTTTGAGTCTATACTTACAAGCAAATACTAGCTTAAATCATCACTGGAAAATTTATGAATAAACCTAAACTGGGATTCTCATTATTAGAGCTAATGATTGCTTTGGCCGTGTTGGTAATTATTGGGGCAATCGCTTACCCTAGTTATTTAAGCTATGTCACACAGGCGCATCGCGCAGATGGGCAAACTGCATTGCTGGATTTAAGTAATCGTATGGAGCGTTATTTTAGTATGAATAATACTTACATAGGCGCGACATTAAATACAGTAGGCGCCAATGCAAATTCTCCTGAAGGCTTTTATCAATTGAGTATCGTAAACCCTACCGCGACAACTTACACGCTGCAGGCCGTGCCGCAAGGCTCACAAACAAGTGACACAACATGTGGCACCTTAAGTTTAGATAGCCTTGGCCAAAAAGGTGAATCAGGCACCGGTACGGTGCAAAATTGTTGGTAATTACTTAATATCAACAATTTCAACAAGAAACGCGAGCGTTTGCCCGCAGAGTGGATGATTAAAATCAACAGTTACTGTCTCATCGTTAAAATCTCTCACAATAGCAGGTATCTTTTCGCCACTCATTTGTTCAAACTCAACAATTAGTCCTTTTTCAATTTTGATATTTTTTGCAAATTGCTCATAGGGCAATTGATGAACATTGGCGGGATTTTTATGCCCATAAGCTGACTCAGGCGGAAGCTTAAATGCCTTTTTGTCGCCAACTTTCAATCCTAAAAGATTGGATTCAAAAACATCAGTGACATCACCCTTACCCATGCGAATTATCGTTGGCTGTTGGTTAACGCGTGTACTATCTGCCACTGAACCATCTGAAAGTTTAATGTCGATGTGTAAAGTCACTTGGCTGTTTTCATTAATTGTTTTGATCATTATCATACTAAACTCGCTTAAAAATTAATAATAGCCCTAATAAAATTGCCCCTACAGTAATCGCTGAATCAGCAAGGTTAAAAGTGGCAAAATGCCATCCACCTAAATGAAAATCAATAAAATCAATCACATAGCCAAAAACAAAACGATCAATTAAATTACTTAGTGCACCACCTAAAATTAATGTATAAGCAATCAACGCTGCTTTTTTATTTTGCTCAGTTTGTATAATCCAAACAAGCAGTATCGCAGAGATGAGCAGCGCTAACCCACTCAAAAACCAACGATGCCAATCGCTAGTATTGGCTAAAAAACTAAATGCTGCACCCGAATTAAAATTTAAGGTAATATTCAACCAAGCACATAATGGTACTGGGTTCTGATAAACAAAATGATGGACGACATATTGTTTGCTACCTTGATCAAGTGCAATCACCATCAATGAAATCATTAACCAACGTAGATTTTTCAACTAAAGCCTCCCCCCAACCTTATACTTAAGCAAATTGACGTATTTCACCCTCTGCATCAATATTGGTGATACAACGCTGACATAATGCTGGGTGCGCTGAATTTTGTCCTACACTTTCTTGACGATGCCAACACCGTGCACATTTTTCTTGTGTGCTAGCATGAATATCAATCCATAAACCTTCAATATCGGTCTCAACGGCCGTCGCTGTTTTTTCAACACTATGTTTAACGTTTGCCGCGGAGGTAATAAGTACAAAGCGTAATTCATCCCCTAATTTATCCAGTTCTCGAAAAAGCATATTATCACAATACAATGTCACCTCCGCCTCTAGCGCAGAACCAATGGTGCCAGCGACACGCACCGCTTCCAGTGCTTTATTAATGGCATCTCGCCACTTAATAATATCATACCAATAAGCTTGTCCCATTTCTGGGCTATTACTAATAAATAAGCCTTGATACCAAGTCAATAAAAACACGGAGCTTTGTTTTTGACCAGGAATGCATTGATAAATTTCTTCCGCGGTAAAAGAAAGTACTGGCGCTAACCAACAAACCATTGCTGAAATAATGTGATACATTGCTGTTTGTGCACTGCGTCTTGCTAAACTATCGGTTGCTGTTGTGTATTGTCTATCTTTAATAATATCAAGATAAAAACTACCTAACTCAACATTACAAAAATGATGAATTTTCTGCATAATTAAATGAAAATTAAATTGGTCATAAGCTTTAGTAATTTCAGCCTGTAAATGAAATGCCCGCTCTACTGCCCACGCATCCAATGCCAGCAAGTTCTCAGGCTGAACTAAGTTTGTTTGTGGATCAAATCCTGATAAATTTGCTAATAAAAACCTTGCCGTATTACGAATTCTGCGATAACTATCAGAGGTTCGTTTAAAAATTTCATCTGAAACTGTCATTTCAGCACGATAATCTGTATTGGCAACCCAAAGTCTTAAAATATCAGCACCTAAGGTTTTCATCACTTTATCAGGTACGATGGTATTACCAATTGACTTAGACATTTTTCGGCCCTTAGCATCAACAGTAAAACCATGCGTTAATACCGTTTTATAAGGGGCTTGTTCTTGACTAGCCATACTTGATAACAAAGAAGTATGAAACCAACCACGATGTTGATCAGAACCTTCTAAATACAAATCTGCTGGAAATTGTAAATTATCACGTTGCTCTAAAACCGCATAATACGTTGCGCCAGAATCAAACCAAACGTCTAATGTATCTGTTAATTTGTCATAATTATCTGCTTCTTCGCCCAATAATGTTTCTGGTGAAAGTGAAAACCACGCTTCAACCCCTTCTTGCTCAACCTTTTTCGCAACTTCTTCTAATAGTAATGCGGTATGCGGATGTAATTTGCCCGTTTGCTTATGGACAAAAAATGGAATCGGCACCCCCCAATTACGCTGTCGTGAGATACACCAATCCGGCCGGTTTTCAATCATACCTTTAATGCGTGCATAGCCCCATTCAGGTAACCATTGAACTTGGTCAATGGCATGCAGAGTTTTTTCTCTTAAATGATTTTGTTCCATCCCGACAAACCATTGAGGCGTACCTCGAAAAATTACCGGCGTTTTATGTCGCCAGCAATGTGGATAACTATGCTTCATGCGAACATAATGCAATAAATTATTATTGGCCTTTAAAACTTCGATAACCTTATCATTAGCTTTAAAAACATGCATACCACCAAATAAAGGTAATTCAGGATCAAAACAACCGTTACTCATGACGGCATGATCAACAGGTAATTTATATTTTAAGCCAACAATATAATCATCTTGTCCGTGACCCGGTGCTGTGTGCACTGCCCCAGTTCCTGCATCTACTGTCACATGCTCACCTAAGATTATAGGTACTTTTCTATCGTAAAATGGATGTTGTAATTTTAAGCCTTCTAATGAAGTCCCTTGACAATAAGCAACTACTCGATATTCTGCAATATCATAACGTGCAAATGTATCTTTCATTAAAGCTTGTGCAACAACAAGGTAGGCTTTATGATTTGTTTGTGTATATTCAACAACCGCATATTCTAAGTCTGGATGTACCGCAACAGCTTGGTTAGCAGGCAATGTCCATGGCGTCGTTGTCCAAATTGCAATAGCTAAATGTGATAAATCGGGCGCAGCATCTATACTATGATCGCAAACTTCCCATAAAGCAGCAGGATCAGCAAAAGAAAATTTAACATCAATTGCTGGAGATTCTTTTTCTTCATACTCAACTTCAGCCTCAGCCAATGCAGAACTACAACTCATACACCAATGTACAGGTTTATAGCCTTGATGAATATGATTATTTGCCAAAATTTTCCCTAACACACGAATAATATCAGCTTCAAATTTATAGTTCATGGTTTCATAAGGATTATCCCACTCACCAAATAACCCCATACGTTTAAAGGCATCACGCTGCAAGTTAACTTGTGAACTCGCATAAGTACGACAAGCCTCACGAAACGCTTTTGCCGAAATATCCATACCGGCTTTACCCAGTTTTTTCTCAACATTTAACTCAATAGGTAAACCGTGACAATCCCAGCCAGGAACATAGGGCGCATCATATCCGCTCAAGGTTTTTGATTTAACAATAATATCTTTTAATACTTTATTAACTGCATGGCCCAAGTGAATCTCACCATTAGCATAAGGAGGACCATCATGCAAAATGTATTTTTCAGCGCCTTTTCTTGCCGCACGAATTTGTTGATAGATATCTTGCCCTGCCCACTTAGCTAAAAACTCTGGCTCCCTATTTGCTAAGTTAGCGCGCATTGGAAAATCCGTTTTTGGTAAATTTAACGTATCTTTATATTGGTTGCCTTCACTCATGATTTAATTCCAAAATATTGTTTTGCTGTTGCCGCATCTTTAAAAATTTGTGCCTTTAAAGCATCAAAACTCTCATAACGTTGTTCATCACGGATTTTATGAATAAAATCCACCCTTAAATAATGTCCATAAATTTCTTGATTAAAATCAAATAAATGTGCCTCTAGTAATGTTCTACCTTGCCCATCAACAGTAGGTCGATTACCAATATTTGCCACCCCAAAAATAGGCTCAATATCAAGGCCATACACTTTTACAGCATACACACCACGAATTGGCGTTACTTTACGATGCAAATATAAGTTTGCTGTAGGAAAACCGATGATACGTCCACGCTTGTCGCCATGTCCAACTCGACCAAACAGACTAAAAGGACGCCCTAGTAACTGTTCTGCCAATACTAAGTCGCCTTCAGCGAGTGCTGCACGTATTAATGTGCTACTAATTCTAGTAGTTTGCAAACCAGTATGACTAAAGGTTTGTGTATTTTCAACGGTATAATTACCATTTAAACCGAATTGTACCAATAAGGTATAATTACCTTCTCTATCATAACCAAAACGAAAGTCATCGCCGATCACGATATGTTTAACTTGTAACGCATCAACTAAAATATGTTGTATAAAAGCTTGCGCATTTAATGTTGCGATTTGTGCATTGAAACGTAGACAAAGAATAATATCAATACCACATTGAGAAATTGCAGTATATTTTTCTCTTAATCGAGATAATCTGGCTTTAGTTTTTGTTTCACTAAAATATTCATTAGGCTGTGGTTCAAAAATAATAGCAACGCTTTGCGTGTTTAATCGTCTTGCCGCCGCAACAGTTTGTGACAAGACAGCCTGATGACCTCTGTGTACACCATCAAAGTTGCCGATAGTTACAACATGCTGTTTATGCCTTGCTTTTAGATTGATTAAGCCTCTAACTAATTCTGCTTTCATTAATTCTCTTAGATAACTTCGTAACTTTTATCAAAATACCATATACTATTATTGCAAATAAAACAGATATAATGATACACATTAATCGTTGTATACTCGTCCACTGCATCATATAAAACATTAAATATTTATTTAACACAAATAGAAAAATAGCAAAAAGCGTATTCACAATAAGTAAACTTAATAACCACCCACTTGATTTTTTTTTCAACCGAGTTTCTTTTACGGCAAAATGCACGTAAAGCAAGAGTAAATTAAGCCAACCTGACAATGAAGTTGCTAATGCAAATCCAACGTGTCCTAAAGATTTTGAAAAAATATAATTGCACAAGATGTTAACAGAAATTGCAATACAGGCGCAAATAAAAGGGGTATTTATTTTCTTTTGTACAAAATAATGAATAATAAGAATTTTAGTCACTAAAAAGGCCGGTATCCCTAATGCAAAGGCAGCGATACAATGACTTACCATTGTGACATCATATTGCGTAAAAACACCATGAAAAAATAATGCAATTACGATCATACGGCTAAAAAAATATAAACCCAAAGCTGCTGGCAGGCCTAAAATCAATACCGCAGAGATTGCTTTTTGCAATTGTATTTTATTCATTTCTATATTTAAGGCTGTCATTTTAGGCAACAAAGCAATTGCAATAGCGCCTCCAATCAAGCTGATAGGTAGCACAGTTAATCTTTCACTATAATATAACCATGACACATTACCGGTGTGTAAATTTGAAGCAAAAATAATATCGATGAAAAATCCGATATAAATTACCGAAATAATCAGTGCTGTAGGCAATAACCCAAATAAAATCTGCTTTACCAGAGGGTGGTTTAATGCAATTTTTGGTTTTTCCCATTCGATGCAACCATAAATTAGCCATGCGAGAACCAGCATTTGTAAGCCACCAGCCAAACTAACACTTATGCATAAATAGTAAACAACATGATGAGATTGACCAGCTAATAATAAAACTAAAATTAATATAAAATTGAGTAAAACTGAAATGGCTGCTGGCCAGCCAACTATATGTTTTTTATGTAAAAAAGCACTGTAAACACCTGCAAGCAACACAAATGCAATATAAGGTGCAAGTAAACGAAATAATTGGCTGGAAAGAGATAATTGTTTGCTCATAGCTAGCAAGCCTGGCGCAAGCATCCCCATAATATATAAACTACATGTGATTAATAAACCAGTAACAATCAACAATATAAAGCTTAAACTCCCCACAATAAGGCTTAATAAAGCAGCCTCTTCTGACGACTTTGCTTGATAAGTTCTTGGCACTATTACCTGTGAAATACCCCCTTCTGCGTACATACGCTTAATGAGATTTGGTAAATTCAAGGCCAATACAAAAGCATCAAGGACAAAACCTGCACCAAGGAAGTAAGCCAATAAAGCATCCCGAACAAACCCCAGTCCGCGTGAAATACTTGTAAATCCTGCAACTACAAGACTAGATTTTACCAAGCTATGTTTCAATATAGAGTTCCTGACGACGTCTTCATGATAAGTGTTTAAACAATCATCGCACAACTATTGACAAATGTTAATAAAAACGGCATTCTTACACGTCTTACTCATATGTACAGTTTTATTTTTCGGAGAATTAAGTGGCTAATACATCATCAGCAAAGAAAAGAGTGCGTCAAAACGAGACAAGACGTCAACATAATGCAAGCTTACGCTCTAAGTTTCGTACATTTGTGAAAAAAGTACTTTATGCTTTACAAGAACAGGACTTAGAAAAAGCAAAAATAGCTTATGCAGAAGCAGTTCCTGTGATTGATGGTATGGTCAACAAAGGTATCATCCATAAAAACAAAGCAGCGCGCCATAAAAGTCGTTTAAACAAAAAAATCAAACTATTAGGCGAAAATAAGTAATTCTCACCATTTTTGTCAACAACCATCATCAGTTTAAATGCGATGATGGTTGTATTCATTATTAATTCTAAAATTTACTTTAATGCTGTAAATTTTGACCTATACTTAACATTAAATCAATGAGATACGGTTAAGACTGCGCATGGAAAAATCGAGGATTCTTCTCGTCGAGGACTTGAAGATAGCACAAAAAGCTGCAAAAAAAATTTTGTCCCATTTTGACTTTATCGTCGATATGGCAACAACAGGCCAAGAAGCTATCGATGCTTTTCACAAAAATGAGTATCAGTTAATCTTTATGGATGTTGGCTTACCAGACATGCATGGTTTATCGGTTGTTGCAAAAATCAGAGAATATGAAGAAGGTCGAGGACGCAGAGCGCTTATCATTGCATTATCAGCACATGCAACAGAAGAGTACCAAGATGCAGCTTTTGAGTATGGCATGGATGACTTTATCGCTAAACCACTGACTAAGAAAAAAGTACAACTCATAATTGATAAATATTTAACCTAAAAATATAATCCGTTCAATGTGTAATTTTTAGCTTCATCATTTTTTCGTGCATGAGTGCTTAAATATAAAAATATTGTTACGTGGAAAAGCACGTTTTTACACAGAAAATTTATGATTATTTCATATTTCTAAATCACCTGAATTACAACCAATTAACACATTTCAATAATGCCTGCGGCGCCCATTCCTGTACCAATACACATTGTAATCATGCCGTAGCGCTGTTTTGTTCGCTGTAAACCGTATAGTGCCATGGTAGTTTTTATTGCGCCAGTCGCACCTAATGGATGACCTAGTGCAATTGCACCGCCCACAGGGTTAACCTTTGATACATCCAAGTCTAGTGTTTGCATAACAGCTAAACTTTGTGCTGCAAAAGCCTCATTAAGCTCAATCCAATCTATGTCGTGTAAATTTAATCCC
>PAMH01000058.1 GCA_002707205.1 Legionellales bacterium
TGGTCGCGTTATCGAGTCGATTTTGGGGACTTGGATGTCCCAAAATCTTTCACGAGATAGCGACTCACTTACTGATGAGCATTATGGCGTTTTATTAATTGTATATCAGTGGTGGTTATTTCCACAGCATCAAAAATAAATAGGCGGTAGTCGTTAACATAAATTATTTCGCTGTCAAATATTTTTCTAGCATTTAAACTAGGTGTATTTTGGTAGTAAACATTAAAATTTTGTCGATGTTGTTCTTTGTTATACATTAATTGCATGTCTTGCTGTTGCTTATTATATGTAAAAGTGGTGTTTGGCGCTACTTGGATTAATGTCTTTGTTTGTTCATTATTAAGTTTGAAACTATGAATCAAATGTTTTAATTCAACTTTTTTAATTAAAACATTAATAATATTAACATGAGAAATATTTGTGTAAGAAACATTTAAGTAGTTAAGCTTACAGATATTTAACTCATTAAAAGGTAAGAAAGTTATTCCCTTTGTGTTAGTCAGATTTAAATAAGTTAACTGTGTTAATGATGAAAATATAGAAAAAAAATCAGTTGGAAAAATACTACTGCTTAAATCTAACATTGTTATATTAGACGTCAATTGCTTTAATAATTTTTGAGTTGCGGCAGTAGGTATAAATTCAATATTATTTAAATACAACTCACTAAGCATAGGTGTTTTAGTTAATAATTTATAGATTGTTGTTAATGAGGTTTTTGATATTTGCAACTTGAATTTTTGTAATTTATCTAGTGATTTTAATGCATTTGATAAAATGATTTGCTCAGCAAATGCCATATTATCATCAACAAGATGCATAACTGTTAGATTTTTTGATTGATTAATTAAATGTACGAGTAGATTAGGCGAGTTCATTTCTATATTTTCAATACGAAGATATGTTAATTTATCGAGCATCACCTCACTTATCTGTATTGATTCGATTTCTTTATTTTGTGATATATCAACTTTGACGTCAATAAAGGTTATGTGTTCAACATTTGGCATTTTTTGTAAAAGTGTGATCAAAATAGAATAGGATAAACAACAGCTTTTCAATGTGAGCCTTGATAAGCTCAATAAGTTAGCGTCACAATTGGTAATATCATCTTTTATTAGGCCATTTTTTATAGTGAGTGATTGTAAATTAGGCGTCTTAGAAAGCAAGCCATTCAAATTTTCAAATTCAATTTCATCATCACTGCTCAAGCTTAAGTTTTTTAATTTTGTTAAATTTGATAATTCATCAGAAGTTATATTAAAGTCTGAAGATGAAAAAACTAGTGTCTCTAATGCAATTGCAGCATTCAATAGTTTTGCTAAATGCTTACCATTAATCTCAACTAGCTTAAATGATAGGTTTGTCAAATTTATTAACGTTAACTCATCATTTGTTTGATCGTTATCTTGTTCAATGTCAATGTTTTCAAGTTTTAATTGTTTTATATTAGAAAATTTTTTTAATACAGCGAAAAATTTAGACTGAGGGATTTCTAAGCATTCTATATAAATCAGGTTGGTTTCTTCAAATGTATCTTTGATATTTATAATCGTATTAACTAAAGATTCATTTTCTATTTTAATACTGTTAAATTTATTAAGGTGACTTGTTTTTTTCTGATAATCTATTATTTCACTAGAATAGATGATGCTGTCCTCAAGCTTTACTTTAGAATCACTTGTCGGATAACGGTAAAAAAATTGAATTATCTGTTGTTCTGGTATCAAGCAAATTTTCCGGATGAGCGCATAAAAGTTGTTTGTATTTGCTGTCGCTAATAATTTTCTTTCAAAATCATCCACATAAATACTATTTGTCTTACCATGAATTAACGCGCTTAGGGTAAGAAAGTCAATCAGTTTTGTGGGCTTTTTAGGATACTGAGGATGATTTTTTAATTCGGCATGAGTCGTTATTCGAGTTTTTTTTATAAATAGCTCAATATCAGACTCGCTAATTTTATGAATATTTAAACCATCAAAAACATGTATTTCAAATCCATCCTTAAATAACTGGTGTATACATGTCTTTATTTTTTTTTGGAAGGTAGATTTAGCTTTTTCTATAGAAAAAGCTAAAATTAATATTTTTTTATCTTTTTTATTCAGCGCAGTTGTTGTATACGTTATCGGCCATGCAGGTTTATTCTGTAAAAACCGTGAAATATTGAGCGTCGATGAACCCGTGGGGTGTGAAGTATACGTATTACTCAATGCAATTTGTGTGTTATAAAAATTTAATTGTTGATAGATATCATCATGAATCTGATGTGATGGCATATTAAAGAACCTTATTATATTTATAATGTGATATATATACGAAATAAAATTATCACTATTCTAAAAGCTGTATATTAAGTAAGCATTAAAGACTTGCAATCTTTGGTTTTCACCGTTAGTATTGCTCAAAAAATTAGTTGGAAGCAGACAAATGTCTGAGAATAAATCTACACATTTACGCACCATTAAGAGCTTTGTGAAACGCGCAGGGAGAGTAACAGAACGCCAGCAACACGCCTTAGATAATTTAAAGCCCATGTATGGTGTTGAGACAAATAAAACTATAGATATTAATAAGTTATTTGCAAATAATGGCGCGATTATTGTTGAAGTCGGGTTTGGCATGGGGCAATCCTTACTGACTTGTGCTGTTAATAATCCACAACATAATTACATAGGTATTGAAGTGCATGAAGCGGGTGTTGGTGCATTATTAGCCGACATTGATGTATCACAACTGAGTAATCTTAAAGTCATTCATGATGATGCAGTTCAAGTGTTTAAAGATAATATTGTCGATGATACTCTTGATGGCATTCAAATATTTTTTCCTGATCCATGGCATAAAAAAAGACATCACAAACGTCGATTGATCCAAACAGCATTTGTTGAACTATTAGTAAAAAAATTGAAGGCTGGTGGATTTATTCATATTGCCACTGATTGGGAAAATTATGCTGAGCATATTTTAATGGTATGTAATGCGATACCTCATTTAATTAATCAATCAAGTCAAAATACGTATGTACCGCGGCCTGCAAGTCGTCCGATGACTAAATATGAAAAGCGTGGTGAACGTTTAGGGCATGGCGTATGGGATTTGGTTTTTTATAAAAAATAAAGCAACGTTTATCGTCATAATGATAGTTGACTTAACGATATAAATAAGTTTTAGTGCAATACGCATTAACCATCATAGATTATATTTTAATGAAAAAAATTTACATAAATATCGTGAACCTACTAAGTTCAGCAATTATTATCATTGTTTCGGCGCTTCATGCCTTTAGTTTTTTTGCCGACAAGCATCTGAATTTTTGTTAAAACGTTGCATTTTGAAGTTGTTTGAGATTATTTCAAGCAAATTGATTCATAATTTGAGCTAAGCAAACGATTTTAACTACAAACTTTATTTATAACAAAAAAAGAGAGATATTTATGCCAACGAACCACACTACAAATACAGTAGAACAATTTAAAAAGAAAATTGAAGAACAAAAATATGATGAAATAGAAAAATTATGGAAAACTGACGAAATTAAAAATATTTTTAAATCAGAAGATATCACATACGCATTGGATATATCAACAGTTATTTTTCAAAAATTTCCTAAGGAAAGAACACGTCATTTCATTAAATGTCAAAATAATAATAAATTATTAAACCAACTATATTAGAGAGCAAAAGGATTACAAACGAAAATTACAAACGAGTATTATTGTTATTTTTTTACTCAAGGCTTAGAAACTGTTACTGAAAAAAATAATGCTGAACTCATTCAATTATTAATAGAAAAGCAAGCAGAAAATATTTATAACAAAATAGAAATTCTGCGAGTTCAAGAAAAGTATAGCGAAGTTTCTGATATGATAAAAAAACAGTATTTGATTGTTAAAGATTGTTTAGCTTATAATACAGAAGCTAGTTTTAAGTTACTCGCACGACTATTAATTTTGTATAACATTAA
Organism: Legionellales bacterium; assembly: GCA_002707205.1. Taxonomy (GTDB): domain Bacteria; phylum Pseudomonadota; class Gammaproteobacteria; order UBA1113; family UBA1113. Next base: position 3,971 of record PAMH01000058.1, read on the forward strand.
TGATACGCAATTATCTAAGTTATCTGTGAACCTTGAATTAGCAAAAAATACACGAGAAAGGATACACGAAACTGCTCTACATATGGACATAGATGTACCTTTATACGATACTGATTCTGTAATAAGGCATTTGGAAAATTATATCAGTAAAAAGGAGCAAGAAGAAAGGTTTCGCGAATGGGAAAAAATGCAAGCAGAAATTTCCTCAGTAGACGGCCTAATACATGAATCATCGCGGATGTTCTCTAATTCATAAAAGATTTTTTTACATGCAATATGGTAATGGCAAGGTTAGCACTTTTTTTTAGATAACCTGTATTACCATCTACGTTGAATAAAAAATGAATTTTTTTATAGGAAGAGAAACGTGTAAAAAAATAGCATTTAATATAGAATCTACTATATCGTAGATAAAAAACTGCATTAAACAAATAGATTTTGTACATGTCCTTTCATCTTTTACAGAAAGTTATTCTGGTACAGGATTATTCAGTAAGTTATCTAATAAACTGCTGGCACCAATTCGAAAATGTTGCGGATTAACCCAGTCCGCCCCTAAATATTTAATCGCTAAATTTTTATAGGCCTGTGCTTGCGCTGGCGTTTTTACGCCCCCTGCTGCTTTAAAGCCCACCTGTGGATGATAGGTTGCAATGGCTTGTAACATTGTATCTGCAGCGTCTAATGTTGCATTGATAGGTGCTTTACCGGTTGATGTTTTTAGAAAATTAGCGCCCGCATCCATTGCGGCTTGACTGGCATAATCAATTTGCGCTTTCGTTAATTCTCCCGTTTCAAGAATGACTTTTAGTGTCTGTGATGGCATGATTGACTTGCACATTTTTACCAGTTGATAGATACGCTGTTTGTTTCCTTGTATAAAACCACGATAGTCAATGACAACATCAATCTCATCGGCGCCTGCAGTTAATAAATTTTCAATTTCTTGCCCTGTTGTTGTAATACTTTGAGTACCATGCGGAAAATTTGCTACGCTTGCAACTAGAATGTCGCTCGTGATTAATCGTTTTTTTGCCTGCGTAACAAATTGTCCAAAGACACATACCGCTGCAACGTTACCGTAAGGCGTGATAGCCTTTTGGCAAAGCTTGTCGATATCTTCGGTTGTATCATTATCATTTAAGGATGTAAGATCAAGATAATTAATCAGAGCCGTATCAGACATTTTTCAATTGTTCCATATAGCTAGCAACTAACTGACATAAATTCTTACTGGCTAAATTAGCATAATGTAATGTGCCTTCATGACTTAATTGTTCTGCACTCATTCCTGCTGCCAGATTAGTAATCGCAGAAATAACGACTACGCGTAAACCACAATGTCTTGCAATAATTACCTCAGGAACAGTAGACATGCCAACAACATCTGCACCTAGAATTCTAAATGCACGAATTTCGGCAGGTGTTTCAAATACCGGGCCTAAGGTAGAAAGATAAACACCTTCATGTAAATTAATTTCAAGTTGATTAGCTGTCTGATGCAGTGCTTGTCGAAGTTCAGTATCATATGCTGCATCCATACTGACAAATCTTGGTCCAAAAGCCTCATCGTTAGCACCAACTAGTGGGTTTGTTGGCTGAAAATTAATATGATCGGTAATCGCGACAAGTTCTCCTGCACCGACTTCTGCGTGTAATGAACCTGCGGCATTGGTTGCTAAATAGACTTCACAACCTAATGCTTTAAATGTCCGAATTAATGTTTTTACCTTTTCATCTGCCGTGCCTTCATAACTATGAGCGCGACCTTTTAAGCAAACAACAGGTACACCATTTAAATGACCTAACACTAATTCACCGGCATGTCCGCTGACAGTACTTACAGGAAAGCCTGGAATATCAGCGTAAGATAATATCGTTTTATCTTCAATTAAGTCGGCTAAAGCACCAAGACCCGAACCAAGTACGATGCCTACTTTCGGTGTAAAGTTAGGTTTAGTTTTTTGAATAAATTCAGCGGCTGTTTGGGCAGCATGTGTCATAAATAATATCCTATGCTCAAATTGTTTAACTTAAATATTCAGGGCCAAAAGAATTGGGTAATAACGCATGTAATGTTTGTGTATTCGTTAAGCCTTTATGTGTTCCCATATGTATGGGTAACTCAGGCATAGCGAACTCTCTAATACGTTGACGACAGGCACCACATGGAACACACGTCGTATCTGATTCAGAAATAATAACCATTTCTGCAATTTCTTGTTCACCATGAGCGACCATTTGTAAAATTGCATTAGTTTCTGCGCAGCATGCGAGTGAGTAAGACGCATTTTCAACATTGCAACCCGTGTAGAAGTTATCGTTGTTAGTTCTTAGACAGCAGCTGACTTTAAACTTAGAGTAGGGCGAGTAAGAATGAGGTAACATTTGTTTCGCCATTTCGAACATTTTTGTTTTATATTTCATGCGACATTCCTTAACTTTAATGATACCAATGGAATGCTGTTTTTAATACGTAAAAATAACCAACAGCAAATAATGCGCCCGCAGGAATTGTTAATATCCATGACATAAATATATTACGGATAATTGTTAAATTCAGTGCACCAATACCTCTAGCCAATCCAACCCCAAGTACAGCACCGACTAAGGTTTGCGTTGCTGATACAGGAATGCCGGTTCCTGTTGCAAGTACAACAGTGAAAGCTGCTGAAAGTGTTGCCGCAAAAGCTCGGCTTGGCGTTAACATGGTGATATTATTTCCAACCGTGCTAATGACATTACGCCCATAAGTGAGTAAACCAATAACCACTCCTAACGCCCCTAAAAATACTGTCCAATAGGGAATTTGTTGTGTGCCAGCAAGTGAGCCACCTGCTTGAACAACGCTCACTACCGCTGCTATTGGGCCTACAGCAATAGCGACATCATTTGAGCCATGGGCAAAAACCATGCTGGCTGCTGTAAATAGCATTAAAACACCAAATATTTTCTCTGTTGTTGCAAAATGCTGTTGTCGGGTTGCATCAGGTTTAATTTGAATTTTACGAATCATTAAACTGCCGATTAAGGTGATGAATAAACCTAATCCAACAGAAATAATAATTTTATCTATTACCGTCAAGGGTACACCCATGTGTTCTAATCCACGTGTAACAGAAGCGAGTGACATGGCAACACCAATCAAAAATAAATAAATTGGTGCGTAGCGTTTTGCAAAATAGAAAGGATTTGTTTTTGATAAAATAGTACGTTGTACACTAATAAATAATAAATAAGCAAAAACTCCCGCAATACCTGGTGAGGTTACCCAGCTGATAGCAATAACTTTCACTTGATGCCATTGTAGGGCGCCAAAGCCTAATACAATGGCACCAAAGCCAACAATTGCACCAATAATCGTGTGGGTAATTGATACAGGTAACCCAAAAATACTGGCTAGGCTCATCCATGTCATCCCAGCTAATAGTGCCGCTAACATTCCATAAATGAACAGTTGTGGCGCTTGATTAAGCATGTCAGTATTGATGATACCGTGGCGTATTGTATCACTGACTTGAATACCCCCAAGAAATGCACCGGTAAACTCAAAGATCACGGCGATAATAATTGCTTGGCGAATTGATATTGCTTTAGAGCCAATACTAGTGCTCATGACATTTGCTAAGTCATTGGCACCTACACCCCATGTCATTAATAATCCAAAAAGGCATGCGAGAAATATATAAAGTTGACCGTGAATCATAAATTAGTTCGCTAAAAAAGATTGTAATAAATTGCCGACTTGTTCAGCATTGTCTGCAAGATCACCTGTCCATTGGATCATTTTATACAAGAAAATGATATCAACTGGGCTGATATCTTTTTCAAGCGCAAATAATGTTTTTCTAACATCAATTTGAATTTCATCGGTATCATGTTCAATTTGATGAATTTCATCTATCATATCTTCGATGATAGCCACTTCTGCACCGCGAAATCCTGTTTCTAAAAGTTCATCAAGTTCATTGACCGCATTTGCTGTTTGTTCAACAGCATCAATACTGCGTTTGAGTAAGTCAATATAACGCATAGCAATTTGTTCAGGAATATGCATTTTCCGACCAATGATAAGGCCGGCAATATCTTTGGCGATATTTGCAATGTTATCTTGGAGTTTAAGCATGCTAAGTAAATCCCCGCGTGAAAATGGCAAGAATAAACTTTTTGGGAGATGCGTGCGTAAATCTCTTTTTAAATCATCAGCTTGATGTTCACAGGCGATAATTGATTCTTGAATACGTTCAGCTTTTGCCCAGTCATGTTCTAAAGTTGCTGCAATAAATGCTAATAGATGTTTAGCACACTCTGTTACTTTAGCCATATGTCCTTGTAGCGGACGAATTGGCGAGCGTCCAAACATGCGAAAAATTGGGCTATTTGGTTTCATGATTCCCTCATGCGATGTGAAATATTTCTACTGCCTTGAGTATATCGATATTTGTTCTGTTATGCTACTGTTTATCTTTGAGGTTTTGTATTTGGACAATCTTCTATGTCAAAAGAAATTGAGTATAAATTTAAATTAACAGACGTGCATTGCCAACAACTATTAGCATCAGCATTTTGTGCATCAAAAGCACATATACAACCTGTAATAACGGCCTATTATGACTCACCAAACGGTAGTTTACGTCAGGCTGGCTATGCCTTGCGTTTGCGAGAATTACCAGAAGGTTTTGTTCAAAGTTTAAAAGGGAAGGGGCAGGCAGAGGGAGCATTACATCAACGTGAAGAATGGGATGTTAGTATTAAGGAAAATCGTATTTATCCGGAATATATACCTATACCAAATTTGCGTGCCTTAGTGGAAAATTTGCTTGCAGCAAGTCAACTTAATCTTATTTTCGTTACTGATTTTATTCGTCAGAGTTGGGTTTTTGATTATCAACAAGCAAAAATTGAGCTTGCGATTGATCGTGGGGTCATTAAAACGCGAAACAAAGCAATTGATATTTTTGAATTAGAAGTCGAGCTAATTACGGGTGAATTTAACGACTTAAAATACTTTGTTTCGCAACTTTTAGATAAGATTCCATTGGTCGCAGAACCGCAAAGCAAAGCTGAGCGGGCTTATTGCAACATCCCTTGACGAATGCCTAATTCACTTGCGGCACTTGAGGCCGCTGAAGTGCCTATATTTTTAGCAAATTTTTCAAATGGACTAGGTTCGATAGAGTAGTTGACAAGATTTTCATTTTTAATGATATCTCTTGCTACTTGCTCCGGTGTCGCAATACCATCAATTAAACCTAGAGGTAATGCTTGCTGTCCGGTCCAAACGAGACCAGAAAAAAGTAATGGGTCATTTTTTAAGCGAGTACCGCGTCCTGTTTGCACTGCATTAATAAATTGTTGATGAATAACATTTAACATATTTTGCATATACGCTTGATCTTGAGGTTTCATTGGAGAAAAGGGATCAAGAAATCCTTTTTCTGAACCGGCAGTTAATAGACGTCGACTAATGCCTAATTTTTGGAGAGTATCGACAAATCCAAAACCATTCATTAATACACCGATTGAACCCACCAAACTGGCTTTGTCTGCGTATATATAGTTCGCACCTGCTGCGATATAGTAGGCACCAGAGGCGCACATATCAGTACAAACAGCATAAACTTTAGTTTTAGGATTTTGCTTTTCTAGATAATGTAAGTGTTGATAAACTTCGCCTGCTTGCACTGGGCTACCACCTGGAGAGTCAATGTATAACATAACAGCAACTGTTTTTTTATCTTCAAAGGCCTCATCTAATGCTTCATTAATGTTACTGGCATTGGCACGCCCATCTTCAGCAATTTCGCCTTTAACATCGACAACACCTACATGCGGTTTATTTTGCGTATAATAATCTTTTGATGATTCACTGCTCATGCCGAAAATAACTGCAACTATAGTGATGAAAAGAATAAGATAAATAAAACGGAAAAATATTTTCCAACGACGATTACGTTTTTGTTCATTAACCGTTGCAAATAAAACTTTTTCTAAGGTTTCACGTTCCCAATTTTGCATGGGTGTATTTTTTTCAGTCATGATTAAATTCCTTTCTTGTACTTATACTGAATTTATTGCAGGCAGTGCGTGTTATTCAGCATTACGTAATTTTGCATTATATACCTAAACCACCTAAAAATGCGATTTTTTAACTTTCATGATTCATATTAGAGAGTCAGTGTTTGGTTTATCAAAAGTACAATGCCTTATGATATAGAGGCGTTTTTTTGTATGCGGCACTAGAAGAGTTGTGCACAAAAAAGATTGTATTAACATTTCGCATTTTAAGGGAATTTGAGGCTATAATCTTAAATAGTAGTTTTGCATGCGTAAAATACACTCCAATGACTTTCATAGGTGGCAAGTTGAATTAAGTCTTACGTGTTTAGTGTCATTGCTGAAAGTTAAAAATGGTGGTTTGGGAATACATAGCAGGAAGCCAATTGAGTTATGCCAATAATTAATCCTAACTTTAAGAAAAATAAAAAAGTTTATTTATTTAAGTGTTTTGTTGCTTTAATTGCAATGATTTTTGTTCTGTTGAGCTTACAATTAGTCGCTTCAAATATTGTTTTAGGCGCAATTGGGGCAAGTTCACTGGCATCGAGCATCTTTGTGGCATTTGCAATGCCTGATAGCGCAGCTGCACATCCTAAGAGGATGGTGGGTAGCTATGCTATCAGCATCGTGTTAGGCATTGTCTGTTATTACTTTGGTACATATTTGTTAATTATGCAAAATATACTGTCTTTTTCTTTGACTTATGAATTAGTTGGCGCACTAGCAGTAACAGCAACGATGTTATGCATGATTTTATTCAGTTTTGAGCATCCACCGGCGACAGGGTTAGCTTTAGGGCTAGTGATAGAACCTTGGCAAGGGTGGACAATCCTCATTATTATTTTAGCAATTATAGGTATCGCAACCATTAAAACGTTAGTTTCGCCTTGGTTGTTATCAGATTCACCCCATGAAGAATAATTTATATAACATCAAGATGAGCATGTTAAAAAATTCTTTAAGAGTTGATGACCAAATTCTGTTTTAATTGACTCTGGATGAAATTGCACACCCATAATCGGTAAAGTTTTGTGCGTAATTGCCATGATTTCAGTTGGCAAATCTATGCCGTGTGTGCGAGCAATAACGTGTAAACAATCAGGTAAATTTTTATCAGCAACAATGAGTGAGTGATAGCGCGTGACTTGAAATATTTTAGGTATATTTTGAAACAGTGTATGGGGGTGAGTTTGCAATACAGAGGAAACTTTGCCATGCATGACTTTTTGAGCGTGTATGACTTGTCCACCAAAGGCTTCAGCAATGGCTTGATGCCCAAGACAAACACCTAGCAGGGGTATTTTATCCTTAAAATAGTCAATGGCTTCAAGTGTAATGCCTGCATTTTTTGGGGTTGATGGGCCAGGTGAAAAAACCAAATGCTGTGGCGCAAGTTTTTCTATAGATTGAATAGTTATTTCATCATTTCGTTTGACTAAAACCTCGACACCCAACTCTTTAAAATAATGCGCGAGATTAAAAGTAAATGAATCATAGTTATCAATAATTAGTAGCATGATGAATCTCTATTCATTTTGTAATAAAAATTTTTGATAATCATTTAAGTCACCATCAAAGGGTTTTATCTTTCCGTCATCTATGAGCCATAGTTCATTCACGCAACTATTTAGCATATATCTGTCATGAGAAATTAAAACAATCCCGCCTTTATAAGATTGTAATGCTAATGATAAGGCATTACACATCGATAAGTCTAAATGGTTTGTTGGTTCATCTAATAGTAATAAATCAGGTTGTTGCCATATAAGCATTGCTAACATTAAACGCATTTTTTCACCACCTGAACATTTATCCATGACCTGTAAGGCCATTTCTTGACTAAAACCAAAGCCACCTAAATAACTTCGAATTTTTGCAAGTTCAGTTTCTGGTGAAAGCGTTTGCATATGCTCAATTGCGTTGTGAGCTAAATCTAAATGTTGATCACTGTCTTGAGAAAAATAACCGATTTTAAGTTTAGGGGCAGATAGGCGCTGCCCAAAATCTAACGTAATTTTATCTGCTAATGCTTTTATAAAAGTAGATTTTCCAGCACCATTAGCACCGAGTAATCCAATGCGTTGATCTTTGTAAATACTGAAATTGATTTTTCTGAATTTTGCAGTGTCATAACCAAATTCAGCACGTGTTAAACTCAATAGCGTACTTGAAGCACAACTAGGGTCTTTTAAGGTAAATTGAATATCCATTTCTTGTTGAACAGCCGCAATTTTAGTCATTTTTTCTATAGCTTTAACACGACTTTGTGCTTGTTTTGCTTTGGTTGCTTTTGCTTTAAAGCGATCAACAAAATGTTGTAGATGGGCAATTTGGGCTTGTTGTTTATCAAATGCATTCTGTTGACTTTCTAGTTCTAATGTACGTTGACTTTCAAAAGTTGAGTAGTTACCACGATAAAGTTTACCTTTATAATGATGAATATAGAGCACATAATTAACTGTTGCATCCAAAAAATCTCTATCATGAGAGATGATTAACATCATGCCTTTTTGTTTTTTAAGCCAAGTTTCCAGCCAAACAATACAACTTAAATCAAGATGATTGGTTGGCTCATCAAGCAAAAGTAAATCGGCGCGAGATAAAAGTATTCTGGCTAGTTTTAAGCGCATACGCCATCCACCAGAAAATTCATTAACGGTTTTAATTTGGTCATCGAGTGTGAAACCTAATCCCATCATGATTTTTGCGGCACGTGCTTCATCCGTATAACCATCAATATCAGCTAAACGTTGATGTAGGTTGAGTACTTTTTCATAATCGCCTTTTTGTTCAGCAGATTTCAATGCTTGTGTAATTTCTTCTAGTTCTGTATCACCTTGCATCACATATTCTAATGCTAAATCTTCAGTGCTGGGTAGTTGTTGATCTAAATGTGCAATGCGCCAATTTTTGGGATACGCTATTTCTCCATTGCTTGTCTCGAGTATATTTTGAATAAGTTTGAATAATGTGGTTTTACCACAGCCATTTTTGCCGACAATACCTATTTTTTGATGGGCAGGTAATGTTTCATTCAGTGCTTCAAAAATGATTTTATTATCATAATGATAAGCAACATTTTTTAATTGGATCATAAGTTCTCAGTTATTATATTCATTAATATTTTTCACATTATATACCTATACCCAAACACCTCAAAATATGAAGCCATATATACCGCTAGCCTGCTAAGTATTAGTCCTGTTATAATTAGAGATACTTAAATTATCTTAAACTATGAAAGATTATCTTAAACTATGAAAGAATTTAAGTTAATATTTTATTGTTACAGCATGGTAAGTTAATACATAAGTGTGGAGCAAGATGTCTCAACAATTGGAACAAGCAACGCAACTACATCAACAAGGCGAATTTGAACAAGCAAAAGTCGCTTATCAAGCATATTTGAAGGCGTATCCTCAAGATGGCGTTGCACATGAAAAATTGGCTGTACTATTTGCACAATGTGGCGAATTACCAACCGCTAAAAAATATTTACAGCAAGCGGTGAAGCTGGGTTTAACGCAAGCGTCAACTTATAATTATTTAGGCAATGTATGCAAACAGTTAGGTCAAATAGATGAAGCGATTGAGGCATTTGAGCAGGCATTAACCCATGCGCCTGCGTTTGCGCCAAGTTACAATAACTTAGCCAATGTTTACTTCCTGTTAGGTGATTTTGCTAAAGCGAAAAATTATTATTTACAGTCCATTAATTTAGCGCCTGATTATGTTGATGGGTTAGTTAATTTGGCCACATGCCATTTAAAGCTAGATGATCTACAGCAAGCAAAAACTATTTTAAATAAGGCACATCAACTAGAGCCCTCTCATAGAAAGGTTTGTTTATTATTAGGTAATATTGCCTTAGAAAATAATGCTATTGAGCAAGCACGCCAATATTATGAACAAGCAAATAATGATGAAATTGTGAATGCTGATTTATTAAATAATCTTGCAGCATGTTGTATTCGTATGGATGATATGAACAGCGCTGAAAATTATTTTTTAAAAATAATACAGACTTACCCTGATAATCTCATTGCAATAAGTAATTTAGCGCATCTTTATTTTAATATGAATGCGTTTGCGCAAGCAATTACGTATTATAATCAGTTACTACATGTGCCAACTGAACAATATGCAAGTCATTTTCAATTGGGCATTATTTATATGCGCCAGCGTAAATGGGAGTCTGCTTTTTCGCATTTTGATGAGGTTTTAAAACAAAATCCACAAGATGTAAAAGCACAAATAAATTTTGCAACCATTTATTTGAAATTAGGAGAGGAAGCTTTAGCGATTAAACATTATCAGTTGGCATTAAGCATTGAACCTGCTAATGAAATTGCGCAATATCGTTTAGCAACGTTAACGACTCAATCAATGCCGCAATCTGCGCCAAAGGCTTATATTACGCAATTATTTGATGACTACGCCCAGCATTTTGATTTAGATTTAATGGAAAAACTTAATTACCGATTACCTGATTTATTATATCAATCAGTTGAGTTTCATTTACCGGCGGGGAAACAGCTTAATATGGTTGATTTAGGCTGCGGTACAGGATTGGCTGCGAGATTATTTCAAAAACATACCAAGCAATTAATAGGTATTGATTTATCAGAAAAAATGCTCGAGCTAGCTGAGAAAAAAGGCTATTATGACCGATTGCTCTGTTGTGAGCTATGCGTTGGGCTATCACAAATTAAAATAGCGTCTGATTTGATAATTGCTGCGGATGTTTTTGTTTATTTGGGTGATTTAAATCAGGTATTTGCCTCTGTTTATCAAAAACTGGATAAACAGGGTGTTTTTGTTTTTACGGTAGAGCAAGGATTTGAAGCCGATTATTTTTTACAAAAAACGGGTCGCTATGCCCATCATAAAAACTATATTCATCGATTAATTGCGATGCATTCTTTTGAGCGACTTGATGAACAATGCATTTCATTACGCAAACAACAAGGCAAAGAAGTGATGGGCTATTTATTTGTGCTTAAGAAGGTATCATCATCTGAATAATACATAACCTAATTACGCCAAGATACGTCAATCAGCACATTCGCTAGGCTCTATTTTATACCAACACTGTGCTTTTTTGCCAACGGTATAGGCATTAAAAGAGCTGGCATCTTCATTTTTCCAAAAAACCAAGTCAACTCGACGGTTGTAACCATTTCCATTGACCGTTCTTAAGCTTGCTGTTGTTTGCTTATTGCCCGCACTGTAAAGTTTAATTCGTTCTGAATTGATGCCATGAGACCATAGATAGGTTGCTAAACTTTGTGCTTGTAAATAAGCGCGATGAATTTGTTCTGCATTAGTACCAACAGCATCTGCATGGCCAGTAATTGCAATATTAACGTCGCCATATTGTTTTAAAAAGAAAACTATTTGATCAAGCATTGGATAAGCGTCACGTTGCACCTCATTGCCGCCAAGATCAAAAATGAGGTCATTGGGGACTACAACTTGTACAATATCACCTAAGCGTACAATTGTAATACCTTGTGCTTGTAGCTGATTAATTAATCCTTGAGAATCATAATAAGCTCCCACGGGAGCACCTAACATAGCACCAAGCACTATGCCTAAAGGAATATTACTACTGCCTGCAAATCCACCCACAGCAGCCCCAGTCACGGCACCAATTGATGCACCTTCAGTATATTTTGGTGCTTTTCCAGGATAGGCACCTGCAACGCCACCATCACTGGTAGAACAGGCTTGTATCAATAAGCTAGAAAGTATCAGAAAGATCCATTTTTTCAAATTGCTATTCCAAGGTTTTAATTTTCAGTCGTTTAGTTAAAATTATGCGGTTAAACTCACTAAAAGTCTATCATAAGCCTGTTATTTATAAAAATAATGTTGTTCATATTACCTTAATATATTTATTATTTAATAGTTTGCTGATAATAATAACAATAAAGTTAGGAGAATAATGATATGTCTAAAAATAAAAAGCTAGCGCAAAAGGCAGAAAGTTATTTTCAGGGTTTCTTTCAGCGTCATCCGTATTCCCGAGTGGAGCTTGAGCAGAAGTTAGAGACAGCAAAAGCAGTAGAGGTTGAGGTTGTAGAAGTAGAAGTAGAAGAAGCTTTAAAAAACCAAAACATTAGCACGAATAGTCCTTGAGGTTAATTAAGATAAATTTCTGTTCCGTGACTGTATGTATCACGGAACAGTTTTTCATCAAATTGTAATCATTAACTCGCTGAGTGAGATCCCAATAAGCTAGGCATGGCTTGTAGACCTAATAAGTTACCCGGTAAAAAAATATTCAGTCCATTCAAACTGGTCAACGCATAATCTAAACTATAGTCACCTAAAGTGATATGCGTTTCAATGGTTTTATCATTTTTTTGTATGATTTTAGTTTCAATCGGGCTTAATAATTTTAATACTGCCCATATTCCTGTTTTTGTCACTGATTCTTGTGCACCATCATCGTTAACAAATATAATCGAGGCAAAATGTTGTGGGCTATTTCCAGGCCAGTCAAACTGTGTTGGTGATAGATAATGTGTCGAGTAAGTTGAGGCTTGCTCATCTAAATCAATATCAACAGATTTTGCATTACCAGTAATTTTTTCAGGCGCTAAAGTAAAATGATAGCTGAGCTTATCGGGTTTATTGTGGGTATACAAGGTTTCACTGACTTGTTGCAGCTGAGATAAATTATTTAATCCGGCAGTTGAGAGGGGCAAATTTGCTGCATAAAATGTTTTGGGTGTTAGTTTGCCATTATCATCATTAACAAAAGATTTGATAAATCGTCGATAAAATTTATTCAGTTCGCCATGTTGGGAAAAAAGTTGATTAACCGTATTTTCATCAGCATCAGTATTTGCTTTTGCATTGAAAGGATATTGCGTTGCAAGATTTTTCTTAAATGGTTGATAAATATTATTTTGCCATGCGGCATTAATTGTAATGGCTGTATCATTTAAAATAAGTTGCCATGTATCTTTTAATAAACTGTTGACCCAATTTTGAATGGGTTGAGGCGCATGTTGAGCAATCAACTGCATTTGAGTAAATGGGTTATCTTTAGCGGCTAACAAACTTTGTCCTTTTGCTAGCTCAAAAGCAGCAATCGGTGCATTATCACTTTGTTGAATTTGTTCTAAAAAGCCAATTACTGTTTTTAAATGTGCACTTTGGTTTTGTTTAAAGAGATAAATAATTTTATCAAGGTAAGCAAAGTGCTTACTAATGGGCGTACCCACTTTATGGTAGCTGACATTAGTATTCGTATAAATTATTTTCATGATGCGTTTAATGCTAGCACTTGGCGTGATTAAACTATTCATCACATAAATATCTTGATCATAGGAACGTATAGGTGCAAGCTGTAGCGAATTAATCACCTGTTCCCAAGTTGTTATATAATCACTAATATATTGCTGACGAATTTTCATTAGCATATCATTATCAACATTCACCCCAAATCCTTGACGACCTGTGACCCAATCACCTTGTTGCAGTTGTTTTGCTGTTGCAGGTAATACTTCATCATACACATGCTCAAAGGCCTTGTTAGTATAAATGCCTGGGATATTCATGCTAGATTTATTAGCCTTAAATAAGGGATATTTATCCTGTTGGTCAGTCAATTGTACTTTTAACGGATTTTGATTATTGTTATTTTCTAATATGATATTAATGAGTTCAGCTGTTGATACTTGACTAAGTTTTTGTCGTGCTTGAATAATTAAATTTGTGTCCGGATTTATTGCGTTGGGTGATAAGTTTGCAAAATAATTTAAGTGTTGTTGCAACATAGTTAATAAATTCGTACTAAGCTCGCTATGTATTTTCCAGTAATTATTGAGCCATTGAACTAAATAATCAGCATTATAATTTGTAGTTTCAGCAAGCATTAAGTAACTTTTTAATGCACCATATAATATACTGGCATCAACTGATTTTGAATGAAGCTGTTGTTGAATGATGGCGATAAGTTGTTGGTTTATTAACTGCTCTAAACTTTTATCATAAGCTATTTTTGCTGCATGATTTTCTTCTACTAAATGACTGTTTAATTTATGTTGTGAGGCATTGTTTAAGTTTTGGGCAGCCGTGGCTAGTTTATTTAATGCCAATACACTATCTTTTAAATTAAAATGCTGATCCATGTGATGCAATAATTGATATTGCGCAAGTGCATCTTCTGTTTGTTGAATCGTGTTATTATCAGATAAATAACGATACATAAATAAGCCGGTAAAACTTAGTGTTACAGCGATAGCGCCGCCAAGTGTTAAATAACGCAACATTGTTTTTGACAACTTATTTTTAGCAGGTTTGTGATAATATTTGAAATTCACTGCATCGGGTAAAATAACTTGCGGCAATAATGCTTTAACAAAATAATCTGCTTGCGCTGGGAAATGTTGATTTTCAATATAAGGCTTAAGTTCGAAGGTATGGCTAAGTGGTTGTAATAATCTATCTTCGGTAGGACTGCTAGGTTCAACGGATGTAAAATAAAGCCCTCTTAAACTTGGATTATGATCTTTGGTAATGGCATCAGCTAAGTTTTGCATAAAAGCCGCAAGCGGTTTTTTAATACTTTCCATTTGTAGCGGAAATTCTTTAATATTAACTTTACGGGTTAAATTGCGTTCATGATGTAAGCGGGTGATAACACGTTGATTAAGGTTTTTTAAAATAAGATTAAATTCTGTTTCAAAATGTTCGGCTAAGGCTTGTGAGCTTGCTGTTTGCTTTTTGCTGAAGCTAATACCAAAAGGTTGTTTTCTATCTTTTTGCGATAAATCATCAAAAAAATCCACAAACCCTTTAAGGGCATCGAGTTTGGTAATAATAATATAAACAGGGAATCCGCTATTGATCTTTTTTTGCAAATCACGAATGCGACTTTTTAACATGGTGACAAAAGTTTTTTTATTTTCCCCTTGTGATAATAATAAAGTCGGTAAATCAATGACTAGCCACAAAGCATCTATCGCTTGCGATTTTTCTTGTTGTGTAATTGTTAAAAAGTCTTGCCAAGTTTTTTGTTGTGCTTTAGTGATATTAGGAGAGCAATATTGTGAATTAATATCTACCATGATGGTTTCTTTTGTGCTCCACCATTCACAATACCCCAGTGTATTACCATCATCTTTTTTCTTTAAAATGAAATCCAAGTTAGCATGTTGTAATAATTTAGATTTATCCGCATTTTCAGTACTCAAAATAAAATGCCAAGGTAAATCAAATAAACGCGTTTCTTGAATTTTTTGGTTTTTTAAAAAAGTGATCGCACCATCAAAACGTTTATTAAAGGTGGATTTATTAATGGGGCTATTTTCTTTATTCATCATATTTAAGATAAGTTTTGTTCAATTTGTTGAATATGTTTAAGTATCGGTTGCGCTGATTCTCGTGTGACAAATGCAAATAACATATACATACTTAAGATGACGCCACCAGAGACAAGTAATACCCGTGGGATAAAGGATTTTTTTGCACTTTCTTGAAAAGCATTTTTTTGCGTTATTGGTGTTTGCAACCTGATATTGCTTAATTTTTCAGGGAGATCGCCACGCGCATTTTTTATAAGACGATAAGTGGTATCTAAAATAGCATAGAAACTATCTTTATCTTGCGCATTAACACGGTATTTTCCTTCGAAGCCTAAACTCATGCATGTATAAATAAATTCCAGCAAAGCAATATGTTCTTCGCTATTTGATTTTAAGTGTTCCAATAAGGTAAATAGGCGTTCGCCACCCCACATTTCACCATGAAAAATATATAATAAAGTGTCCTCTTGCCAATTACTTTTTGCACCCCAACTGGTATGTAAGATAGCATCATCTAGAGTTGCACAAATGGCATAGCGAGCAATTAAAATTTGTTGTTCAGCGTAGCCATGATTTAATGCAGCACATTCAAACGCTTTAATTTCATGGATTAAATCTTGTTTGAGTTGAGTGATATTTTCATAGCTAAATAATTCACGCAATTTACTCAGTAAGCTAAATAAACCTGAAGCACTTGCGACTAAATTATTGATACCATGAGCGGCGATAAACGTTTTAGATTGACAATAGGTTTGGATGGTAGGTAAGGGTTCTCGAATCGAAGATGATAGGTTGCTTGCAGAACCTAGTTCTGGTTGTGGTGTGATTGCAACTTTTTTTATCAAAGATTCCTTTTGCATACTTTGCATCCTATTAGTCTGTGGCTGAAATAGCTTTGTAGCCAATATCCGTTCTAAATAAAGCCCCAGAGAAATTGATTTGATTGACTATATGATAAGCGTTTTTTTGTGCAATTGCTACATTTTTACCAAAACTTGCGATTGAGAGTACACGGCCGCCTTGAGTCAATATTTTACCATTAACTTTTTGTGTACCTGCATGGAAAATTTTAAAGGCAAAATCAGCATGAGCATCATCTAACCCATTGATAATTTTTCCTTTTTCATAGTTTTCAGGATAGCCAGCAGCACACATAACAACATTTAAGGCAACATCAGAAAGCCAGACTGGATTAACGCTTGTCAAACTTTTATTCAAGGCTGCTAAAATGATTGAAATTAAATCACTTTTTAATCGTAATAAAATAGCCTGAGTTTCAGGATCGCCTAGTCGACAATTATATTCTAATAAATATGGCTCACCCTTGACGACCATAATGCCAGCAAATAAAAAACCGGTGTACGGTATGTTTTCTTGTTGCATACCGGTTATCGTTGGTTGAATAATACGATCAATAATTTTTTGCTCGAGTAAATTATCCACTAGCGGCGCAGGGCTGAATGCACCCATGCCACCCGTATTTGGTCCTTTATCGCCATTATCTCGTGCTTTGTGATCCTGTGCGGTGGCTAAGGTTAGAAAGTTTTCTCCATCAGCAATAACAAAATAGCTAACTTCTTCGCCAGCTAAAAAAGTTTCAATGATAATTTTTTGACTGGCTTTGCCAAATTGTTTGTCGCCTAGCATTGCATCAATAGTCTGCATTGCTTGTGAATAATTATCTATAATTACCACACCTTTGCCTGCGGCGAGTCCATCCGCTTTGATGACGAATGGTAATGGATGGTTTTGTGCATAGTACCTAGCTTTTTCGATATCAGTAAAGCTCGCTGCTTTAGCCGTGGGAATTTGATATTTTTCAGCAAATTTTTTACAAAATGTTTTAGATGACTCAAGTTGACTTGCCGCTTGCGTAGCGCCAAAACATTTTAATCCATGTTGGGTAAATTCATCAACAATACCTAGCGTTAATGGTAATTCTGGGCCAACAATTGTCAGATCAATAAGATGTGTTTGAGCAAACTTAAGTAGTGCTGGGATATCATCAACAGTAATTGTAATATTTTTACATTTAGGTTCTTGTGCCGTCCCTGGATTACCTGGTGCAATATAAATGTTTTCGACCTCAGGAGATTGTGAAATTTTCCAAGCTAGGGCATGTTCTCTGCCGCCTTGACCAATAATGAGGATATTCATCGCCTTTTCTCACTTGCTAAAAACAGGATTTATGCAGCGAATAGTTTAACATTTTTTTGGGTAAGGCAATAAATTATTTATATACTCAAACTACCTTGCAAAACGAAATATTTTGGGTCTCAACCTTCAGGTATTAAGAGGGAAGGGAAGTTGTTATTGCTTATCTTGATTATTAGGGACAATAATAACATTTTGCAGATTCTGAGGTCTATTAGTACTATTGTCATCTGGAAATGCTTTTTGCATGGCATTGATTTGTTCAACCAGTGATTTCATAATGATTTGCATTGATTGTTGTATTTGCGCTGCTTTTTTTTGAAATTCTTGCATCGCTTGATCTACTTGCGCTGGATCAATAGCTTGTGGCGCATTGTTATCATCAATGGCTTGACGTTTTAATTGATAACCTTGATTAGCCGTTGGAATAATTTCTTGTTTTGTTTTTTCTCCATCAGGCAACACTGCGGTGCCATTGAGCTCGTTGGTCTTAACCCAGCCCACATTACCATTTTGGGGGTCAGCAACTTTTATCCATAGGCTATTTTGCGGGTAATAAATTGGAATTAATTGTTGGCCAGGCTTCAATTCCATTAATAGTTTGGACTTATCATTTGGTTTTTCATACATTTTTAACGTATTTGCAAATAAAGAAGTACTTAATACGAGTAAGCTTGTGATTAAAACTACAGCTAAGTTTTTCATGCCAAATCGCCTTGCTAGAAATTCTATTATTGCTTTAAGCGTAGCAGATATTTCTAGGTATTACGTACCATTGCTTGTAGTATTAGATGAATCGTGGGATATGAATTTAATGTAGAAAATGCCTTAATCCGGTAAAAATCATAGCAATTTTAGCTTCATTAGCCGCAGAGACAACTTCTTGATCTCGAATAGAACCGCCGGGTTGAATTATTGCGGTAATGCCAGCAGATTGAGCTGCATCAATACTATCACGGAATGGAAAGAACGCATCTGATGCCATAACTGACCCTGAAACCGTTAGATTTTCATCCTGTGCTTTTATGTTTGCAATTTTTGCGCTGTATATTCGGCTCATTTGTCCTGCGCCAATACCAATAGTCATATTATCTTTTGCATATACAATAGCGTTAGATTTAACATACTTTACTACGCTCCAAGCAAATAATAAGTCTTGGTATTCTTGGGCATTGGGTTGGCGTTCAGTGACAATTTTTAAGGTGTTTTTATCATAATTTAAAATATCTGTATCTTGAATTAACAAACCACCATCGACTTTTTTAAGCATATACTCTGGCTGCTGCGTTTGTAAATCATAACCTAAACTTAAAATACGAATATTTGGTTTTTGAGAAAAAATTTGCAAAGCTTCGTTTGCAAAAAAAGGTGCAACAATGACTTCTACAAATTGCTGCTCAATAATTGCTTTAGCTGTTATTTTATCGACTAAATGATTAAAAGCGATAATGCCACCAAATGCTGATGTTGGATCTGTTTTAAAAGCTTTTAAATAAGCATCATGGCAACTGTCTGCCACCGCAACGCCGCAAGGATTTGCATGTTTTACGATAACACAAGCGGTTTGTTGAAATGCACGTACACATGCGAGTGCGGCATCTGCATCCGCGATGTTATTATATGAAAGTGCTTTACCCTGTAACTGTTGATAATTTGCAAAGGTTTTTGTTGTATTGATATCTTGATAAAAAGCAGCATTTTGGCTTGGATTTTCACCATAGCGTAAGTCTTGTTGCTTGTTAAAGGTTAAAGTTAACTGTTGTGGGTAATCATTTTGATTAAATGTTTTTTGAAAATGATTAGCAACGGTCGCATCATAGGCTGCCGTGTGCGCAAAGGCTTTAGTCATTAATTTTTGTCTGCTCGCAAGCGATATTGTTTGTGCCGTTTCAAGTTCTGACTGAATCAATTGATAATCAGATGGGTCACAAATGACAGTAACTTTATTATAGTTTTTGGCAGCGGCTCTTAGCATGCAAGGGCCACCAATGTCGATATGTTCAATTTTATCTTTGAGCAAAGCCTCAGGATTTGCAATTGTTTTACTAAAGGGGTAAAGATTGACAATGACAAAATCAAAAGTTTTTATTTCAAAATCTTGTAACAATGGCGTATCTTGGTCTCTGCGTAAAATGCCCGCATAAATTTTAGGATGTAAAGTTTTTACTCGCCCATCCATAATTTCAGGAAACTGTGTATAATCAGCGACTTCAATAACAGGTATATTGTGCTGTTTGAGTATTTTTGCTGTGCCACCAGTGGAGTAAAGTTCAATTTGTTGGTGATGAAGAAACGTTGCAAATTCAAGTAGATTAGATTTATCAGAGACACTAATAATGGCGCGCTGTTTTTGACTTTGGCTCATTATTAGTGCTCCTAAAATCTTTAATTATAGTAAGTCGTAGATTTTTAACTTTTTACGAAGTGTTCCACGGCTTAGGCCAAGAAATTTAGCCGCTTTAGACTGATTGTTACCAGTATAAGCCATAACACGTTGTAATAAAGGTAGTTCGATTTGCTCTAAAACCATGTCATATAGGTTTGCAGGCGTTTCGCCACCTAATTGAGCAAAGTAATTTTCCAAGGCATTTTTTACGCTATCACGTAAAGAAGTTTCTTGACGTACTTGCGTACCGATTACTTCGTTGGTCATTACAGATGTATCAGACATGCTCATTTTGCCCTCTCTCTTGTTGATTAACTTAATGTCATTTTTTGTATTTTAATGTACAAAATATTGTGAGTAAAATAAATACAATAACATTAAAATGTAACAATGATCGTGTTATCTCAAATCGCTGTGTCTATGATAAAGTTCAAAACTGCTTTAGATTAAAGGCCAAAGTGCAGAAAATCATTCGATACTCCCTTCGCCTGGCTGGCAGTGTTTGTCTTTATTCAAGTTAAACATGCATACACACGTCACAATTGAGTTATACCTAAAACTAATCAACATATGATTGTTGACACGACTTTTATTTTTAGGCTTTCTGGTTGTTGAGAAAGACTAGCCATAAAAATGTGTGTCATCAACTTTATATTTTGAAGTTATTAGGATAAATAACACTCACTTCCTGTGTGTCTAGATATTGTTCCGTAACACACTGGTGACCATTATAACACCAGTTAAGCTTTAGACAAGTTTTTTTTGAAAAAAATTTAACCTATTTTTCAAAAGCTATTTTATATTAAAAATCAATATATTAGCTTTGATTATTGATATTAATCGGTGAATCGCAAATAAAATGCACATCTTGTTGCGGGTAAGGAATATTTATTTTTTCCTGATCAAATAGAATTTTTATCTGTTCGTACAGACTTAAATTTAGTTTTCCAAAGTTTTCTTTTTCTGTCCAAACTTGGATCACAAAATCAACAGTACTATCGGAAAGGGCTTTAATTGCAATATTAGGTGCGGGTGTTTTAAGAATATCTGTATTATTATCAATCAACTTAGCCAGTGTGTTTTTAACATGCTGGATATCATCTTCATATCCAACGCCAATGATGATTTCTAAACGTCTGTTTTTTTGCTGAGAGAAGTTTGTAATAAAGTTTTCAGTAAGTTTGCTGTTAGGGACATAAATTGTTTCATTGGCAGAGGTAATTAATTTAGTCATGAAAATATTGATATCATGTACTGTTCCTGAGATGCCGTTAACTGAAATAAAGTCTTCAATTTTAAATGGTTTATGAAGAATAATTAAAACGCCTGCTGCTAAATTTGATAATGAATTTTTAAAGGCCAAAGACATCGCTAAACCAATTGCACCTAATACGGCAATTAAGGAGCCAGTTTGAATGCCCAATTTATTTAATATTGCAATTGCAATAATAATTAATATAAAAGCATGAACAATATTGCCAATGAAGTTGACTAATGTTTTTTCTATACGTGCTTTAGTTAATAATTTATTTACAACCCGCTGTAAAATTTTTGCAATAATTAAACCAACGATTAAGATGACTAATGCAGCAATAACACGCAAACTGTAAGAGACAATCAGTGTTTTTACATCTTCGGTGAGTAAGTGTTGCATAAACGATTTGTCTCCTAGTAAAAAAATATTAAATTGTTCGTCTTTATTTTCGCAGCTAAAAGCATAGCATATTTTTTTATTGGGCGGGTAAGTGAGACAATTGGGTGTTGAAAGTTTATATCAACTTTATCGTTTTGGACTTATGTATCAACAAACGTTCTGAGGTACGCAATAAAGGTTTATTATTTACCTCAGAAGCTCAAATCACAAACATGTTTAAGGGGGTTTATACATTTATAAGCAGATAACTTGCCCTGTTTGTAAGCCTTCCACACTTTTAGCGTAAGCAAGAGCTGTACGCTCAGCGGAAGCAGGTTCAAAACCACGGAAAAATGGTGCGTATTTATCTAACGATTCAGTGACAACCGTTGGACTAACACAATTGATTCGAATACCTTTTGGCATTTCGATAGCCGCACTTTTGACGAACGCATCTAAAGCGCCATTAACCATGGCAGCGGAGGTGCCCAGTTGAATAGGATCACGATTGATAATGCCGCTGGTTAGCGTAAAGGAACCATTGTTGTTAATTTTCTTCATGCCTTCTAGCACAACATTAATTTGTCCCATCAACTTATTTTTGAGACCAATTTCATATTCTTTTGCTTGCATTTCTTTCAAGTCACCAAAATGTACTTTGCCGGTTGTTAAGATGACAGCATCAAAATCATTAACTTTTGCGTACATTGATTGAATAGAAGTAATATCGGAGATATCAACTTGAATATCACCATGACTTTGTCCGACACAAATAATTTCATGTCTTGGACTGAGTTCATTAATTACCGCTTTTCCAATAGTGCCAGTGCCACCAATAATAATAATTTTCATAATCTTGTACTCCTCGTTGTTATGAAACGTTAATATCTGCCGCGTGATACGCTTTGATATGCAGGGTATTTTTTTCTAATGGGTCAAGCGCACCAATCATAATTGTTTGAGGTTGTATTGCTTGTAGCTCAAGCTGTTCTCGGATGTGATCGGGACGCTTGGCACGAACAATTAAATTAATATTTTTAAATGCCTCTCGATAACTAGATAAATGTGAGGTTTCAATAACCTTAATTTTTGCACCGGCAGCTTGATAAGCATTATTTGAAAATCCAGCATGGATGCCTGCATGATGTTCAACTGTTACTTGATGACCTTGCCTGATAAGCTGGGCAGTATCCTCGGGGGTGAGTGCAACACGGCGTTCATTTGCGCGTGATTCTTTAGTAACAAAAATATGATAAGACATACATACTTAACCTCATAATTTTATATTTAAAAGCATATATTATGATTGACAGGTAAACAATAGCTAAAATATAATTTCATTTTTTACAAAATGAATATAATAGATGTCACATTTTCATGAAGACACTGAAATTTTCGCACAAATTGTTGATAATCGTGGCTTTAGTCATGCCGCAAGAAAACTAGGAATATCCCCCGCACTTGTTAGTCGAAGAGTACGAGCGCTTGAAAAAAATTTGGGTGTGACATTGTTAACACGTTCTACACGAAAATTTGAATTAACCCCTGAAGGTATTTTGTTATATCAACATGCCAAGAAAGTGTTAAATGATAAAAGGACAATATTGCAATCCATTGAAAATTTAGCCTCTAAGCCTGCGGGACACCTGAGAATTAGTGCGCCAATGAATTTTGGACGGCAACACATGGCGACGATTTTATGTCAATTTTCGAAAATATATCCTGAGATTGAAATTGATTTACAATTATCTAATACACAAACAGATATTATCGACGAGAAGTTTGATTTAGTTATTCGGGGTGCTGGATATACGGGACAGCAAGGTTTAACAGAGAATAATTTTATTGCTAAAAGATTGCTCAGTAGTACAATCATACTCTGTGCGAGTCCTGATTTCTTACAACGCCATCCCAAATTAGAATCAATAAAAGATTTACAAGGGCTGATGGGGTTAGACTTTAATCCGACTCACGTACAAAATACAACAACTAGTCTTACATGGGACGGAACTTTAGAGAAAAAAACGGTAACGATTACGCTTAAAAAGCAGTTTTCGTGTAATGATATTGATACCACCATTAAAATGGCTTGTGAGGGAAATGGAATTGCAAAAGTTGCAACCATTAATATTGATCAAGAATTAAAAACTAAAGCACTGATCCCTATTTTTCCTACATTAGATCTGGGTTTATATCATTTATATGCAGTTGTGCCACAGCGTACTTTGCCGCAAAGAACAAGAAAACTGTTGGAATTTTTAGCACAGCAGTGGAGTTGATCTGTTGAGATTATCTGTAAATATGGTAATATTCAGCGAGTTTCCATCAGTATCTGATGACTATTCGATGAATTAATCCTTCTTATAATGGAGATACGCAAGCCGTGGATAAACTTCGACATATATTTAAATTACTTTGTTTTTCTGGCGTTGTGCTATTGCTAAGCGGTTGTAAAGCAGTGGTACTTGACCCGAAAGGTTGGGTCGCAAAGCAAGAGTTACACCTATTAATTACTGCTGTATTATTGATGTTAATTGTGGTTGTACCCGTATTAGTGCTTATTTTAGTGATAGCTAGACGTTATCGTTCGTCAAATAAAAAAGCTAAATATACGCCAGATTGGGCACATAGTAACACGCTTGAAGCAATCTGGTGGGCGATTCCATGTGCCATTATCGTGGTGTTAGCGACTATTACATGGAAAACCACACATAAATTAGATCCTTATAAGTCACTTGCCGTTGGTGGAAAACCGCTGACAATTGAAGTCGTTGCGCTACAATGGCGATGGTTATTTATTTATCCCGAGCAAAACATTGCAACAATTAATCATATCGAATTTCCAGCAAACCGTCAGGTGCAGTTCTTGATCACAGCTGATGCACCCATGAATTCATTCCAAATTCCTCAATTAGCAGGACAAATTTATGCGATGGCAGGCATGCAAACAAAATTACATATTATTGCTGATCAGCCTGGCACATACCAAGGGCGTTCAGTCAGTTTTAGTGGTGATGGTTTCTCTGATATGAAATTTACAGTTAAAGCAACAACTGACCAAGCATTTAACCAGTGGGTTCAATCAGTTAAACAGTCATCAAATGTACTTAATGACGAAACTTACAGAAAAATAGCTGCGCCTCATGAAGATGAAGCCGCGCAATATTTCGCATCTGTCGATAGCAATTTGTATCACGATATTATCATGAGCTATAAAATGCCATCAAAACAGCCCGTTGCAGTTAATGCGACAGTTAAAGCAACACAAATAACTAATTAAAGGAAGAGAACATGCTAGAACATTTAATCTTCGGAAAATTAACCTTAGGTGATATTCCTTTCGATAACCCTATTATTATGGGGGCGGGCGCTTTCATGGGGCTAGTTGTGTTAGCCGTGCTAGGCTCTCTATTCTATTTTAAAAAGTGGAAGTGGCTTTGGTCTGAATGGTTAACTTCTGTTGATCACAAAAAAATTGGTATCATGTATATTATTCTTGCATTTGTCATGTTATTACGTGGCTTTACTGATGCTATCATGATGCGTTTACAACAAGCGATGGCGTACAGTCCTCATATGGGATACTTACCGCCTGAGCATTTTGATCAAATATTTACAGCGCATGGCGTGATTATGATTTTCTTCATGGCCATGGCTTTTGTATTTGGTTTAGTTAACATTATTGTCCCACTACAAATTGGTGCTCGTGATGTAGCCTATCCTATGCTGAACGCCTTAAGTTTTTGGATGACGGCAGCAGGTGCTATTTTAATCAACGTATCATTGGTCATTGGCGATTTTGCTGGCACTGGTTGGTTAGCGTACCCACCATTGTCTGAGTTAGCATATAGTCCAACAGTTGGTGTCGATTATTATCTTTGGTCATTAACACTCTCTGGTATTGGTACTTTAATTGGTGGTATTAATATTTTAGTAACCATCATTAAGATGCGATGTCCAGGGATGACATTAATGAAAATGCCATTATTCACATGGTCAGTTTTATGTGCCATGATTTTAATTGTTGTATCCTTCCCATTACTAAATATTACATTATTTATGTTATTCCTAGATAGATTTTTTGGTATGCATTTTTTCACCAACACCATGGGTGGAAATCCAATGATGTATATCAATTTAATTTGGACTTGGGGACACCCTGAAGTTTATATTTTGGTATTACCAGCGTTTGGTATTTACTCTGAGGTTGTTTCTACTTTTTGTAAAAAGACCTTATTTGGTTATAAAGCGATGGTATACGCAACGATGGGTATTGCTGTTTTGGCTTTTTCAGTTTGGTTGCATCATTTCTTCACAATGGGATCAGGTGCCGATGTAAATTCATTTTTTGGTATTGCAACTATGATTATTTCAATCCCAACTGGGGTTAAATTATTCAACTGGCTAGCAACCATGTACCGAGGAAGAATTACATTTTCCGTTCCAATGTTGTGGACTATTGGATTTATGATTACTTTTACTATTGGAGGTATGACAGGTGTCTTAATGTCAGTACCAGGCGTAGATTTCCAGATGCATAACAGCGTATTCTTAGTAGCACATTTCCATAACACAATTATTGGTGGTGTGGCATTTGGTTTATTTGCAGGCCTAAATTACTGGTTTCCTAAGATCTTTGGATTTAGATTACATGAGAAATTAGGTAAATGTGCTTTTTGGTGTTGGTTTGTTGGTTTTTACCTTGCCTTTATGCCTTTATATATTTTAGGTTTTATGGGAATGACCCGACGTTTAGATCATTATTCGGCGGCATCAGGTTTCCATCCGTTTCTTGTTGTTGCTGCAATTGGTGCTTTTGTTATTCTGTGCGGTATCATTTTCCAACTGGTTCAGATTGCTGTAAGTATCAAAAATCGTGAATCACTGCGAGATGTAACAGGTGATCCATGGGATGGTCGAACACTTGAATGGTCAATTCCTTCACCTGCACCATTTTATAATTTTGCAGAAACGCCAGTTGTAGATTCAATTGATCCATATTGGAAAGAAAAGCAAGAAAAACTTTCACATCCAGAAGCTGTGAAAAAACCTGTATATAAAGATATTCATATGCCAAAGAATACTGCTGTTGGTTTTTTAATTGGCGTGACTACAGGTATTTTTGGTTTTGCTATGGTTTGGGACATGTTTTTAATTGCTGCAATTTTTGGAATTGCGAGTATAGCAATTATTATCGCAAGATCTTTTAATTGGCATATTGATTATTATGTGAAAGCTGCTGAAGTTGAAAAAACAGAAGCGCAAATAAGAACGAGTGTTGAAACACAAACACAAGTAGTTTAATTGTATAAAAAAAGCCGACACGTTTTTAATAACGTGTCAGTTTTAGATTGACCTAATAAAGGAAATTAAAATGAGTACACATGCGATTAAAAATGATTTACATCATGCTGCAGTAGAAGAACATGCACATCATGGTTTGGATAATAAAGCTATCTTCGGTTTTTGGTGTTACATTTTAACTGACTTAATCATGTTTGCTGCTTTATTTGCAACTTATGCGGTTCTGGAACATAACACCTTTGGTAATATTGGTATTAGACAAACTGCTAGCTTGCATTTTGTTTTAGTGCAAACATTAATTTTATTAACAAGTGCTTTTACTTATGGATTAGCAATTGTTGCCTCCAAGAAGAATGCAGTAAATAAAGTGATGTTATGGATGGGAGTGACCGCACTTTTAGGTTTGAGTTTTCTTGGTTTAGAATATCATCAATTATCACAGCTTGCTCAAGCAGGGCATAGTTGGAGAAATAGTGCTTTTTTAAGTGTGTATTTTAGCTTGATTGTGATTCATGCGGTACACATTTTTATTGCGCTTTTATGGGCTGTTGTATTGATGATTCAATTACCTAAACAAAAGTTAACAGATACGATGCGAACACGTCTCGCATGTTTTGGTTTATTTTGGGATTACACCGTACTTGTCTGGATGTTAATCTTTTTTATAGTTTATTTAATGGGGGCGATTTAAGATGGCAGATAATTATAATTTAGATAATCATACGCAACAGCCAAGTCAACTGAATCAAGGTACACAAAAAATTCGTTCTTATATTACTGGATTTGTTTTATCTTTAATTCTTACATTTACTGCTTTTATCTTGGTGGAAAAACAATTACTTTCATCTATGAGTCTATTTTATGCGATTGGTATTATTGCGATTTTAGAATTAATCGTCATGGCAGTATGCTTTTTAAAAGTTAATGTGAGTGAGGAAGACACTTCTTGGAATATTGCTTCATTTATATTTACACTGTTAATCGTTGCAATTGTTGTCTGCGGTTCATTATGGATTATGTATAATCTTAACTATAACATGGTGCACTAGTTGAAATACCTGACTTTAACCAAGCCAGGAATTATTTTCGGCAATATTGTAACTTTAACTGGCGGATTTTTTTTAGCAACACAAAGCGATATTTCCATATCGCTTTTGTTTATTTCAATCATTGGCATGTCTTTAATTATTGCTGGCGGTTGTGTTTTTAATAACTGTATTGATCAAGATATTGATGGCATGATGGCTCGTACTAAAATGCGACCATTAATCACTGGCAGTATATCTATTAAAGCCGCATTAATTTATGGCACATTATTAACAGTTTTAGGTTTTTTTGTTATTTATTTTGGCACTAATCTGTTAACTACAATTATTGCATTTGTCGGTTTTATTTTTTACGTGGTTGTGTATTCTCTATTTCTCAAACGTAAATCTACATACGGAACAATTATTGGCGGCGTTGCTGGTGCAGTACCACCAGTTGTGGGTTATTGTGCGGTAACAAATCAAGTTGATATTGGTGCTATTTTACTTTTTATTATTTTATTTACTTGGCAAATACCACATTTTTATGCAATTTCTATTTATCGTTTAGAAGATTTTAAAACAGCGGGTATTCCCATTTTGCCTGTACAAAAAAGTTTATATTATACAAAAGTAAGTATGATTGTTTATATCATTGCATTTAGCATTGCCGCTGTTATGCCAATTCTTTTTGGTTATGTAGGGTTAATATACTTTATTGTAGCTACCATACTAAGTTTCATTTGGTTAGCAATGGGTATTCAGGGATTGATAAAACAAGTTAACGATCGTATCTGGGCAAAAAAAATGTTTTTATATTCTGTCTTGATGATTACAATTTTATGTTTAATGATGGCTGTTAAAATTTAATTGTTTGTTTTATTGCTAATATATATCAAATAAATTGGAACAGTAATGAAGATTGGATTGTTAGGTTATGGATATACAGCTAATTTTTTTGCTCAGCGATTAGTTGCTCTAGGGCATGATGTCTGGGGAACCTCTCGAAATCCAAGCATTATAAAGCAGCCTAATATTACGATTATTAATTTTGATTTAACTGAAATTATTGCAGCATTGCAGCAGACTACACATTTATTAATTTCAATTCCACCTAATAATACGGGCAAAGATCCTTGTCTTGATTTATTAGATGAAGTTTTAATATCACATAAAAATCAATTTCAGTGGATTGCTTATTTGTCTTCGACAGGTGTTTATGGAGATCACCATGGACAGTGGGTTGATGAAAATTCAAGCTGTAATGCCAACTCTTTTCGTAATAAGTACCGAAGGCAAGTTGAGCAAGCTTGGCTTGCAAATTACCATCTGCATCATTTGCCAATTATTATTTTTAGATTGGCAGGTATTTATGGACCAAATCGAAATAGTATAGCGAGATTACATAAAGGGAAGCGTACATCGGTATATAAAAAAGACTTATTTTTTTCTAGAATACATGTATTAGATATCTGTGAAGCACTTTTACAATCAATCTATAAACCTATGTTGGGTGAAGTTTTTAATCTAGCAGATGATATGCCCTGTAATCCTTATGATGTGGATTGTTATGCTGCCAAATTATTAGAGATTTCAGCACCACAAGCGATAGATGCAAATGATGCTTCATTATCAACGATGGCTAAATCATTTTATATCAGTAATAAGAAGGTTAGTAATACAAAAATGAAAAAGTTTCTTTTGCCAAAATTACTTTATTCAAATTATAAAATAGGTCTTCGTGCATTACTAAATACAGAAACTAATCTGTAATTTTTTGAATACACTTATCCGAGGTTTTGGAGATATTCTCAAAAAGACAATCTCTAGTTACTATTGCATTTTGAATTGATTTGTCTATAGTAATTAACACAATAGCAGAGACTTATTATGATCTCCGCCATCAATTGATTTTATAAAATGGAATTAAAAAGTAATGAGTAAGATTAAACAGTTAATTTTATGGCTTATTGGCTTACAAATCATAGGTTATGGCTTAGGCTTAATTACCCAAGAAAATTTAAGTCCATGGTATTCGTCATTATCTAAATCATTATTGACGCCACCGGGATATGTTTTTGGTATTGCATGGAGTATTTTATACGTACTTTTAGCTATCGTTGCTTGGCAACTCACACAGCCTTGTCGTTTGTCCCATATAGTCAAAATGCGGATTGTTTTTTTTATACAGTTAATACTTAATTGGATTTGGACACCGATATTTTTTCACCATCATGCAGTGATACTTGCATTTCTTTGTCTTTGCAGCATTGTCTTATTAATGACTTATTTTATGTATTTATCGTGGCAACAATTTCGGTATTTATTTTGGTTAATGCTGCCTTATTGGATTTGGGTATGTTTTGCAAGTTATTTAAACTTTATTATTTGTTATCAAAATTAGTTTTTTTATGAGTGAAATATAATGTTCTAGTGTTTTATTAGCTGAGTAACCCTTATGGTTTGACAAAGTTGCGATAAAATATTGACTTAAAAAAGGGATAGTTTTAGAATAGCTACTGCTTTCGGGCCCATAGCTCAGTTGGTTAGAGCAGAGGACTCATAATCCTTTGGTCCTAGGTTCGAGTCCTAGTGGGCCCACCAATAAAATCAAAGACTTACAGTTCCAAGCCCCGATTTATTTTTTCCCACTGTGGGGATTTTGTGGGGGCTAGAAGCCTCATCTCTCAAAAATAACAACGTTGGCGTACTTAGATCTTCATTACAAATTTTGTTAACTGCTTTATGTAAGTTGCCTATTTCAGCAGCTGAATAATGTGTTGTAATACGCGCAGTCTTATGACCCATTAAGTCAGCAATATCTTCCATGGCAA
>PAMH01000059.1 GCA_002707205.1 Legionellales bacterium
GGTACTGGCCCGTATCTGGGTTGGTGATGTGCCGAGATAGGGCGTGCTCAATGTCAGCCAACGAGAAGGCGATGAGCGACTGGAATACCATGTAAACCACCCTGGGCTCGGGGCTCTTGCCATAGATCTCATGGGCCTGTGCCCACATATCGCCAAAGGCCTCCAGATCATTGGTGTTCATAGGTCACTCCTTGCTGGCTGTTCGAGCGCTGCTCGTGGATGCGGCGGAGCTCGGCGGCTCGATCGATACCTGCCTGTTGCGGGGCTTTCCGGCGCTCTGACCTCCGCTGCATGGCAACCTGAGGCCACTTGTCGCGAAGCTTTTCGGGGGATTGGACGTGTGAAGCCCAGAATTTCTCGTGACGGATAGCCCAGTCCCACAGAATCCGGATGTGGCGGTGCTCCCGGCCATCCTGCTCTCGCATCAGCCGGATGGTGTTTGCCCAGCGGGAGAATTTCGGTTCTCGTGGCTTGTCCTCTCCCAGCTGATCGACCAGTGCGTCCCACATCCACACCGCAAGATCGAGATCGTCTTGTGTCCCCCAGAATCGGCCGTTCTCGATGGCGGCATCAGGCCTTGAGGGCTGGCTTTGCTCGTTGGGGTGATCTGGGTCGTCCTGCGCTGGGTGGTTGTCCGGCCGGTCAGGCCCGGACGTCTTTCCTGCCGTAGTCTCTGAGGTAGTCTCTGAAGTAATCTCTGTAATAGATTGGCGGTTTCCGCCCTCACAGTCTGGCGGGTTTGTGCATTCTTGAATGGCGCTTTCCGCCATACTGGTTGCACCATCTGTACATTCTTGATTGGCGGATTCCGCCATTCTGGAGGACAGCGCTTTCAGGGCGGTTTCCAGAGCGTCAACGTTCACTCGGAAGTACAGCTTCGCCGGAACACCTTTCCTGATCTCTTCCAGGAAGCCGGCCTTTTCCAACCGCTTGCGAGCGGTCTCCTGCTCCCGGCGTGTCATGCCGGTTTCGGCCTCCCAGTCGGACTGAGACTTATAGAACCAGCCGTCCTTGTTGGAGGTCCGGCCATGCCAGTAGATGCACTGGGAGAGCATCAAGGCACCAGTGATCCCGACACCCAGGTCGACGAAAGCCCTCTGGAAGGCGATAGGCCTGTCGAATAGTTCAATACCACTCACGCCACGTTCTCCTGGTCATCGAACAGGACGTGGCTGTAATGGCCATCCCAGTCCTTTCGCATTTCAAGCCGACCCTGCTCATATTGGGCATAGAGCCACTTGGCTCCCTTCTGGGTGAGCACAACCTTCTCGCAGGGCCGATCGTCTCGGTTCAGATAGCGCCGCTCGGTGAAAAGCTTGTCCCGGTAGGCGGCCGCACTACGGTAGCCGTGGGGAGTCCGTAGTAGTCGCTTGCGCTCCACCAGGACAGGCTGCACTCGGTTCAGGTTGACGCCATTTAGCATTCGGCAGAATTCCACAGGCGTCAGGCCGGCCTTGAGGTTCTCGGCCAGGTCGTTGCAAACAGCGTTGAGGCGGTTGGTTTCGCCCTTGTAGTGGTCAACCTGGGAACTGAGGTCCTCGAGGGCGATCCGGGCTTCTTTGGTCAGGTTTCGAGCCCAGGAGGGCAGGGCAGCCTGCTCTTCCAGGTACTGCCAGCGGTCTACCACTGCAGCGGTGAACTCCGGAGAGAGTCGGGCAACCAGCACGAGAGAGTCCCGCTTGTTGAAGCGATACTCCTGGTAGATGTTGCCGCGGTGTTCGTAATCTGACCCCTCCAATGGAGAGGTTAAGATTTGATCAGCCGCCAGGCGTTCTGCCGACCGCTTAACATTGTCATGACGGCTTCCGGTGAGATCCGCGATCTCACGGCTGCTCATCGTTGGGCTGCAGTTGTTCCTCAATACCAGATCAGTCATAATCGAATCCTCTACTGATTACCCGGCGAGGTGTTACCAGCACCGTTTGAGCCGGGTTTTCTTTTTTCAGGCCTCTGGCCCTTTCCCCGTAATCACCACCCGAATCTCTCCATCCGGCCGGACGATTTCGTCGCGTTTCAGGAATGGATGTGTCCGGAAGTGGCAGTCATCGATCTTCAGTGCGTCCGCCAGTCCATCGCGGCCTGACTTGAACGCGGCAATAATGTTGTCGTCGTCCCGGGGTCGCCGATTGGGTGGATGGAAGCCCAGGAACACATGAATTTCGCCGCCAGCTTCGACCAGCTCCCTCAGTGGAGTGAGATCCCAATTGCCAGCCTGGATGGCCTCCAGTGAAATCATCTTGCAGGTGTAGCGATAGACTTCCGCAGCCCGGGCCCTCTTCGCCCAATGCCCTCGGGAGTTCGGACTCAGGGCCTTGTGCGGCCAGGGAAGTTTGATTTCGAGTTTCTCTGGCATTGCCTGCTCCGACTGCGTAATTCAAAAACTGTCTTAACGTGACATGTCACGTTTTCTCGTAGTGACTCCGGGCATTCCGCCAGCCTGGCCTTTCTCTCTTCCCGATCGGCGCCGGCGGCAACGTAGGCGTTCCATTCACCAAGTGATTGCATGGTCCACCTCAAAGCGTTCTCTGGTAGCAGGCGAGGGAGTCGAACCCTCCGATATCCGGGTTATGAGCCCAGCGAGACACCGTTTCTCCATGCCTGCATAACTGGCGGGTTTTCCGGTATCACCGCTCTGGCATTTGTTGATCCGGTGCCACCCGGGACCCCCTACCGGTGGGAGCCACAAGTTCGCAATGTCATTGCGGTTGATGCGTCGGCCGGGAACCTCCCAACCCCTTACACATCCGAGGAGGGCTCTACCTGACGCGGCAGACTGAGGACCTGCCAGGTCATCCTTGGTCGAGGGAGCAGAGCCCTCCCGGATGCGGCCTGTCTTTCCAGGCTGTCAGCGCGATCAACTGGGGCGGTGGTGGGTTACCTTTGACTCGCGCTGCTGGCGTTCTATCGCCGGGACCCTGTCCCCGGCTGCAATGTCGGCACCTCGGCTTTCGCCTGGCCAGCTTTACCGTCTGCTTCTGATAGCGCTGCAGCTCGCGCTTGCTTCAAACCCTGTACAGATATCCACCCGTAGTCAGGCGGGTAATCCGCCAGCTCCGGAGTGGTTTAATGGAAACCATCAGGCGGCACTCTCCGGGCCGTGATCGACAGGAAAGCCGGACCCTCGGCGCTCGTGATCGCGTCGTTCTTGCTCTCTGCGTTCAGCGGCCCGGCGCTTAGCACTACGGCGGTCTAAAAAGTCAGCAGCCCGCTCAAGTGGAATGCCGTCCGTTTGGTTCGGGTAAATGTCCGGGCGGAGTTCGTGGGGGGTGACCTGCCAGTCTGTGGCTTCGCAGACGGCGAGAACTTTTTCAGCCGATACTTGCCGGTGCCCTGAAAGCCATTGGTAAATCAGGCCCTGGGTAACCTTGAGGTGCCCAGCGAGCTGTCTTTGAGTAACCCGATTCCGGGCCATGTATGCGCGTAGTGTCTTCATGACCTGAGATATTAGTGATGCTATTACCTTGGGTCAATAGTATTGCTATTTGTGCGAGGTAATAGTTTTGCTATTCAATGCCGTAATGGAGACAAACCGAACCTTATCCGAAGAACAAATTGCTGATGCCCGTAGGCTTAAAAGCCTGTGGGAGAGGGAGTTTAAGGGCAAAATATCTCAAGAAGAGGCTGCGCACCTCTGCGGATGGAGGACTCAGGGAGCTTTCAATCAATACTTAAACGCAAAAATACCTCTTGGACTTCCTGCCCTGCTGAAAATATCTGAGGCGCTGGGCGTGAGCCCGGAAGAAATTTCCCCTCGGTTGGCAGCTAAGCTTCCGAAGAAGGGCTCTGTCGACTTCAACCTCTCCGGCCAATCCTACATACCTGGCTCTGATAATCCGCCAGCCGCGGCATCCTCGGAAATTGATCTCCTCCTGGCAAAAGCCACTCCACGTTCACGGCAGCAGTTATTGAGGATTGCGGAGGCGGCGGCAGACGGTCGCCTCAGCGAATCTGACATCAAGATGTTGAGTGATATCGCCAAACGACTGGAAAAAGGAAGCACCAATCACAGTGACGACTACCCAAACCTCAAGCCAGACACGGCTGATCCGGATTCTTGATCCTTCAGCGTATCGGGGAATGCTTCACTGGGTTGATCCAGAAGATGGGCATATCTCCGACGTCCATGTGGCGCGCTATGCAATAGATTTAGAAACCTCGGTGGAGGCCTACTCCAAGATTTACCCATGGGAAGACGGTCGTAACCGTGGGATGGTTAATGAGATCACCGGGTACCTGGTCTGTCATGCTCTGGGAATTCCCCAGCCGGCCCGGGCCTTTGTTGCTTACGTGCCCTTGCGGGAAATCTGCACGCCGGACTCTTCCCCTATGATCCGCCAGCTGGCCGAGCAAAGAGCTTATTACCCGGCATTCTGTACCCAGAGGCTGGACGGAAAGAGCGCCGCCTATCGGCTTCCACGGGTCGCGCTTCCTGGTCTCATAGAAGACGTGAAAGCATGGGACAAGCTGCCCACTACAATGGCCGTCGATGACCAGATTGCGAATGTCGACAGGCATCTCAATAACTTGATCAGGCTGGGTAGCAAGTCCTTTGCTGTGATTGATAACGGAATTCTGGCGGCTGCTCCCCGGGAAGGTGTGCATCACTGGACGGTTGATCGCCTGGACGCACTGGCGCTGTTCCGGAACAGACTCTGTGAGCACGTTTTTAACCAGGATCCACCAAACAAGGTGGTCAGTGCCACCCTTGGGGAAGCCCAAAACTGCGCGCCCGCCGTAGATTCAGTGATCGACGAGCTGGAGTTCTGGTGGTCTCAACTACTATCCGGCGAAGATTACGAAAAATTCAAAGCGTTCATTCTGGAAAGGACGTCTCAGATTGAAGTGATCCTGAGACGACGATACAACCGGCTGCTATAATTGGCATTATGATGCTCGATTCCCTTATTACTCATGCAGACACCGCCGGCGCACCCAATGTAGTGGGTCGTTATCGGCTGCTGCGCGTTTGTCCGGACCCGGTGGCGGACGAGTGGTTCAACGTGGGAATCTATTTTGAGGCCGCGGACGGGAGCCGAGACTATCGGTTGCTCGAAAACATGGAGGCTTTTAAATGCCTCTATGGCGCCCATGGCGTCGGCAACCTGAACAACCTGCTTTCAGTGGTCGCTGATGCGGCTAAAGCGGGCAGGCTGAATGAGCTTGGCCCTCACATCCGAGCCGGGCAAGAGCATTACGCGGCTGGCGAATCCACAGACGAGATTCTGTCCCAGATGTTCGATACGTTTGTGACCCTGAGCAGAAGACAAGTTGAAGAAGCCGAACCGAAAGAACGCACCGAAGGTCTCAACACAGTCGATCTTAGGAAAATAGTGCTGGGAGAGGTCAAGTCGAAGTACCGCGGCCTGTATAACCGCTCATTTCATGACAAGCCAATCTCGCTGGCGGATCCAGTCAACGATGAGAAGCGGGAATACGACCTGCCGATATTCCGTCAACCAAAACTCGGAAACGACACAACCAGGTTTGCCTCAATCATCTCGGCCTTCGTGAAAACCGATATCAACCGGGCGTATCACCTGGACCGTGGTGCTCTGACCCTGTTGAACGCCCGGGACGTCCTGAAGCAGAAGGGCCGGTCAGAAGGTGCTTTCTTTATCCTGCGGCCCCACGAAGGCGCTCCCGGTTTCGATGAGCAAGTGATGCGAAAGATCGACGACGATATCGACACTGCGATTTTTCATTTCCGGCATGACAAACACTTCCACTTTGAAGTGTTTGATGACCCCAGAATTCTCACCGAATACGCAATTGACTACGCGAGCTGACTGACAGCTTGTTCACGCGCCGAGTTCACGCTGCGCTGACATCGCCAGGAAAGCAGACCGACTCATATGCCGGCTTCTGGCCTCGTCGTCGATCCTGCGCAGCAATCCTTCCGGCAGGCTGACGTTCAGCCGAACTGATTTAGTTTTCAGCTTGCCGGTGTCGATATCCACCATCATCCAGATCCCGCCCTGGTAATCGGGATTGGCCATCAGCTTGTCCAGCGGGGTGGGTGAGGGCACCACCATGTCCTCATCCTCGCAGTACAGCTCTACCGCCTCCTGGATGTTGCCCGCCAGCTCGTCCCAGCCGTCCGCCGCAGAGAAGCAGCCGGGGAAGTCCGGCACTTCCGCGCCATGGGCGTGCTTGTCATCACCTGTATGTACATAAACCGGGAACAGCATAATTACCTCCAGTCCCATCCTGCTTGCCTGTAAATGCTGCGCAGTGTGCCCAGCGGCATATCCTTTCGCGGGTGTGGCACTACCACGTGCCCGGGCTTATCCGGGTGTTTGAACTTCTCGTGGTCGCCCTTGCCGCCCACTTTCACCCAGCCTTCCGCCTTCAATCGTTTGATAATGTCTGCGCTTTTCATAGTGTGTATGTTTACACAACTTCATGAGGCTGGCAATTTGCTGGTCTCCGCAAGATGGTATTAGTTAAAAAATAATAGCAATACTATTGACTGCAAATAATAGCGTTGCTATTGTTCACCCATAACGTTGATCAGGGAGACAACAAAATGGGCCGCAGACAGAAACCAACCTATCCCCGAATGGAAGTTGAGCTGGCGGATACATCACTTCTACCGCCGCGCCGTGCGGAGGTCGTAATGCTGGCGGCCCGAGGAATGAGCACCAAGGCCATTGCCCGCCAGCTGGGCATTTCTCCAGCCACGGTTGAGTGGCATCTGGACGAAGCCAAGGACCAGTTCCACGCGCTGGATCGGGTGGATCTTGTCTCCCAGGGCTGGATGCAGGGGCTATTCCGGGCCCGGATGCTTGCCTGGATGCTTGTCGCTTTCTCATCGCTGCCTGCAATGCGCAGCAGGCCCACACCAATCAACGGTACCCGTCCGCCAGCTGTGCGCAGCGTGATTGGCCGTACTGCGATCCGCGAATTCCGTGCTTAACCAGGAGATCACCATGGCAACTCTGACTATCGAACTTCCGGAAAAGGTTACCCAGGGCCAAATGATGGAGGCGCTGGCCTCCCTGGGCTGCGAGCTTCGGCTCTCCAGTGATGGCAGGAACTACAAAGCCGTGCCTAGAGAACAGGGCAACGTGGTCCGGATGCCGGCGAGGGTCCGGGAGATCCGCCAGCCGGGGCCCGGTGTCGCGTGAACATGGACGGGGTGGCTCCAGAGCCGTTCGCAGTGGCTGCTGCCGCGATCGCGATCTGGGTGCTGGCCCTGATTATCGAAACGACCAAAGCAAGAGGGAAAAAGGATGTTGATTCTTACAAGGCGCACCGGAGAGACGATCGTCATCGAGACCCCGAGCGGGGAAGTGGTGGAGGTCACCGTTCTGGGGAACAACGGCCCGCAAATTCGCATGGGCGTTACCGCGCCAAAGCACACAAGCATTGACCGTGAAGAAATCTACAAGCGGAAGAAGGCGGAGGCCAGTCATGGCTGAGTGCTATGCCCACGAGGTGTTCGGGAATCTGTCCTGCTTTGCAGGAACCCCGGACCAGGTGAAATCGGCACTGGCTAACCAGGTAGGTGACGACATGGTCGACTGGGGCAGGGTGGTACCGCTCCAGGTGGAAACGGCCAAGTCCCGACACGCTGACGAGCTCTACCAGGTGCTCCGGGATCTCACCTCAATGGCAAAGCTGGGTGTTCCGATTTCATGCATCAACACATACCTGGCAGCGATCCGGAACGCGGAGCAGCTGCTGGAGAAAGTCGACAACGAATCCACGGAGGATTCCATCCATGAAAAACAAACTGTCTGATTTGAACGATCACCTCTTCGCCCAGCTTGAGCGCCTCAATGACGAGGATCTGAAGGGGCAGTTACTCGAGGAAGAGATCGAACGTAGCAAGGCGATCACTGGCGTGAGCAAAGAAGTGGTATCGAACGCCAGGCTGGTTCTGGATGCTGAGCGCTATAAGCGTGAGCACGGCATGACTACTGGCCCGAAGATGTTGGAGTGAGTCATGGCAACCTGGAATGCGCAACGGGATGACTGGCTTCGATCGCTGTATCCGGACACTCCGAACCGAACGATCGCGAAGATGCTCAATTGCAGTTACCTGGCAGTGAAAAACAGGGCGACGGTTCTTGGACTCAAAAAGGATCCAGCATACATGGCCAGTAAGCCGGGGTGCTTCAAGCCAGGGCAAGAAAGCTGGAACAAGGGCCTCAGCTATCAACCAGGTGGCCGCTGCTCAGAGAACCAGTTCAAGCCCGGGCAAAAGCCGCAAACGACAGTGCCGGTTGGTACCGAGTCGGTCGACAAGGATGGCTACCTGAAGCGGAAGGTTCGTGATGATGCGCCACCAGGTATGAGCCGGAAGAACTGGAAGTTTGTGCACGTCCTGAAGTGGGAGGAGTACCACGGCCGTCCGGTACCGCCAAAGCACGTTGTGCGCTTGAAGGATGGCGATAAGCGGAACTTTTCTCCAGAGAACCTGGCGCTGGTAAGCATGGCTGAGAACGCAATCCTGAATAAGTTCTTCGCCATGGAAAACCCGCCAGAGGGGAGTTTCGACGTCCTCCACAACCTGGCCAAGATCAAGTTGGCAGCGAACAAACGGAAACGGGAGCTGACATGTTGATTGCAAGTTACGACCAATGGCGCGAAGCGAAGAAGAAGGTACTCGAGGAAGAAAACCCGGAGATCGATTGTGAAGAGTGCGGGGGTCTTGGGGAAATCTACGAGCGTTGTCACTGCTGCGGTGGCGAAAAAGAAGAGGAGTGCGATCTCTGTGATGGTCGCGGGACCATTCGCTATCTCGATTCTTCAAAGCCACGGCCAGGCAATGATCTGGTGGGTCAAAGAGTTTACTTCCAGGAAGTGATCGCAGATCTCAAGACCTGGTGCACCTACACCAAGCAGGACTTTCTCCAGGTGGCCGGCGGGTTCGTTAGCGAATTCAGAAAGCAACACGGAATCAGGGGTCGTCACGGAATCACCAGGTATAAAGGGCGGGCCTAATGGACGGAAATACAGCCAGAACCATCCTCAGCCTGAACGATCAGCGGGACAAGGCAGAAGCCAGCAAACGGGAAGCGCTCCTGGAGCTGGCCGAGATGAAGCATGAGCTGCAGATTCTCAGGCACATGAAGCGAGAGATCTTGGTCTGCCTGCTCGATCGACGGCTGCCGCACTACCAGCGGGACGGATCATCACCCAGCTGCCACCACACAGTCAGCCGAATAGCGAGGATTGTACGCAGTGCACACGCAGGTAACTGACCTGAGCCACGAGGATCGCGCTGAGGCGATTATCGAGCTCATCGAGAACACCGGCATGGCCTATGCCCATTCAAGCGGCTGTGTGGTGCTGAAGGACGGAACATGGCTCCAGCCTGAGCAGTGGCAAGTGTGGGTGGAGCATCTGAAGAATGAGGAGAGGGAAGCATGCTGACGGAAGCACAGAAGAAAAGGGTGGCCATGATTATTGGCTCTTCCGCCCATGATTGCGAGGTGTCCATGGTGTTGAACGCCGGAAGCAGCCCGGTTCGCACACTTACTGAAGTTGCCGAGACGCTGCACTACATGAACGCCAACGGCATCGAGAAGATCAGCCATAGAAAGGCGCTGATGAAGGCGGGCCGGAAGGCGCTGAATGTGTTGGGGGAGATGTAAATGGCCATGACACCAACCGAACGTAAACGCCGCCAGCGTGAGCGGAACAAGTTCCTGGACATGAAGCTCTTCACCATGGAGCTGGCTGCCAACGAACGGGCAGCGATCGAGGAGGCGGCCCGGCTTCGGGAGTTCGACGACCAGACCGAGTACATCCTCGCACTGGTTTACAAAGATCGTGACATGTCACGAAAG
This sequence comes from Legionellales bacterium, assembly GCA_002707205.1. Classification (GTDB taxonomy): domain Bacteria; phylum Pseudomonadota; class Gammaproteobacteria; order UBA1113; family UBA1113. Next base: position 9,798 of record PAMH01000059.1, read on the forward strand.
GAAAACGTGTGCAGCTATCCCGACTGTAACTGCCCGTTCGATATGGGGCCAGATGGAAAATGCCTGGTTGGGAAGCCGAGGAAGGGTGAGGTTGAGCATGAATCGAATTGATCGGGTAATTGAGATTGAAGACCTTATTGCTCGCGGGGAAATGACCGCCGCGCAGGTTTTCACTCAGATGAGGCAGCTGGTGATTACAGAAACACCTGGGGCGAGATGGCGGGAGGCTGGCGAGCCGGATCCCCACGGCGACAAATTTAATCAGGAGCGGGCCCAGCTGTGCATGGGTCACTTTACTGATGACGAATTGGCCAACGAAGTTTTCTTGAGGCCCACCATAGGGAACCTGACGGCCGCAAAGGAGCGGATTCGCTGGCTGTCTCGGAGACTGGAAGCGTCCCGCTCAGGGCAGGGCGCCGAGGAAAAGCTGCCGCACGCCGGCCTAGAAGTAATGGGCAACATCCAGATTAACGAGGGTGGCGATCTGCAAAATTATTACCGGGCCCTGGTGCTGACTTTCAACACCAACGAAGACGTCCGCCGGGCCATTGCAGCAGAGCAATGCACCTTCGGGTTTAAGGAATAGGCCATGAGCGAGCCACAACTGCAGATGCCCCGGGCCTGTGATAGCTGCGAACACTATAAGCCGGTCGGATGGGACGAGGACAAGCACTGTCCGTTTAAGGGGCAGTCCGCCAGCTCGCCCAAGCCTACACGCACACCCTTCGGCCGGTGCGATCTTCACGGCACCGAGGTGTTCGCCACCGAGATATGCAATAGCCACGAGCCAGAGCCTTTCGTTCACCTGGTGGACGTGACCAACAGGCCTGAGCCGAGAACTGCGATACAGGAGAGATTGCTGTGAACAAATTGATCAAACCCACGATGTGCATTTATCACGCGAACTGTGCCGATGGTTTTGGTGCTGCCCTGGCTGTATGGCTGCGCTTTGCAGATAACCGTCCTGAGTTTGTGCCAGCCTCCTATGGTGAAACGCCGCCGAACTGTTCGGGGCATGACGTTCTCCTGGTGGATTTCTCTTACAAGCTTCCCGTACTCGAGCAGATCCTTGCTCAGGCAAAGAGCGTGACGATTCTGGACCACCACAAAACCGCCGAAGCGGACATCCAGCCCTTGCTCGATGACGGCCGTGTTAACGGTGAGTTCGACATGGGCCGGTCGGGCGCGGCTATGGCATGGGACTGGTGCTTCCCAGATGAGGACCGCCCTCGGCTGATTGAATACATCCAGGACAGGGACCTCTGGCAATTCAATCTGGAGGGCACCCGGGAAATCTCCGCAGCGCTTTTTTCATACGACCAAGACTTCGAGGTGTGGAAAAACATACTCACCGCCCTCGAGGACGATGAAGGCCAGGAGTTCATCCTCGGTATGGGCCGAACCCTGCGGCGGAAGCACAACAAAGACCTGAATGACCTCCTGAAAGCCACGAAGCGACGGATGCTGATCTGCGGGTACTCAGTACCAGTCGCCAACGTGCCATATATCTTCGCGTCGGATGCCGGGAACATCATGGCTGAGGGTGAGCTTTTCTCCGCCAGCTACTTCGATACTCCTGAGGGTCGCAAGTTCAGCCTCCGCTCGAAGGAAGGCGGGATGGATGTAAGTGAAATCGCAAAGCGATTCGGTGGTGGCGGCCATGCCCGGGCGGCTGGCTTTCAGGTTCCGATCGGATGGGAAGGGTGTGACTGATGGGACTGCCATACGAAAACGCCAGCAGCGGTGACAAGGCCCTCGGTGAGATCCAGAAACTACTACGCGGGTTCGGGTGCCAGAAGTTCGGCAGCATGGTGGACGACCAGGAGCAGAGCCTGACGGTCCAGTTCCAATACAGGGGCAAGATGGTCAGTGTTCGGGCCAGCTTCGCCGGATATGCAGCGGCCTGGCTGCGGGAGCACCCCCACACCAGTCGAATGCACAAAACGAAGCAGGAGCACGAACGCCAGGCGTACGACAAAGCCAGCGTTGCTGTGTACTCAATTCTCCGGGACTGGATCAAGGGGCAGGTGACGGCCATCGAAACCGGGATTCTCTCGTTCGAGGGCGCTTTCCTTGGTCAGATGATGCTCGAGCACGGCGAGACGGTTCTGGATTACGCGCAGAGGCAGAAGCTTTTGCCGGAGCCGGGAGGTCAGGAATGAGCACTAAATATAGAGATCCCAAACACGTTCCATCTGAAACGCTTATCGCTCGACTTAACGAGCTGGCCGATGCAATAACCAGAGGCGGTGAATCGAAGGACGAAGAACTCACAATGCGCGTGCCTGCAGAGTGCGATCGAGACGCCGACCTAGTAATTTCAGAAGCCGCCCGAAGGCTGGAGAAGGCAGAAGCGAGAGTGAAAGACTTATCGAAATTCATCCGTGCAGGTGATCGTGTTTGTTGCGAACTGGAATCATGGCTTGCAACCGAGCATGACAAGGAGAGCCAGCGGGCAATAAACATCTGGAAGAAGCTTCGCCGGCAGGCCGAAGAGGCTGAGAGCCCAGGAGGTGAGCAGTGAGCCAGGAAGAAATTATGCGGGACGGCTATCAGCCGAACGTTAACTGCATTCATTTCTACCGCGGGCGATGTGCCCACCCATCGGCGAAGCGATTAATCCTGCCGAATAAGCTGCGTGTCCTGACTGGCAGCTCGGACGATCGATGCAGCGGGTGTCGCTACCAGGTAAAGCATGAACGACCAAGTCCGCCGTCGAACCCGCCAAGACCGCCAGGAGGTGAATAGTGAGTCAGATGGAAATGTTCGCCGATGAACCGCCAGCTCCAGCCTTCGAGCACGGCGGTTACATGCCGCCAGCAACTCAGATCTATCGCGGCCAGGAGTTTCCAGCCAGATACAAAGCCGGCCACGGAATGATAACGCGGGAGCCGCCGACGCTGTTCTGGCTGATGGATCGGGTGATCGAGGTTCTGCAGGGCCGAACGGTTCACTGGTACGACATGAGCAAGGCCGTTGGCTTTCCGATTGAGACTTACACGCTGGCCTTTCATCTGAACCTGATGGTCAGCCGGGGCTTGATTGAGGATGAGCCGGTCTACCTGGGCGGCAAGAGGCCGGGCGATAAAGATTACGCGGGATTTCAGTATCAGTATTCACTGCCAGAGGGGGTGCCTTCATGACGGAAGTAATGATTCAGCCGCGGATCATCCGGGCAGGCCAGGCCCCAGACTATTGCGGCATGGGGCGGGAAGTTTTTAACAAAGAAATTCGGCCGTATCTCACTGAAATTCCGATAGGCGAGATCGGAAAGGGATTCGATCGCCTTGATTTGGACAGTGCCCTGGACGAGTATATTTCTCGGCGAGGGCGTGCTCCGGCCCAAAAATGGAGTGAAGTAGCATGTCGAAAAGTGGGAACGGTCTCCGCCTCCGTGGCGGGACATGGCACATCGAGAAGCGAATTAACGGACGGAGGATTCGCGAAAGCACTGGAACGAGCGATCGGGTAGAGGCAGAGCAGTACCTCGTCCGAAGGCTCGAGGAAATCCGCCAGGCTTCGGTCTACGGTGTTCGGCCAAGCCGAATCTGGCGGGAGGCGGCTCTCAGGTACGCCCGGGAGTTCGCACACAAACGGAGTATAAAGCGGGATGTGCAGGATCTGAAGTCGCTGGATCCTCACATTGGGAAACTGCCCCTGAGCCAGGTGCATTCCGGAACGCTGCAAAAGTTTATCGATGCGCGACGGAAAGAGGGCGTGAAGGCTGGCACCGTTAACCGATCGCTGGCGGTGGCTAGGAGGATTCTCCGTCTGTGCGCGGAGCTGTGGCGGGACGAATACGGAATGACCTGGCTGGAAACCGCGCCAATGATTCCGGATGTGGACTGGAAGGATAAGCGGGACCCAGCGCCGGTTACCTGGGCAGAGCAGGGTAGGCTCTTCCAGGAGCTGCCGGAACACCTGAAGGATATGGCCGAGTTCGCGGTGCATACCGGGTGCCGGGAAAGCGAGATCTGCGCTCTGAAGTGGGAGTGGGAGGTGTCGCTACCTGACAAGGGGTTCGGGTTCATCCTGCCCGCAAGCGTCACGAAGAACGGCTGTGACCGTCTGGTGGTCCTGAATGCAACGGCGAGAGCCGTGGTAAACCGCCAGCGAGGGAAGCACGAGCACCAGGTGTTCACCTTTAGCGGCCGGCCGGTAGCCTCTATCTTCAATAACGCCTGGCGGAAAGGGCGGAAGAAGGCAGGGCTCACACATGTGCGCGGGCACGATCTCCGGCACACCTTCGGCAGGAGGCTGAGGGCGGCAGGGGTGAATGAAGAAACCCGGGCAGAGCTCCTGGGGCACAAACGCGGATCGGTTACCACACACTACTCGGGGGCTGAGGTCGCTGAACTGGTGAAAGCGGTGGAGCTAATCGCGGAGAAGAGAGGACCGGATTCCGATGGCGTGGCCGTGGTGAAATTCCGGTTTGGGCACAAAATGCCCACAGAGGCAAAAAAAAGGGTCACGACGTGAGTCGCAACCCTTTGGAAATACTGGTAGCAAGGGGCGGAGTCGAACCGCCGACCCCAGCATTATGAGTGCTGCCAGCAATTATAACTGTCTGATTTAATTAAGGTCATGCCGGACGCCCTCGCCCACATTGTTCTATTGGTGCGCATCCGTGCGCAGAGTGTGGCCACAAAATGCCCACGAGGCCAAACCAAAGGACATATTAAATTCCAGAAGCCGCGTGATGGTTTCGGTCATCAGCGGCATAGCGTTTCTAACCGTCCGTTTTATGGCTATTCGGATTAACGTGTTGATTTGACGCAGTCACGCATTTCAATAGTATATATCTAATAGCTAACTAACGGTATCGCAACGCTAAATGCGATATTCGTCATCAAGCCCTCTATCCTGCAAGCTCCATTTATTGCAACCCTAGCGGACACAGATGCCCCTGTATCTGTCTTGATGGCTGAAAACCATTTCGTAGTATCTATTCGGCCTGCGATATCAGCGGGAAGCGTTGCAAATTGCTCTGACGTTGCAGCCCCGCCGTCAATGTTTCCATCTAAATAAAGAACACCATCAATAACACTATAACGACAAACCTGCCCACTAGCGTCTTGAGTCCATCCGTTTTCAAGAGTCAAGTCATTTTCAGGCAATATGCTTATATCTTTACCAGTGAACGGGTCGGTCGCTTTGATTACTGATGGTCCTTTCGACACAAGCAAATAGGAAGTTGTAAATGCACCGCTTTCAGCCTTGTCCGAGAATCTTCCGCCAGCGTCAAGCGTAAGGCCACTACCAGAGTAATAGTGATCCATTCCAGAAACATTAAACAGGTAATTGCTTGATTCAATTCTTTCAAATTTACCTGTGATGAACCTTAGTCCAGGAGTTGCTATGGAGCAGCCAATTGTTGTCAGCACTGTCCCGCCAATTATCCCTATTGCGCTTGCGCCATCATCTGCCTCAAGACCATTTGATAACCACCCTTGAGGGGTAACTTTGTTTTCAACATAAACACCGTTAAAGTTAATAACGGATGCTGCGCCCCCTTCGCCTCTGATAATCTCGTCTGTGAAGTTTTCGACGCTGCCTCCGTAAAAAGAAATAGGGCCGGTTCCTCCGTTGTATCTTATAAATCTGTCGAACAGTGCAGCGCGACATCCGTGAAAACTGATGTTGTTGGCGTTTAGCTTCGTGAACCCGTTGGAAAACCTTTCAAAGTACGTATCAATGAATTTGTAATAAAATCCACCGGCCCATGAAACAATAGTGTCCCAATTTGTTAGAGCCGCCCCGCTTGTTTGTATTGAAGCAGAAGATGAGAATCCAACCGACCCAGAGTTAAAAAACAGCGTACCATCAGGACTTTTCCCACTTACCGACATATCCATAATTACAAGGAAGAAATTTGTTATAAAAGTCCCGATGCCTGTATATACAAGACCGCTACCACGTCTATTATTGCCTTTCAGAAGGATGTTCTTTGTGAAACTTAAAGAGCCTGAGCATTCAATTAGTTCATCTATGTATATAGCACCACCAGTGGACGGCAATAAATTATGAGCGGCCTGAACTGCTAACGTGTTCTCTGTTTCTGTTGCTGCGGAGCTACCACCAAACCAGCGCGGTTTTGTTAGGTTTGGCTCTCTATCTCGCTCCCAATAATTACCATTGGCAAGTGTGATAAATACACCCTTTTGAGGATCGCTCGGCGGTGTTCCGGATTTAACCGTGCCGTCTCCAAATCTGA
>PAMH01000060.1 GCA_002707205.1 Legionellales bacterium
CATCACCGGCATAGCACTCAATGGATAAAAACGCACTTACCAGAAAAAACAAACAAATCTTATTTCTCATTTTAAAACTCTCTTTTGGTGAAACAGGGGCAGCCAAACATCGGGGTTAGTACCAACCTCACTGATAATCTGTTGCGCTAAGCGTGTTGTTTTCTCATTTGCTGAGAGTACCGCTAGCGCTTTATCCATGCCCGTTAAATTAAATTGGCAAATCACTGATTCTTTACCTTGTTTAATTAACATGAGACGTTTTGCAGGATTGGTATTTTTGATGAAGTTAAACTCAGCTTCTGTTAATCCTAAAATATCGATGTAGTATTCAGGTTTTGCGTTGTTATTGGCAAAATAGATACCAGTTGCGATATTATCAACGATGGCGTGACTGATAGGATTCTCGGCAATTGATTTTAAAGACTGCGTGCCAATGCCAATAAATAAGCGTTTTTTACGTCCTGTTGCTAAATGAATCGCAATTCTATCGCGCAAGATTTTCTCTTGCAGCATTTGCCACCCTTCATCAAACACGCAATGGGTTGGCCGGCTATCAAGAGAAGATTCCACACGAAAGAAAAGATAATGCATAATCGCTGCAAGTACGGGCTTTGGCTCACGTGATAAAAAGTGCGTTAAATCAAAACCCATTTTATCAAAGTAGGTAAAAGCATCGGTTGGATTATCAAAGATATAGCCATATTTACCATTTTCTGATTTTAACCAATTGTTGAGCGCATCCCAGCGCGGAAAGTTTATCGGCAGAACTTTGGTGATATTAGAAAGCACACGATGTTTTTTATCCAAATCACGAAAAGCATATTCGATACAAGTATCAAGCTGTTTTTGAATGCTGGCGGGTAACATCTCTTCATTTTCTTCTTTGACTAAAAGCGCTAACCACTCACGACAATACTGACGATTAACCTCGGTATCATCTAACTGTAGCGGATTAAATTGGCAGTTCTCAGGCTGCTCAGGGGATAAAACAGAATAAAATCCCCCACAAGCTCTGACATATATCTCAAGACCTCTATCTCTATCAAAGAAAATTGAGCGACCCGCATAGCGACTAAACTGTGCATCAAAACCTGCAATAGTTGCAGTTTTCCCTGAATCATTCCCACCAATAATAATGTAATGCCCTTTTGAAGGATTCTCTTTTGTGCCTTTAGTGTGAAAGTTAAAAAAGTAAGGCGTATTCGATGGCGTACTTAATAAGGTGACAGCGCTGCCTAAAAAGTTCTCATCTTTATACCCCAAGCGATAATTGTGTAGTGGGGTAAAATCTGCAAAGTTCTCTGAGCTAATCGAGGATAGGCGCGCCATGTATTTCTGATTACCAGGCAAAATTGACCAAAAAGCTGGCATCTCTCCAAAGGTTTCACGTACAGCGACAACCCCTGCATCTTGCAGGCTTTTGGTCGCTTCAATAATTCCCTTATCAACTGCTGATTTACTGGCACCTAACACTAAGATGTTCATTTGATGCAAACCCAGCCTTACTCTATCGCCAGCGATATCACTTTCTAAATAGGCTAACTGCTCAATAGACTCATGCGCTTTACTACCAACGGCATTGAGTTTTGCGCGCTGTAGCTCAACTGATTTTGTGGCGAATTGATTATCAAGGGGGAAAAAAGCATTAGAGATAATAAACTCGGCATCACACGTTAGCAATTTATCAGTAATATAAGGGCAAGTACTGCTTGGATAGTTTTTAATTGATAACATCGCGCCGAACTTTTTATTAATACCGTTTGCTGATTTAAAGAGGATGTAATCACCGAAAAAGATTTGGCTTGCAGTTAAATATTGCGATAAATTACTTTCAGGATAAAATTGCGCTTGCTTATTTTGGGGCGGATTAAAACCAAACTGATGACCAAAACTTGGGGTAATTGCTCTAAAAGGAATGATTTCTAATGCGTTGATATTTTTTGCTAAAAAGGCAAGCAGCGCGCTATAACCCAATTGTTTATCACGCGCGCCCAGTAATTCAGGAGAGAACTTGGAGAGTGCCGTTAATAAATGGCTCACCTTCTCGTTAAGCATTTTTTGTGCTTTTTCTCTGCGATAGCTTTTGGCCTCTTTAATCGTTTTATTATTGGTCTTTTGTATAAAGTTTGTAACCTTATCGATAAAATTTGTTTTGTTACCCTCGGTTTCACTCACGCCATTTATCATGACGGTAATAAATAATGTATTTTTATAAAATGCTTTATTTTTAAACTGCTGGTGATACGATTTATCAAAGTCTTTTAAAAATGTGTTCTTAAATTCACCTGATAAATTAACGTCTTGCTGCTCACGATGCATCGTGACATAAATACAGCACTTATCATCAATCCTTGTGATTGCATCATGCCAAATCTGTTTATATGTTTTAATAACATCCTCATCGGCTGTATCAAAAGAAACACCATCGACTGCAATTACGCTCATTAACTTACCATCGATACATTCGACAATACTTGGGCTTAACAAGTGCGAATAAGGGCAATGCTTTGATACGCCAGATTCTTTTTTTAAGCTTTTCAACAACGCATTAATAGGACTCATAACTATGACATCCCCATTTTTTTCTATTCTTAGTATTCGAGCATTCAATTCGCTTCACTATTACTTTGAAAAAGTACTTATCTTTTTTACCCTCAATGTATGAAAACAAATAGACCGGCACTAAAATCAAGCAATACAGCGGCTGTTTTGTAAACTCAAAAATCATGAGTGCACCGAATATCGTAAACAGAAATAAATCCGCATCAATACCACCCATTTGCGAAGGAGATGTCATTGCCGTAAATAATGTGCTTTCCATCTCTACATGCTCACGCTTAAGTTAAAAAATTCACTCAATATAAAAGGTACGCTAATGAGTGCGCCACTACATATTACCCATTTAACTAAAGCTGCCTTATCTAAACGCCCCATTTTAAACGCAATAATCAAGCCAATAGCCGTAACCGCAATAAGATAAGGTGCAATATCATCATTAAAATAATCCAACCCATTACGCATCGATGTTGACATCATGTCAGAGCTTGCAAATGTGGCGATTGGCGTTAACATTGAAACGCTTAAGGTTGAGATAAAACGTTTCATTTTTTTGTGACATAAAATTTTGCGTGATTTAATCATAAAAAGCTCCTTTAATTTCCTTTGAAAATTTTTCATCGTGTCATTAAAAAAATCGCTAGTGACGGCAGTGCAACTATCGCAAAGTTAATAAAAATAATGAGATTATTTGCCTGTTTATGCATAACGTCCTTCCTTGCTTTCATAAAGCTTATCTCCGTGTTGTAATCGCTCAATCTGATATTGTCGAGGCGCATTAATCCCAACCTCAACGCCGTATTTACTAATTTTTTCCAAAATAAATAAAATATCTTCGCCGATGGTATAGAATTGTCCGATATTACTGGCGATGACTTTTTGATTATTGTTTTGCTGATTATCTAATATAAAATCGCTATTTACTTTGACGGATAACTTGGTATCTATAGCGATATCAATACCGGAATTACTTAACCCTTTGAGCGTAAAACTGGCAATCGTAATACCGGACTCTTTAATTAAAATTGGCTCATGAAATTTTGGCGTAATATAAAGCATTAGTTATCCTTATCACTTTCTGTTAATTTAAAATTATTGTTTTCTCTTGATGAAATAAAAAGATAAGAAATGTCAGCGCATATTGGCGCATCGAAATAGCGACTGATGTAGGTTTGTGCATTATGCACAACTGTAAGCTTAACCATAATTTTATCTGCCTCTGTTATTATTGCGTTTTTAACATGGCTTAAATAACGTTTTAGACGGCGCTCATCCCTATATTGTGCATAAATAATCAGTAGCGTCCTGCCCGCATTCGAGATAAATAATTGATAGACCAAATTATCGAATGCTAAAAATGCTTTACTTAGCAACAAGGGGTTATCAGCATCCAGCGATTTTATCTGTGCGTTAAATTCAGTTAACTTCGCTAGTAATTGGTGAGCAATAAAATCAACCGTATCAAATGCAAGGGTTTCGATATCAATATCGATATAATACGCAAAGACTTCATCTGTCGTACAATCGGCAGCTTCTATGACCTTCGCGAATGTTGGCATTGCATTTTTTTTACATACTAATGAAATGAGTGCGGCTATTAACTTTTCTCGCAAGCTTAAATTTTCAATGTCTTTTACTAAAATCATATTCCCTACTTCCCTTCGAAAAACCTTATGCGCTTGTTGCATACAGCTTCGCCTCTAGAGCCTGTATTTGCTGAGTAATATTTGTTAACTGAAGATTTCGTTCATCGTATTGTGATTTAAGCGCCTCATTTGGGTTTCTTTCAAATAACACCTGTAATTGCTTCACATCTGCAAATAAATTTGCGCGCTGTACTTTCATTGCGCTAATGTCACTTTCAAGCGACTCCTGTTTGTTATCTCTCTCAGTTTTTGTAAGTGCGTTTAAAATACTCACTGGATGCCATGCACAATTCTTCGTCTGCTTGATGATAATGTTTAATTTTTTGACAAACTGTTGTTCGCTGGCTTTGAATGAATTTTTATCTAGTAATTCAGCTTGGATGGCGATACATAAATCGCGCACAGGCAAGTCATACAAGTGCATAATGGAACTTGCTCGTTCTAACAAATAACGCTTTTGCGCATCGTTAAGCGAGTCGCCAATAACACCATCGATGGAAGCGGAATTAAATTTTTCAGAAAAAGAAAAAGCAGCAGCAGTTTGTTCACCCTTCACGAGATTAGTTTTTAAGTGGTCAATATTTTTACTGGGCATTTTTTGCTCTTCTTGTTTTTGTTCTTCTCCCCTTTTCTCTAACACCTCTCTTTTCTCTGCTGCTGCTTTTTTTGTAATCTCTGTAGTAATCTCTGTATCATTATATGTTTTGTTAGATTTAAACGATGGTCGTTTATTTTTAAACCCTCGATCGTTTAAATCGGGACTATCGATTGTCCTAATCGGGACATCGATGTTTTGAATTGAAACATTGTTGATTTTATTAGAGTTTTCTTCATAATTGATATTTTCGTTAATAAGCTGTTTATTTTTTAGCTCGCCTTGATTGGTTGTTATTGTTTCTGTTTGCGCCTCATCAGAATTCATGTGCTTGCCGTTATCGATAAAGTATTGGCAAACTTCAGGGTGAAATTGATAGAACTTTGTTTTATCAAATTTTAAGCGCGGATTTGGATTTGTGTGTATAGATATTGCGCCTTTTTCTTCAAGATATTGAATAGCGTTAATGATTTTATTTCGACCGCAAGCATTGAGTATGCCTTCTTTTATTTCGTCAATGGAATGGAACTGTAAAAGCCCTTCATTTGCTTTAGGCGGCAATCCATGAAGTGCCGCGACTTCATTTTCTTGTTTGGCTTTCTCGCTTCGCGCTAAGCAATAATTATGCCAATACATAAGGTAATTCAAAATCAGCGCTGCAAAAAAATCATTATCACAAAATGACACTTGCCATTTTCTCGCCATCGCGATTGATTCATTTGCCGGTGATGCTACACATTGACTTTTCATGTCGTCCTTTTTTCCATATATGAAAGTTCAAGTAAATATTAACCTAAATTTTCCATATATGGAAGCCTTTCCTTTAAATTTTCCATTTATTTTTAAATAAGTTGCTCAAACATACGCATGAATGGTACTCTTGGTTCAAAAATTAGAAATAAAAATTGAACCCTGCAAAGGCAAAGGATTATTATGTTAGAAGCAGAGTGGTTTTATGACCCTTATATTTTAAACGCTAATATAAAAAAATTACTAAAACAAAGCGGCATGACCCTTTCTCAATTAAGTGCACACATTGGTGTTCCAATTGCAACAATAAAAAGAATTGAAAGCGATCCTAAAGCAAACCCAACAATAGCAACGCTAGTTCCAATTGCTAAGTTTTTTAAAATTGAGGTTGACCAACTTATCGGTAAAGATGTACAATATCCGCGCAACAATATTGACTGTATAAAAATACCGCTATTTTTTTGGAATTCGCTAACAATTTATAGTGATAACTTTAGCGCTAAAAACACAGAAAGTTTTTATACTATTAAGTTTATAGATAATCATGAAAATGTTTTTGCTGTTTTAACGGAAGATCAAAGCTGGCATGAGCTGTTAGACAGAAGTATTCTTATTTTTGACTCCAAAGCCCCAGCTAAAAATAAGGATTTCTTACTTGTAAATAAGGTTGGCGCTAAATCTATTAGCTTAAAACAAGTATTAATTGAGGATGATCAGAAATATCTTAGATCATTAAACTCTTATTGCAAAGTAGTCCCTTTCAATAATAATTATAAGATTTTAGGGAAGTTAATAAAATTAACAACAGATTTTAAATCTTAAAAAACATGGAGAAGTTATGTATAGAAAAGAGCCTATAAAATTAAATCTTAAATATTTACTACCTTTATCTTTTTTTTATCTTACAATTTATTTAGCGTCTACCTCTGTTGCCTATAAAATGGTAAGTTTATTTGGGATAACTGAACCCGCTCCACCTTTTATATTTCCTATCACTTATGCAATATTAGATATAATTGCTGATGTTTATGGTTATAGTATAACCAAAAAACTTATTTGGTATACATTATTATTTCAGCTAATCTTTGCGTTGCTAATAACGCTTGTAATTCATCTGCCATCCCCAAATCTTTGGGCAAATCAAGCTGCTTACAATGTTGTTTTTAAAGATATATTATCGTTTATAATGGCAGGCACTATTGCTACAGTTTCAAGTAACTTTGTAAACTCTATAATTTTTTCAAAATTAAAAATAAAGATGCATGGTAAGTATTTCTGGATTAGAAGTGTGTTATCTTCAGCTGTAGGCGGTGCTGTCTTGGTTGGTATAATATACCCATTGCACTTGAAGTTGCGAACTAGGCAAAATTTAGTCGTTGAAAATTATCATTAATTCTTTTTCGGATCACTGGCTTATAATCCTCAATATTTTCAAAAAAATGCATAATCCCTTCTGTGAAATCAGCTAACTTTTGGTAGTAGCGATTGTATGTCACTTTTTCATGCATTATTTTCCATAATCGCTCAATTGGATTAAGGTTGGGTGAATACGGCGGTAAGTAATGTAAGTTTATCTTTTTGTTTTTAATAAACGATAAAATTTCTTTGCTTTTATGGTAGCCTGCATTGTCCCAAATCAAATGAAGCATTTTGGCTGTTGGATTTGAAGCAATCAGTTGCTCTAAAAATCCCTTAATGCTTTCTGCATTAACCCAATCAACGTGTTGGTATTCAACTTGATGTCCCTCTAAGTTAACAGCACCTATCAAGTTCACTCGCTTTTGGCAGGCTGTCATCTTTTCTGATTTTCGAACACCTTTTTCTATCCAACCATAAGCTAGACGTGTTTGATGTTGTGGATGAGAGCTATCAACAAAATAAATGATTTCATCTTCGTTTAAGGAAGCTTTTAACGATTCGTAGTATTTAATAAACGCCTCTTGCAGCTGTGCATCTGCTTTAGCAGGAACGCCATGTGGCTTTTTATAACGAAAATTATTTGATTGAAGCCACTTAGTCATACCACTGATGGTATATGATTTATTAAAGGTCGTTTTAACGTAAACGCAAATCTCTTTCACGTAAAGGTACGTTGTTTCTCGAAGATGTGATTTTAACTCAGCTGTTTGCGATTTATTTAAATAGCCTGAGCTGCCACCATTTTCTGGTATCAGCTTATGCATCTTGAAATAAGCTTCGACATGACGACGGATTGTTTCATCATCCAGTAGCAGAATACGACTTATTTCTGAATAACTGTAGCCATCGTCATAAGCTAGGACGGCTTTTATTCGGTCGCATACTCGCTTGTCGCGCTCTTTTTTATGCCGCTTTTGCAAGTCTATTCGTTCTTGTGTGCTGAGTTTTCGTATCATGAGGTAATTTGATCACATTGCGCTCCGCGGAGCAAGCTTTTTTGGAAATTAATTTCGCAACTTCATTAGCGACTGGTATAGTTCTTGTTGGTTATAAGAATCAAGTTTCTTTACATAATGCCTTTGCTTTTTTTATATCCATATATCTTTTAGAAATATTTTATGCTTTAGTGCTTAGTGTTCCAGCCTCTATATTTTCAATGTATTTAAAAACAAAAGAAAATTTAGATGTATACGACAATGGCGTTAGTTATAACCCATTTAGATTTAACTAGTAATTTATAAGGATAAAGGAAAATGGCAAGAGATCAGCAGTTTTATTTAAACAAATACAAAATGACTCAACATGAGGAAGGTGGATTCTATAGTGAAACTTACCGCTCTGAGTTAGCTATTTATTCAGAGAACGTTCAAGAAGATAGACCAAGCATGACCAGCATATACTTCTTATTATCTGCTGGTGATAACTCTTTCTCATCTTTCCATAAAATGAAATCTGATGAAATATGGAATTTTCATGATGGAGGTGATTTAGCTATTTATATTATTAATAGCAAAGGAACGTTAACTAAAAAAATATTAGGTAAAAATCACAATGATGCTGAACCACAAATAATCGTTCCAAGAGAGCATTGGTTTGCAGCAGAATTATTAGATTCGAATGCATTCTCATTAGTTGGTTGTACGGTTTCGCCTGGTTTTGTTTATCAAGATTGGGAGCTTGCGGATAGAAGCAAATTAGTTGCTCAGTACCCAAATTTACAACACACAATAAGCAGGCTTACCAGAACGTCAAAAGTTACAGATGATGAGCAGTATAATAAGACTGAAACCCTTGGTGTATCTATATAATTTATGAAAAATTTTAAGGATAATATTTGAAACGGAGTAAACTTTTATGAATAAGCTTTATTTTTTAAAAAAAATACATGACTTTTTTTTGTTTTATTTTAATAATATTCTTAGCGAATCAGAGTATGTATACACATTAAATAAAATTGAATGTAACCGTAATTGGATTTTTGCATATGGATATATAATAGGAACTTCTATTTTTGTTAAGATAAAAATAAAATCAGCTTTAGATAAACGTATTAGTTTATTCCCACCTGTTGAGCAGTCAATGCTACATAATGAATTAAAGAACATTAATACTAAAAAATTTATTTTATTAAAAAATCCCGTTTTTTTTAAAAGAAATAAAAAACTTAGAATTTCAATGCTAACTAAGTGTGGTGAAAAAATTTACACATTAACCCCTGAAAAAATAAAAACTTCATTTGCTTCTAGTGATTTTAGTAAAAATGATTACTTCGTAATAGAAACAAGCTAAACGCATTCAAAAGGAATTTAGGTGTTTTTCAATTTGGGCTTTATCAGCCCCTTGCATTAAAAGATTTTCCAACTGTGCAATTAAGGATTTAACATAATCAAAAATACGCGTATCTGTTGAATTTGCTTGATTTATCGTTATTTCTTTTATTTTCTTTGCTATTTTGACAGCATCTTTTGTTAAATCCTTATCGTTGATATTTTTTAATGGATTAAGCGCTTTATTTAAATTTGTTTGTTTTTCAAGTTCTTTTTCAGAAGCCCATTGTTTCTCTCTGTTACGTTGTATTTGATGTATCGCCCTACCCTGCTCGCTATATTTATAAAAGCCTTTAGGCGTTAACCATTGTCCATTTGCTATAATTTTCATACAGCGCGAAACCAGATGTTTAAAGCTCTTAATGTTTTTATGCTGCTGTGATTCTATTGAAAAAACCAACTCTTGTTTTAGCAGTTCTGTATTAGAGATTTTCAATTGATATCGCTTAATTGTTTTATTCAAAGCAGAAAATAAATAATTTTTCTGCCGTTGATTTAACTTATCTTCAAAATAAATCAAATTAATATCACAAAAGGTTTGTTTATTCTGTGCAGAATTATTTTGCTCGGTATTATTATTTGTTTTCTTATTATTTGAAACTTTATTTATGGAAACTCCCAAATTTGCAGGTTGCTGTATGCAATTTGGATAGCATGTATCATTGTTGTGAATAACTGCTTGTGGATAGTTTGCATGAGAGCACTCCCCTATTCGTGTGAGATTTACGTTTAATTTTTCTGTGTTCTTTTTTAATGATTTTATCTTTTGCTGTTTATCACCGTTTATATTAAAAATATTTTGGTTTTTAATATTATCTTTATTGTTGCTTTCTTTATTCTTTTTTAGTGTGTCATTATTTGAATCTAATTGTTTTTTATTCTTTAGTGCTGTTTGATAAGCATTTCGTATGTTATTAATAATGTCTTGTGGGATATGATAATGTGATTGTGTTTTATTATAGCGATTAAACTTTTCTTTAATAATATAACCAAGGTTAACTAGCTCTTTAATGATATTACTGACAGTTCTTGCGCTTAATCCAGACCAGTTAGCTAAGGATTCTATTTTTATTGTACACCAGCGCTTATCATTAATAATGATATTGGTATTAGCAAAAGCAAAGGCTATTTTTGAGTAAATAAGTGCGGACTTAAATGAGCCAGTTATTTTTTTTACTTTATCCAGTAAGTTAATATTAATGGGGATAAATTCATTGTTTTTAACGCACGAGGATATAAACAGCTTTTTATGGCCATACCACATGCCTGATTGATAAGAGATTAATTTTTTCTTGTTTAATAATGAGAGTAGGGTATCTATTTTTTTTACGCTATATCCAAACCATTCTGCTATTTCTTTTCGCGTTCGAGCGATGGCAATATCAAAATTCTTTTTTATTTTGGAGTTTTTAAGATGAAACTTTATTTTTGCGTAGAGTAGGGTGGCTTCAATATTTTGCGTGATGCTATTTATTTCTGTAAATAAGTTAAAATTAATTGGACATATATCCATAGATGACACCGTAGTAGTCATATACAACTCCTTTTTTTATAAAAGTCTCAAGGTTAATCTAATAAACCTTGATGTTCTAAGTCGTATCTACTACAATCTACGTGTTGGTGGTGTTTTGATTGTAGTAAACACCTTTTAAAAACCTCAGTGTTGAAGCACTGGGGTTTTTTTAAACCCCACGTGGGGTATTGTTCAAAGTTTCTTCAATTTTTTTTGTTATAAGCTCTTTTATTTCTTTTGTTATTTTTGTTAAATCTTTATCATTTTTACTAAGTAAGTTAGCTATAGATGATGGAAAGTGAATTGATGGTATTGCGTTATTATCATTTCTCCATGTAAATAAATGCCTACCAGAATCATCTTCGATTTTTAACGAAGTAACGTTATTTTTATTTGCGGATTTTCTTTCAATTTCTTTTAATATTTTATTTGCGCCAAATTTTCCTGTTCGTATTTTTGGGGCTAACTCTATTAAAATATTCAAAGTTTCTTGATTTTTATTTGCTAGCCTTGCTAATTCTTCAGATGTTCTTGCTGATACTAGCTTTAGATCTGATATTGCATCTAAAAGAATTTTGGGAATTCTTGAGAATGAAAGTAATCTTGTTACTTGTTGTTGGCTTATACCTAGTATTTCTATAAGATCTTTTTGCGTTAATATTTTATCTTTAATTTTTTTTGCATAGCTCATGCCTTTTGCATAATCAGATAAATCAGTTCTTTTTTCATTTTCAACGGCTTGAATTAATGCTGCTGTTTTGTCATCTAATTCTTGTACTACAGCTTTTAAGTTTACTTGAGCAAGCTGAGCAGCTTTCCATCTGCGTTCTCCAACTATTAACTCATAACACTCTTTATGTTTTTTTGAAGCTCTAACAACACAGGGTTGTTGTTGTCCAACTGATTTAAATGTATTAGCTAAGCTTTCAATATCGCCTAACTCATTTTCTGGTCGATCTTTATGCTCCCACCTAATAATTTTACTTGGATCTATTTCTAAAACGGAAGCAAAGTAATTATTTTTATACGTAGAGGAGAGAGGTTGGGAGCTTTGTTCCTCGCTTGCTTCTATATATTCTTTTACTGTTTTTGCTTTTTGATCAGCTTCTAATAGTCTGTCTAGTGGGTCTGCCCATTTCTTTGACATAATAGTTTCCTTAAATTAGTTCTATACACTTTTATCTTTCCCAAATTTCTTTAAATGCATCAAAAATTTCAAGATTAACTTTGTTACAAGCTTCTAAAGCGCGTCTATATGTAGAGCTGTTTGTCGCGTATGGTTTTTCATAAAGTGACAATAACGCATTAGCTGTATTATCAATTTCAGCAGAGTCCACCATGTGATTTACTAATATATATTCAGCGTATAGCTTCCTCATCAACTGATCTAACTTATTGGCAGCTGCATTACCTTTGTGCTTTGTCAATAATATTCTAAAGAAATTTAATTCTTCAGGTTTTACAGCTTTAAAAACGCGTTGAAGTGTTTTTGTTAATCGAATAAATGACGCGAAATCTGGCATTGATGGAGGGAGGGTAATTAAAGCTGAGTTAATAGCTGACACAGCATTCATCGTTAATGCGCCGGTGTTTGGTGGACAATCAATAATTATGACGTCATAATTATTTTTTATTTTTTCCAATGCTAACTTTAAACGCTTAAGAGGGCTTCCTAATTCTTTAATTTTATCATCGGATAAAGAGGGTAAAATTAACTCTGCGTTTTGCAATTCTAAATTAGCCGGTACTAAATCAATACCTGTGAAGTAAGTTTTTCTTATAACTCTTGTAATATCATTTTCATCTTCTAATAAGGTTGTTGCCAAGGTATCATCTTCATTTAGATCTATATCTGGAATAAATCCAAACCATGTGGTTAAGGTTGCTTGAGAATCTAAATCTACCCCTAAGACTTTCAAGCCATTAATTGCAAGGTATTGTAAAAGCAGTAGAGATGTCATTGATTTACCTACACCGCCTTTAAAATTCATTACGGAGCAAATTATTGGCTCTGAAGATTCAGGGCGAGTAAATCTTGTATTGGTTAAATCTCGAATTTGATTAATTATTTCAAGAGTATATTGTTTTCTACCATTAGAATCTTTTATAGGTGGAGATATAGCGCCTTTCTCTTCTAGTGATCTTATAGTGTTTGGGGCTTTACCAACCATTTGAGCAACGGCATTTATTCCCCATGTTCTAAGTTGTTTTCGATTTTCTGGTGCTGCTGAAGTCTCAACAATATTAATAATTGCATTTTGTCCTATCTCGTGGAATGCTTCCATTAATGCAACAGGGTCTTTAACTCCATAAGAGGTTAATTCCTTCATCGTGTCTCCATTACCTGATTTAAGCAAAAAATAATTATAATCCATAAATTTATCTTTGAACAGTAAAGTTGGTAAAATTTATTATTTGCTTCAATTGATTTATTTTAGTTTGCACTTTATTGAGCGCTGAAATACTATGCATTATGGCTTATGAGCGTCCTGAATTATTGCTATGGGTTAGCCTAGTGACAGATGCTTTTATCAGGGTGTTAGATTATAATTCTCTCTTGCTTTATACCCCGTTGGGGTATGTAATAAGTGGATAAAAGGTAAAATATTACAAGTTGTCGTTGAGACTCCAGAGTTTATAAAGCAGGCAAATTCGCTTGTCGAGCAAGTAATTATTGATAATTTTATTGCTTGTGAACCATTAAAAGGGGATGTAATAGAGGGAACTGGCGGTATTAGGAAAATACGCTGGTAAATAAATCAATCCAGCGGTAAAAGTGGTGGTATGCGTGTGCTTTATTATTATCACAATCAAAAATTACCAATTTTTTTATTAACCGCATATGCTAAAAATCAGCGCGCTAATATTTCCGCGAAGGACAAAAAGATTTTAAAGAAACTAATTAAACAAATTGTACTGGCTTATGAGGAGAATGATAATGTCTAGTGTATCAAAAAGCTTGATTCAAGGTATGCATGAAGCAGTTGACTATGCAACCAATAAGAATAAAAAGTCAGCTAAATCTCATGCGGTTCATGTACCTAAAGAAATTGATGTTAAAGCTATTAGAAGCAATTTAAAAATGTCACGTAGTGAGTTTTCGTCACATTTTGGTTTTAATCAAAGAACACTTGAGAAATGGGAGCAGGGTTCTAGGAATCCTGATAGAACGGCAAGAGCCTATTTAACTGTTATTGCAAGTATTCCAAAGGAGGTGGAAAAAGCATTAAATCAATAGGTACACGCAGGCAGGCAGAATCTCATAACCGATAAATGTTATCATCGATAATGAAAAATTGAATTCAGGAGGAGGGGATGTTTCAACATATTTTGCTTTTGTACATCTAATTCATTTTTAGAGTCAAGAATTAAGTTATCTAATTTATTTATCTTTTGCTTCTCGTTATTGAAACTGAAATTTATAACAAATAGGGGCTAACTCCAAATACCAGAGGAGCGGATAAAAGCTAGATATTTTCTCCGGTTGACAAAGTAATGCAATTGCATTACCATTAAAGTATGGGTTATTATTTAGA
This sequence comes from Legionellales bacterium, assembly GCA_002707205.1. Classification (GTDB taxonomy): domain Bacteria; phylum Pseudomonadota; class Gammaproteobacteria; order UBA1113; family UBA1113. The sequence goes on from PAMH01000060.1 coordinate 14,343, forward strand.
GAAGCACTATGAGTAATATATTGGTTGCAGAATCAACGTTAACAGAACGATATCAAACAACAGTACCTGAGCCAGTACGAAAAGTTTTGCATTTACATAAACGTGAAAAAATACGTTATACAGTTACTGGGGATGGTAGTGTTATTTTATCGCGCATTCGAAAAGGCAGTGATGATGAAGATAGTGTTCTATTTAATTTTTTAACTTTTTTGGCAAATGATCTGGCTAAAAATCCTTCCCATATTCAAGCAATAGATAATGAACTTGTTACCAAAATATCTTCTTTGGTTTCTGGTGTTGATATTAACCTAGATGAGCCTCTATCTGATGAAGAGGAATATTAGTTTTGAGCCAGAAAAAACCAATCAACATTAACGGGTGGTATATTTATGCGCACCCACTTTTTGTAGAAGAAATAGAACGTTTGACCGTTAAAGTTAGCGAGTTAAGATTAAAATATCCGGATAAATATAAAGAAAAAAATGCAACAAAGATATTGGCAGCAATTAAAAAGCTAGCCTTTCAAGATATACCAAACGACCCAACCCAAAAACAATACAGACAAGGCGATACTTTAGGGGAAGAGCATAAGCATTGGTTTAGGGCTAAATTTTATCAACAATATCGTTTGTTTTTTAGGTACCACCTTAAGTCAAAAATTATTGTTTATGTATGGGTTAATAATGAAAAAACAAAGCGCGCCTATGAGAGCAAGCATGATGCATATAGGGCGTTCAAAAAAATGTTGTTAAGTGGTAATCCACCAAATAGCTGGGATGATTTATTGGAGGCTTCCATAGCCGACTTGGATCACCTGTAGAGGCTTTAGCATTTGTGATAGTAAAAGTTATCACAAATAATTAAGATTCAGGAAAGTCTTGTTTGAAATTTTCTTGGTTTTGTAGCGAGTTGAATTCACGCAGGCAGGCAGGATCTCATAACCGATAAGTTCTATTATCGGACGTAGCTTGTGAAAATTGAATTCAGGGAATTCAAGAATAGAAGTTCGAAAAAACTAGGAGAAAATGATATATTTTTATCTAGATTTGATATGATCCAAAGAAACTAATCATGAATGCGGCATTTTATGTGTTTGCGATACAATATAGATAATTGTGCAAGCGGTTCTTGCACAATTGTAACTGCCTGATAAATAAGGGTTATTATGGTTGATAAGAAAGAGCAGTTTCCTGACTCATCTCGAAAGCAACGTGGAAAAACCGATGGTAATGCAATGTTTCCAGTTGCCACAAATAAATCAGTTATGCCGGTTGATTATCCAGATGTATTAAAGGAGTTAAAGTTAAATATTGCTAATACCAGATTAAAAACAATATTAGCAGCGAATTCAGAAATGGTTTTGCTATATTGGGGAATAGGTAAGAGAATATTAGATAAGCAGCAGGATTCAGGTTGGGGAGCAAAAGTAATTGATAGACTTTCATTTGACTTGAATAAAGCATTTCCAGATATGAGTGGTTTTTCAACTAGAAATCTGAAGTATATGCGAGCTTTTGCTTCAGCTTGGCCTGATCAACATGTTGTGCAAGAAGTACTCGCACAATTGCCTTGGTACCATAATATTACCTTATTAGAAAAATTGAATAATGAAAATGAGCGTTTATGGTATGCAAAAAAGGCTTTTGAATATGGCTGGTCGCGCAATATCTTAGCTGTTCAAATAGATACTAAAAAATTTAGCAGGTCGGGGAAAATACAAAACAACTTTTCAGAAACTTTGCCGGCTATAGATTCAGATATGGCAGAGCAAGCTTTTAAAGATCCTTATTTATTTGATTTTTTAGGTACAGATGCTCCAAGACGAGAAAAAGAGCTTGAGCAAGGACTTATTGAACATATACAAAGTTTTTTATTAGAGATGGGGCAGGGTTTTGCCTTTGTTGGAAGACAGGTTCATCTTGAGCTTGGAGATAATGATTATTACATAGATCTTTTGTTTTATCATTTAAAGTTGAGGCGATATGTGGTTTTGGAGATAAAGGCTAGAAAGTTTGAGGTAGGTGATGGTGCGCAGTTAGGTATGTATATGACAGCTGTTGATAGGTTGCTAACGCATGAAAATGATAAACCAGCGCTTGGTTTACTGTTAGTCAAAAGTAAAGATGAAATTTTAGTTGAATATGCGTTAGGAGGCATGAGTAAGCCAGTAGGAATTGCTTCATGGGAAACGCAATTAACGCAATCACTTCCAGAAAACCTTCAAGCGAGTTTGCCGACAATTGAAGAATTAGAGGCAGAACTTACAAAAGATGAGTAAGCGTTCAAGGGAGTCTATAAATAATTTTGTGTAAACGTATAGTCAGGTACACTAGGTTAACGATAGGAGAACCTGATTATGGCAGTAAAGACAA